>DAIOSZ010000144.1:0-10295 GCA_036752305.1 Burkholderiaceae bacterium
GGCCGGGGGGGCAGGGGGTGCGGCTGGGGCAGCACCGGCACGGTGCGCGGGTTGAAGTTGGGAATGGCCGATAGCGAGCCAGGACTGGGAGTGGCCATGCGATCACCGGCCCCAATAAAAAACCGCCGCGGGCCAGGGCCCGGGCGGTTGCTTGCGATCAGCCACGGAAACGGGTTCAGGCGGCCGTCGCGGCGCTCTTGTCCTTGGAGACCAGCTTTTCCTTGATGCGCGCCGACTTGCCCGAGCGCTCGCGCAGGTAGTACAGCTTGGCGCGGCGCACGTCGCCGCGGCGCTTGACCTCAATGCTGGCGATCAGCGGGCTGTAGGTCTGGAACGTCCGCTACACGCCTTCGCCGCTGGACATCTTGCGCACCGTGAAGCCGCTGTTGAGGCCGCGGTTGCGCTTGGCGATGACCACGCCTTCGTAGGCCTGCACGCGCTTGCGGGTGCCTTCAACGACGTTGACGCTGACGATCACGGTGTCGCCGGGGGAGAAGTCCGGGATCTTGCGGCCCAGGCGTTCGATTTCCTCTTTTTCGAGGGTCTGGATGAGGTTCATGGTTTTCCTTTTTGCCGATCGTGGAAGCGCGGCGCCAACCGTGGCGCGTGGCCTGGAGCATTGGGTGCGCCGCGCGGAAATATCCGGGCGCGGGCGCTGCCCCAGGCAGCCGACCAGAGGATCGAAAAGCCTTTGATTATAGCCCGGCGAGGAACGCTTCGTCCTCAGCCGACAAGCGCCCCGCCGCGCGGGCCCGCGCGATGAGTTCGGGCCGGCGCGCCGCCGACAGCGCCAGACGCTGTTCGCGCCGCCATTGCTCGATCCGCGCGTGATGGCCCGACAGCAGTTCGGCCGGCACGCGCTGCCCTTGCCAGACCTCGGGACGGGTGTAGTGCGGGCAGTCCAGCAAGCCGTCCAATTCGGGGTTGAAGCTGTCGGCGGCGTGGCTGCCTTGATCGCCCAGCACGCCCGGACGCAAGCGCGCCACCGCATCCAGCAGCGCCAGCGCGGCGATTTCGCCGCCCGAGAGGACGAAGTCGCCGAGGCTGATTTCCTCGTCCACGCAATCGTCGATGAAGCGCTGGTCGATGCCTTCGTAGCGTCCACACACCAAAATGGCGCCCGCTCCCCGCGACCAGGCCTGCGCGCGCGCGTGCGTGAGCGGCGCTCCCGTCGGCGAGAACAGCCACACCGGCGCCGCGTCGTCACGCGCAGCACGGATCGCCCGCACGCAGCGCACCAGGGGCTCGGCCATCATCACCATACCCGGGCCGCCGCCAAAAGGCCGGTCGTCGACGCGCCGGTAGTTGCCCTCGGCCTGCTCGCGCGGATTCCAGCAATGCACCCGCACGTCACCCGAGGCGAAGGCGCGGCGCGTCACGCCATGCGCCAGGTGCGGCGCGATGAGCTCGGGAAACAGCGTGATGAGATCGAAGCGCGGGGACACGGGGCGCTCGGGCAATTCAGTAGTCCGGCTGCCAGTCAACCGTGATGCGCCGCCCCGCCAGATCGACGTCGGTCACGTAGGCATCGACGAAGGGAATCAGGCGCTCGCGCGGCTTGGCCTCGCCTTCGTCGGCCTCGACGACGATCACGCTTTGCCGGCCATTGGACATCAGCTCGCGCACCCGGCCCAGATCGACGCCTTGCGCGTTGACCACGGCCAGGCCGATCAGGTCCACCCAGTAGTACTCGCCCTCGGCGGCGGTGGGAAAGCTCGAGCGCGGCACGAACACGCGCGCGCCGCGCAGGCTCCCGGCCTCGTCACGTCCGGCGATGGCGGGCGAGCGCGCGACCACGCCATCGCCATGCTCGCGGGCCTCGGCAATGGGCAACAGGCTCACCCCGGACAAGGCCGACGCCCCCCGTTCAGGCGGCGACAGGTACCAGCGGCGCGAAGAAAAAAGCGCCTCGGGTGAGGCGCTGTGGGGCGCGAGCCTGATCCAGCCCTTGACGCCCCAGGGCCCGAGCACCCGGGCCACTTCAATGGCATCGGAGGGCAGCGCGGCGGGCTCCAGATCGAGCCGCGCCGGCGCCGGGCCATCCGCCCGCTCAGGCCGCGGCGGTCTTGGCGGCGGCTTGCTTGACAAGGCGCTTGACGGTGTCGGACGGCTGAGCGCCCACGCTCAGCCAGTGCGTCAGGCGGTCCTGCGCGATGCGCAGGCCTTCCTCGCCTTCGACGGCAGAGGGGTTGTAGAAACCGATGCGCTCAATAAAGCGGCCATCACGGCGCACGCGCTTGTCGGCGGCAACGATGCTGAAGAACGGGCGGCCTTTGGAGCCTCCCCGGGCGAGTCGAATCACGACCATGATTTATCCTAAAGGGGTGGAATGCAGGGCACGCCCGCAAGCCGCGCCCCGTGATCTTCCGGCGTTGAGACACGCAACTGACCACCCGGTCAGCGCACGCTGGAAAGCCTTTGATTATAACTTTTCGCCGGCCCTTCACCCGATAGGCCGAAATTCGCATCGACGCATGAAAAACAAGACGCTGGCGGCATGGCTCGCCTTTCTCGGCGGGCCTGTGGGGCTGCACCGCTTTTATCTGCACGGTTTCTCCGACTGGCTCGGCTGGCTGCTGCTCGTTCCCACGGCGCTGGGCCTGTGGGGCGTGTCACGGGCGCGCGAGTTCGGCGTGGACGATCAGCTGTCGTGGCTGCTGATTCCGCTGCTGGGCTTCACCATCGCGGGCTGCGCGCTGCAGGCCATCATTTTCGGGCTGGCCACGCCCGAGCGCTGGAACGCGCGCTACAACCCGGGCGCGCCGCTGGACGCCGCGCCGGGCCGCACCAACTGGTTCACGATCGGCGCCATCGTCGCCTCGCTGATGATCGGCGCGGCCGTGCTGGTGGCCAGCATCGTCTACAGCTTCCAGCGCTACTTCGAGGTCCAGATCGAGGAGGCGCGCAAGATTTCTCAATAGAGCTGCAGGCTCAGCCAGTACGCCACGCCGGCCACGAAGGCGCTGGCGGGAATCGTCAGCACCCAGGCCCAGACGATGTTGCCGGCCACGCCCCAGCGCACGGCGCTGGGGTTGCGCGTGGAGCCGACGCCGACGATGGCGCCGGTGATGGTGTGCGTGGTGGACACCGGAATGCCCAGCGCCGTCGCCAGGAACAGCGTGAGCGCGCCGCCGGTTTCGGCGCAAAAGCCCCCCACCGGCTTGAGCTTGGTGATCTTCTGCCCCATCGTCTTGACGATGCGCCAGCCGCCGAACATGGTGCCCAGCCCGATGGCGATGTAGCACGAAATGATGGTCCAGGTGGGCGGCGAGCTGTCCGAGCTGTTCGCGTAACCGGTGGCGATCAGCATCATCCAGATGATGCCGATGGTCTTTTGCGCGTCGTTGCCGCCGTGGCCCAGGCTGTAGGCGCCAGCCGAGACCAGTTGCAGGCGGCGAAACCATTTGTCCACGCGCGAGGGCGTGGCCCGGCGGAACAGCCAGGCCACGGCCACCATCATCAGCGAGCCCAGCACGAAGCCCAGCAGCGGCGAGACGAAGATGAACACCACCGTCTTGACGATGCCCGCCGCCAGCAGCGAGCCGGTGCCCGCCTTGGCGATGACCGCGCCGACGATGCCGCCGATCAGCGCATGCGAGGAACTGCTGGGAATGCCGTAGTACCAGGTGATCAGGTTCCACACAATGGCGCCGGTGAGCGCGCCAAAGACCACGTGCGTGTCCACCACGCCCGGCACCACGATGCCCTTGCCCACCGTGGCCGCCACGCTCAGGTGGAAGATGAAGATCGCGACGAAGTTGAAGAACGCCGCGAACAGCACCGCCTGGGCCGGCCGCAGCACCCCGGTGGAGACCACGGTGGCAATCGAGTTGGCCGCGTCGTGGAAGCCGTTCATGAAGTCGAACAGCAGCGCCAGCACCACCAGCAGAACGACCACCCACAGGGCCGTGGAGGCCGCGCCCATCAGGCAAGCCTCCCGGCGGCGGCGGGCGCGGTGAACATCTGGCGCCCGGTCATGAGTTTTCCAGCACGATGCCTTCGATCACGTTCGCCACGTCCTCGCAGCGGTCGGTGATCGACTCCAGCAGCTCGTAGATCGCCTTGAGCTTGATCAATTCGCGCACGTCCTGCTCCTCGCGGAACAGGCGGCTCATGGCGCTGCGCATCACGCGGTCGGCGTCGGACTCCAGGCGGTCGATCTCCTCGCAGGTCTTGAGCGCCGACTCGGCGGTCTTCGGGTCGGCGATGTCCTCCAGGAGCTTGATGGCGTCCTCCATGCGCTCGCAGCACTTGAGGCTGAGGTCCGTCAGGCGCTTGATCTCGTCCGTCATGTGCCGCACGTCGTACAGCGCCATGGTTTCGGCCGAATCCTGGATCAGGTCGGCCACGTCGTCCATCGTGTTGATGAGCGAATGGATCTGCTCGCGGTCGATCGGCGTGATGAAGGTCTTGTGGATGGCCTTGTTTACGTCGTGCGTCACCCGGTCGGCGGCCCGCTCGGCGTTGTCCACGTCCTGGTTGTACTTCTCGCGCAGGTGGGCGTCGCCGTAGTTTTCGACCAGTTTGGCAAACGCGCGCGCTGCCTCCACGGTGTAGCTGGCATGCTGGTTGAACTGCGCAAAAAAACTGCCCTCGCGGGGCAGCAACTTGCCAAACAACATGGCGTTTCCTCTGATGTGGCGAAAGTGACGCGGAGTGTAACTGCGTGCCGGCGCGCCGGCAGGGGCCGGAGGGCTGGTTCGGGCAGCGTTCGAGCCGCAAATTCACGCTACTGAATCAATAGCTGCCCGTGGTTATATTTAAATGGCTTAAAGCCAAAATGATTCAGAAAAATGGCCCAAAATCCCTGCCCCAACCTCTGCAAAAAGCATTTTTGTAGAGATTGCGACATTTTCTGTTGATGCCTCTACAAAAATCTCTGCCAGAAGCCCGATTTTCACAGCAAAAAGTGCCGATTCTTCAATCAGAATCACCACGAGCAGCTACTATTTTTATAGTTCGCCCGTTGACCGCCCCGGCGTTCAGGGAAAGGGCTCCGTCAGGCGCTGGATGCGCTGCGCCGACACGGCGGCGAGCATGGCCGGCGTGACCCGCCGTGGCGCCACCTCGGCCAGCGGATGGAGCACGAAGGCGCGCTCGCGCCAGCGCGGGTGCGGCACGGTGAGCGTGGGGGTGTCGATGGTCTCGTCGCCCCAGAACAGCAGGTCCAGGTCCAGCGTGCGCGGCGCGTGGCGGTAGGGGCGCTGGCGGCCGGCTTGCTGCTCTATGTCTTGCAGCTGCTGGAGGGCTTGTTGCGCGGAGAAAGGGTAGGAAACGCTGACAACGGCGTTCAGGTAATCCTCGCCCGGCGCGTCCACCGGGGCGCTGCGCCACAGCGCGGAGCAGGCCCGAGGCTGCACGCCGGGCAGCGCGTGAAGGGCGGCCACCGCGCCGCGCAGCGCTGCGCGGGCATCGCCCAGGTTGGCGCCCAGGCCGACGATGAGCTCAGGCACCGCCGCCGGTTGGCTCGCCGGCCGTGGGGCCGCCACCGCCCGCCGCGCCTTCTCCGCCCTCCCCGCCCGGCTGCCCGCGGGCGCCCGAGCGACGGCGGCGACGGCGTTTGCGCGCGGGCGGAGCGCCATCGCCGACGGAGGGGCTGTGCTCCCCGGGAGCTTCGCCATCGGGCGGAATCGACAGCGGCCCTTCGGCCGACTCGCGTGGGGCCTGCGGCGCGGGCCCGCGCGCCGGACGCTGGCGCCCGCGGCCCGCCTGCCCGCCGCCCTGGCGGTCCAGCCGCACCTGCTCGACGAGGTCGCGCCGCGCGGCGTCGTCGGCGGTGGAAAACTCCTGCCACCAGTCGGCCAGCAGTTCGTCGATTTCGCCGGCATCGGCACGCAGGCGCATGAAGTCGAAGCCGGCGCGAAAGCGCGGCTGCTCGACCAGCGAAAACGGCGCATGGCCGCTGCGGCGCTCAAAACGCGGCTGCATCATCCAGATCTCGCGCATGTCGGCGCCGAGCTTGCCGCGCCCGGAGACATCGCCCACGCGCGCGTCGAACACCTCGTCGATGCTCTCCTGCAGCGCCGGAAACGGCGGCACGCCGCGGGCCTGACGCGTGGCCCACAGCGCCTGCACGTCGCGCCAGAGCACGCAGGCCAGCAGAAACGAGGGCACGACGGATTTGCCCTCGGCCACGCGCCGGTCGGTGTCCTGCAGCGCGGCGGCCACCATGGGCTCGTCGGCGCGCTCGACCACCAGGTCCAGCAGCGGATAGACGCCGCTTTGCAAGCCCAGCGCGCGCAGTTGCGCGACGCTGGCCGGACCGTGACCAGTTTGCAGCAGCTTGAGCATTTCGTCGTGCAGGCGGCTTTGCGGCACGTCGGCCAACAGCCCCTTCATGCCGGCAATGGGCGCGGCGGTCTTGGGGTCGAACTGAAAGCCCAGCGCCGAGAGCTTGGCGCAAAAGCGCGCCGCGCGCAGGATGCGCACCGGGTCCTCGCGGTAGCGCGTGGCCGGGTCGCCGATCAGGCGCAGGCGCTTGGCGCGCACGTCCTTGAAGCCGCCGTGGTAGTCCACCACGATCTGCCGCTCGGGGTCGTAGTACAGGCCGTTGACGGTGAAGTCGCGCCGCGCGGCGTCCTCGTTCTGCGGGCCCCAGACGTTGTCGCGCAGCACCCGGCCGCTGGCGTCCACCGCGTGTTCCATGCCGGCGAGCTGCTGGCGGGAGGTCTTCTCGTTGCCGGCCACTGGCTCGGCGGCGGCGTTGTCGAGGTATTTGCGGAAGGTCGAGACCTCAATCACCTCATGCTCGCGCCCGCGCCCGTAGACCACGTGAACGATGCGAAAGCGCCGCCCGATGATGAAGGCACGCCGGAACAGCTGCTTGACCTGCTCGGGCGTGGCGTTGGTGGCCACGTCGAAGTCCTTGGGCACCAGGCCGAGCAGCAGGTCGCGCACCGCGCCGCCGACGATGTAGGCCTCGAAGCCCCCCGCCTTGAGCGTGCTGACCACGGCGAGCGCCCGTTCGTCCACCTTGGCCCGGTCGATGCCGTGTTCAGCGGCGGGAATTTCCAGCCGCTTGCCGAACTTGGGCTTGGCGGCCGGACGGCCGGTGGCCTTGGAGATCAGTTGGTCGATGAATTTTTTGATCATGAAAACAGGTGCAGCACGCGCCAGCCGCGCTCGCGGGCCAGGGTTTCGAGCCGTGGATCAGGGTTGGTGGCCACCGGGTGATCGACGCGTTCGAGCAGCGGCAGGTCGTTGGGCGAGTCGGAGTAGAAGGTGCCCTCCACGTCGCCCCAGCCCAGACCGCGCGCGGCCAGCCATTGTTCCACACGCGCCACCTTGCCTTCGCGAAACGACGGCGTGCCGGCGATTTCGCCGGTGAGCCAGCCGCCGCCGTCGCGCGCCAGTTCCACGGCGATGATGTCGTCCACGCCAAAGCGCGCGGCAATCGGCCGGGTGACGAATTCGTTGGTGGCCGTCACGATCACCGTGGCGTCGCCCGCCTGGCGGTGCCGCTCCACCAGGGCCAGGGCCTCGGGACGGATGGCGGGTTCGACCACCTCGCGCATGAAGCGCGCGTGCGCCGCCTGCGCCGCCAGCGGTCCCTGGGCACGCACGGCGGCCGTGGCAAAGCGGATGTACTCGCGCACATCCAGGCGGCCGGCCTGGTAGTCGCGGTAGAACGCATCGTTGCGTTCGTTGAACGTGAGGGGGTCCACCCAGCCGATGCCGGCGCTGAATTGGCCCCAGGCGTGGTCAGAGTCGATGGGCAGCAGCGTGTGGTCGAGATCGAAGAGCGCAAGCTTCATCAAAAATGATAGCTGGCCGTGGCTATTCCTATTGGGTTATCGGCCAAAAAAATGCAACACCATGGCCCTGGCGGGCCACCCCTTCGCCCGCCGGGAGCGTGGCGGGCGATTATGGCCAGGAGTCCGGGCGGGAGAAGGCGTCGCGGCGAAACGGGTGGGAAAAGAGCCCAATTGGCGCCCACTGTTGAGGACGGCAGCGATCGCTACCGCCGGAAAAATGGGTGCGAAATGGGCCTTTTCTCCAGCCGTTGCAGCCGATGCCTTTCTGCCGCCCGGACTCCTGGCGCCGTCACTCTTCTTGCAGCATGGCCTTGACGAGCGGGATTGTCAGCGCGCGGCGCGTGCGCAGCGCGTAGCCGTCGAGCTGTTCGAGCAGCTGCGTGAGCGAGCCGAGGTCGCGTGAAAAGCGCGCCAGCAGGAAATCGAGCACCTCGTCGCCGAGCACCAGGCCGCGGGCCTCGGCGCGCTGGCGCAACACGGCGCGGGTTTGCGCTTCATCCAGCGGCTGCAGCTCGTGCACCACGCCCCAGCCCAGGCGCGTGCGCAGATCCTCGCGCAGCGCCAGCCGCGCCGGCGGCAGGCTGCCGGCGGCCAGCACCCAGCGCGGCTGGCCATCCACCGGCGTGAGGGCCTGGACAAAGCCCTGAAACGCCTGCTGTTGCTCCAGCGCCGAGAGGCGCTCGGCATCGTCGATGAGCAGCGCGGCCCAGGGCTGTTCCACCACGAAATCCGCGCCTTGCCCCGGCGCCAGCCAGGCAACCGGCAGGCCCCGGGACTCCAGGCCCGCGCGAACGGCGCTCAGAAGATGCGTCTTGCCGCAGGCCGGTGGCCCCCACAGATAGCTGGGCACCGGCGACGGGCGGGCGCCGCCGGTTTGCAGGCGCAGGTGCTCCAGCGCCTGGGCGTTGCGCCCGGGCAGGAAATTCTCCAGCGTGGGGCCGCTCGTCAGGCCGATGTCGAGCGTGAGTTGCCTCACGGACGCTCAACCCTTGTAGATGGGACTGGCCAGATACCCCGCGCGCACGCGCCGCAGCGCCACCAGCATCACCGCGCCCACCGGCAACGCGACCAGCACGCCGACGAAGCCGAACAACTGGCCGAACGCCAGCAGGATGAAGATGACCACCAGCGGATGCAGGCCGATGCGCTCACCCACCAGGCGCGGCGTGAGGTAGAAGCTCTCCAGCACCTGGCCCGCGCCATAGACCACGCCGAGCATCAGCAGCGCCTTGCCCACGCTGAACTGCAGCATGCCCGCCAGCAGCGCCAGCACCAGCCCCACCCCGAAGCCCAGGTAGGGCACGCAGATCGCCAGCCCGGTGAAGACGCCGACCGGCAGCGCCAGATTCAGGCCGAAAGCCGCCAGGCCCACCGAGTAGTACACCGCGAGCACCAACATGACCAGCAACTGTCCGCGCAGATACTGGCCGAGCACGCCGTCGGCTTCGCTGGTGAAGCTGTCCACCGCCTCGCGAAAGCGCGGCGGCACGAAGGAATACAAAAAGGCCATGAAGCGCGGCCAGTCCAGCAGCAAGTAGAACAGCACCACGGGAATCAGCACCACGTTGCCGACGATCGCGAACGCCACGCTGCCGCCGAGCTTGAGCGAGGACAGGAGCGATTCCCCAAAGCTGGAGGCGTGCTCCGACAGGTACTTGATCACGCGGTCGCGCAGGCTGGCGATGTCCAGATCGATCTGCACGCCCAGCTGGGAGAGCAGCGGCTGCAGCCATTGGCTGAGCTGGTCGAACATGCGCGGCAACTGGTCGCGTATGAGCGGCAACTGCTTGGTCACCACCGGCACGGCCAGCAGCACGATGCCCGTGACGATCAGCACGAACGCCAGTTCCACCAGCACCACCCCGACCACGCGAGGCATGTGGCCGCGAAACAGGCCGTCCACCCGGTTGACCACCGGATTGAGCGCATAGGCCAGCACCATGCCCACGAGGAACGGGGTCAGGACCGGCCCGAACAGCCACAGCAGCAGCACGGCCACGGCGGCAATCGCGCTCCAGGCCAGGGCGCGCTGTTGAAAGGTGGTGAGCTGCATTGGGGGCCGTAAAATTCCGCCCAAATTCTAGCCGCGGCCCTGTCGCCCGGCGTTCACCCGGCCAGCCAGGCTGCCCTCCCATGACCCAGACTCCCCTTTCCTACAAAGACGCCGGCGTGGACATCGACGCGGGCGACGCCCTGGTCGAGCGCATCAAGCCGCTGGCCAAGAGAACGCTGCGCGAAGGCGTGCTCGGCGGCATCGGCGGCTTTGGCGCGCTCTTCGAGGTGCCCAAGCGCTACCGCGAGCCGGTGCTGGTCTCGGGCACCGACGGCGTCGGCACCAAGCTCAAGCTCGCCTTCGAGTGGGGCCTGCATGACGGCGTCGGCATCGACCTGGTGGCAATGAGCGTCAACGACGTGCTGGTGCAGGGCGCCGAGCCGCTGTTCTTTCTCGACTATCTCGCCTGCGGCCGGCTCGACGTGGACACCGCCGCACGCGTGGTCGGCGGCATCGCGCGCGGCTGCGAGGAATCGGGCTGCGCCCTG
>DAIOSZ010000145.1:0-10261 GCA_036752305.1 Burkholderiaceae bacterium
CATGGTCGGCCACATCGGAACGGCGCAGAACCTGGCCACGTTTCCGGTGCTGTTCGACAAGAACGTGATCAGCTTCTTTCCGCTGTCGGCCGCGCGCGAGATGTACGAGCCGCTGAACCGGCTCAAGTACTCGTTCATCGCGCCCTACTACGACCAGATGCGTGAGGCCACGCCCCGGCTGGCCAAGGAAAAAGGCGCCAGCAAGGTCTGCGCGATCTATCAGGACGACGAGTTCGGCCTGGAGGTGCTGCGCGGCGCCGAGGCCGGCATGAAGGCGGCTGGCGCGGAGTTGGTCGAAAAAACCAGCTTCAAGCGCGGCGCGACCGACTTTTCCTCGCAGGTTGCGCGCATGAAGGCCGCCGGCTGCGATCTGGTGGTCATGGGCACCATCATCCGCGAGACCATCGGCACCATGGCCGAGTCGCGCAAGATCGGCTTCAACCCCACGTTTTTGGGCTCCGCCGCCGCCTACACCGAGCTGATCCACAAGCTCGGCGGCGCGGCCACCAACGGCTTGTATGCCACCATGACGGTCGAGGCGCCCTATACCGACGCGGCGGCCCAGCCCATCCGCTTCTGGGCCAACAAGTACAAGACCAAGTTCAACGAGGATCCCGGCGTGTTCTCGGTCAGCGGCTACCTGATGATGGACGCCTTCATCCAGGCGGCGCAAAAGGCCGGCGCCAACCTCAACGCCGACAGCTTCATCAAGGCCATGGACGCCAGCACCGTCGCCCCGACCTTCTTCGGCAGCCCGCAACTGACCTTCTCCGCCACCAAACGCCTGGGCAGCGGCGCCTGGCGCCTGTCGCAAATCCAGGAAGGGCGCTGGAAGGTGGTGAGTGACTATGCGAAGTGAGGGGGCCTTTTTGCGGCGAAGCCTTTGTTGGCCATTGACCTGGGTGAGTGCCGCCCCGCGGGTTTTCGGTGAGGCCAATGCACGCCGCGCTTCGCGGCAGGACACTCATCTACTCAATCTTCACACCCGCGTCCCGCACGATCTTTTCCATGCCGTGGTACTCACGCTGGATCTGCTGCGCAAAGGCCTCGGGGCTCATGGCCTGGGGTTCGGCGCCCTGGTCGTGGATGGCTTTTTGCAGTTCGGGCGTGGCCAGCAGTTTGTTGACGGCTGTGTTCATCTGCTCGACCAGGGCCTTGGGCGTGCCGGCGGGCATCAGCAGGCCGTACCAGGTGCCGGTGTCGAAGCCCTTGTAGCCGCTTTCCGCGACGGTGGGCACGTCGGGTAGCGAACTGCTGCGCCTGGCCGAGGTGACGGCCAGCGGGCGGAGCTTGCCAGCCTTGATCTGGCCCATGGCCGAGGGCACGGATGAGACCACCAGATCCAGGTTGCCGGCCAGCGCGTCCATCAGCGCGGGGTTGGAGCCCTTGTAGGGCACGTGGCGCAGCTTGATGCCGGCGGCATGGCCAAACTGGTCGCCCGCCAGGTGGATGGTGGTGCCGTTGCCGGGGGAGCCGTAGGTGACGGTGTCGGGCGCGGCCTTGGCGGCGGCAACCACGTCGGCCAGGGTCTTGTACTTGCTGCCCACGCTGGTGGCGATGATCACCGGCGACCAGGCCACATGAGCCACCGGGGCAAAGTCCTTGGTGGGGTTCCACGGCAGGTTCTTGTAGATCCAGGGGCCGACGACCAGGTTGTCCTTCTGGCCCATGACCATGTCGTAGCCATCGGGTTTGGCGCGGGCCTCTTCGGTGATGCCCAGCGTGCCGCCGGCGCCGGCCCTGTTGTCGGGCACCACGGTCCACTTGTACTGCTCGGTCAGTTTTTGCGCCACCAGGCGGCTCAGGATGTCGGTGCCGCCGCCAGGGGGGAAGGGGATGACCAGGCGGATAGGCTTGTCCGGGTAGGACTGGGCGAGGGCGGCGGTGGCGACGAGGCCAATGGCGGCCAGGGGGGCGAGTCTGCGAAGCATCATGGGTGTGGGGGCGCGTCTGGCGTCAAGTGAGGGGCACGGGGCGACGCACCATCGTAATTCATCAGCATCCCGCGCATCGCGCGGGCTCAGAGAACCGGGCCGACGGTCGCCAGCACGTTGTTCCAGATGCGCCGCCACCAGGGCCAGCGGCGCACGTCGTCGAGCGTGACCGGGTCGGCCGCGGCGATGTAGCTGTGTTGGCGCTGCGTGATGGCTTCGGTGAGGGTGGCGTCCTGCAGGACCACGTTGTTCTCGTAGTTCAGGCCGAAGCTGCGCAGGTCCAGATTGGTTGAGCCGATCAGCGTCAACTCGCCGTCGATGGTGAGCGTCTTGGCGTGCAGCAGGCCGTCGCGGTATTCGTGGATGGCGACGCCCGCGGACAGCAGCCGCCAGTAGTTGCTGCGGCTGGCGGCGGCCACGATCCAGGAGTCGTTGCGCCGGGGGAAGACCATGGTCACGCGCACGCCGCGCAGCGCCGCCGCGCACAGGGCTTCGAGCACCGTGGCGTCGGGGACGAAGTAGGGGGTCGAGATCGTCAGGGTCCGGTTGGCGCTGGCGATCAGCGTGCTCACCAGTTGCGGCGTGGAGTGATCGCGCTCGGTCGGTCCGTCGCCCACCACCTGGGCGGGAAAACCGCCCGGGAGCGGCTCGGCCGGGTTGGCGCAAGGGTCGATCTGCTGGCCGGTGAACTGCATCCAGTCTGTGGCAAAGAGCAGTTGCATCTGCGTGACGACCGGGCCTTGCATGCGCACCATGATGTCCACCCAGGGGGCGAAGCGGGCCTTGACGGCGAAGGCCTCGTCGGCGCAGTTCTGGCTGCCGCAATAGGTGATGCGCTCGTCGATAACCGTGATCTTGCGGTGGTTGCGCAGGTCGATCCGGCTGGTGAGCAGGACCTTCAGCGGGTGGTTGATGGGCAAGGCCACGGCCACCTGCACGCCGGCTTCGGCCATCTGGCGCCACAGCGGCGAGCGGATGAACGCGCGCGAGCCCATGCCGTCGACCATCGCACGGCAGACCACGCCGCGCCGCGCCGCGCGCATCAAGGCCTGGGCCACCTCGGTGCCGGTGTGGTCATCCAGCCAGATGTAGTAGAGCACGTGGATCTGCCGCGTGGCCGCATCCATGTCGGCCAGCATGCGGGCACGGGCGGCGTGCCCGTCGGCCATCAGCTCGCCCAGATTGCCCGCCTCGGGTGAAAAGCCGTTGATCGAGCCGGCGTAACGGAACACGCCGTGCCAAGGCGGGGCGATCAACTCCGACAACTTCTGCGCGTTGCCCATCGCGCGCGCGCCGTCGCCTTCGCTGGTGATCTGCCCGTGAATCAGGTCGTGCACGCGCACGCGCCGCTGGATCAGCGTGCGGCCGAGGTTGGCGCTGCCAAACAGGAAATACAGCGCACAGCCCAGGTAGGGCACCAGAACGATCACCATGATCCAGGCCATGCGCTTGTCGGCCGCCAGATCGTTGCGCAGCAGCACATGCGCGGCAAAGCCGAGCATCAGCAGGATATGGGCGGCCAAGGGAAGTTCGGCGGTCAACATGGCAGGGCTCGATTGTGACCTTGGCGCGCGCCCAGGAGCGACAAGGCGCGCGCAACCAGTTGGTCGGGCGCCTGTGGGTCGTCGCAGGCCAGCACCTGTCGGTTGGGCATGCCGCGCAGCCAGGTGAGCTGCCGTTTGGCCAATTGGCGTGTCGCGGCCACGCCGCGATCAGGCAGGGTGGACAGCGGCGCGCGGCCTTCCAGCGTGTCCCACACCTGGCGGTAGCCGACGCAGCGCATGCTGGGCAGATCGGCGTGCAGATCGCCGCGCGCGCGCAGGTGCTCGACCTCGGCCACCAGGCCTTGGTCCAGCATCGCGCCAAAGCGCGCGGCGACGCGCGCATGCAGCCACGCGCGCTCGCGCGGTTCAAGGGAAAAAACCTGGTAGTTGACCGCGGAATCACCACGGGCAGCTACGCTTTTTGTAGCAGAATGCCAGGCTGAAAGCGGCTTGCCCGTCGCGCGCCATACCTCCAGCGCGCGCTGGACGCGCTGCGCGTCGTGCGGGGCCAGGCGCGCAGCGGTGGCGGGGTCGATGCGGGCCAGCTCGGCATGCAGCGCGCTCCAGCCGCGCTCACGCGCCTCGGCGGCAAGGGCTTCGCGCACGGCGGGATCGGCGGCGGGCAGTTCGTGCAGGCCTTCGGTGAGCGCCCTCCAGTACAGCAGCGTGCCGCCGACGATCAGGGGCCGCGCCCCGCGCGCCTGAATCTGCTCCACCAGCCGCGCGGCGTCCTGGGCGAAGGCGGCGGCACTGTAGGCCTCGGTGGGTTCGCGGATGTCGATCAAATGGTGCGGTACCGCCGCGCGCTCGGCCGCGCCGGGCTTGGCGGTTCCAATGTCCAGGCCCCGATAGACCAGCGCGGAATCCATGCTGATGATCTCGGCGCGCTCCCCGCTGGCCGCCAGGCGTTCCGCCAGGGCCAGCGCGCAAGCCGTCTTGCCGCTGGCGGTCGGGCCGACGATGGCGACGACGGGGCTGGGCGTCATGTGACGGCGTGCGCGCCATGCCACTGAACCAGCGTCCAGGCGATCAGCGCGGTCAGCACGCTCCACAGCCACAGGCCCTGCGTGAGCGGAAACACGCTTCCGTCCAGGTGCGCGCCCAACCAGGTGCCCATGCCGAAGGCGCCGAACATCATGCCGCAGCCGTTGAGCGCCGAGGCCATGCCTGCCTTGTCCGGGAATGGCCCCACCACACCGGCCTGTCCGCAAGGCTGATGCACCCCGTGGCCGATCATGAACAGCCAGAACGGCACGATGATGGCCCAGGCACCGTACCAGCTCTGGCCTTGGCCCAGCCAGGCCAGCACGCCCACCAGCGTGCCGCCCGCCAGCGTGACGAAACCCGCCAGCCGGATGGCGCGCGGCGCCCCCATCCGGGGCAACAGGCGGCGGCACCAGAAGGTTCCCACGATGTAGGCCAGCGATTGAGACAGAACGATGAAGCCGTATTCGAGCCGCGACAGCCCCAGCACGCGGATGAACACGAAGGACGAGGCCGCCAGAAACGTGAACAGTCCCAGGTAGGTGGCCGTGGTCAGCAGCAGGTAGGCCTGGAACCCCCTGTGGCCAAGGATCTGGCCGCTCGCGCGGGCCAGCGCCAGCGGGTGCAACGGCGAGCGGCGGGCGGTGGGCAGCGTTTCCTTGAAGCGCCAAGCCACCAGGGCCAGCGCCGCCGCCGAAAACACCCCCAGCGCGGCGATGGCGCCGCGCCAGCCGAACAGCAGCACCACGACCGCGCCCGTCGGTCCGGTGCAGCAGGCGATCACGCCAAGGCCGGTGAGCGCCTTGGAGAGCACGCGCGCGCCCTCGGCCGGCGCGTACAGGTCGCGCACGATTGCCCGGGCGCCCATGACCGCCGCGCCCATGGCGGCGCCCTGGAGCGCCCGCCAGCCGATCAGCCATTCGATCGACGGTGCCAGCGTGCCGCCGATGGAGGCCAGCGCGAAGCCGCCCAGGCCGGCAAGCAGCACCGGCCGGCGCCCAAATCGGTCGGACAGCGGGCCCCAGATCAGTTGTGACAGGCCGAACGCCAGCAGCATGCCCGACAGCGTGTACTGCGCACCGCGCATGTTGGCCCCCAACTCCTGGGTAAGCTGCGGCAGGCCCGGCAGGTACAGATCGGAGGCGACGGCCTGCAGGCCCAGCAGCAGCGCCAACAGGGTGACGACGACGCCTGAGGTCATCGTCGTCGTCGGGACGCTGGCGTGGCGTTCCATCAACGGCCCCGCAGGAAGAGTTGATCGAGCTCGCGCAGGCTGATCTGGCGCCAGGTAGGGCGGCCGTGGTTGCACTGGTCGGCGCGGTCGGTCGCCTCCATTTGGCGCAGCAGCGCGTTCATCTCGGGCTCGGTGAGGCGCCGGTTGGCGCGCACCGCGCCGTGGCAGGCCATGGTGGCGAGCAGTTCATGCTGCGCGCGCTCGATCACGCGGCTGGCGCCATGCTGGGCCAGTTCGGCGAGTACGGCGCGGGCGAGGTCCAGCGCGTTGCCCTGTGCCAGCGCGGCCGGCACGGCCCGCACCGCCAATGTGCGCGCTGAAAACGGCTCGACCTCCAGGCCCAGGCGCGCCAACACCTCGCCTTGTCCCTCGGCCGTTGCGATTTCTTCTGGCGTGGCGGCGAACGTGGCCGGTATGAGGAGTGCCTGGCTCGCGATACGCGCCTCCTCGCCCGCATCGATCTGCGCCTTGAGCCGCTCATAGACGATGCGTTCATGGGCGGCGTGCATGTCCACCAGCACCAGGCCCGCGGCGTTCTCGGCCAGGATGTAGATGCCGTGCAACTGGGCGATGGCACGGCCCAGCGGCCAGACGGCCTGGGGCACGGCGGATTCGGGCGCGGGGTCTGGCGCCGGGGACGTGGCGGAGCTGTCCGGGGGTGTCGGCGGGCGCCAGAAACTGGCCCAGGCCTGCCTCTCTTGCGCTACAAAATGAGTAGCTGGTGGTGGTGAGTATTCGGTGCTTACAGGTCGTTTTTCTTCTGAAAACGGGGCGATTTCGGCCGTTTCGGCCGCCTGTGCGTGGGCGGATGTGGGGGGCGCCACGGGCCCGGGCGCCGCCTGACCCGCGCGGCTGGCCGCCAGCGCCGCCTCGACGGCGTGGCGCACCGCCTGATGGACCTCCCGCCCGTCGCGAAAACGCACCTCGATTTTGGCCGGATGCACGTTCACGTCCACCCGCGCCGGATCCACGTCCACGAACAGCGCGTAGACCGGCTGGCGTTGCCCATGCAGCACGTCCTCGTAGGCGCTGCGAGCGGCATGCGTGAGCACCCTGTCGCGCACGAAGCGGCCATTGACCCAGGTGTACTGCTGGTCGGCGCGGGCGCGCGCATGGTCCGGCAGGCCCACCCGGCCATGCACTCGCAACGCGCCCTGCGTGAGATTGACGGACAGGGACTGTTCGACGAACTCGTCGCCCAACACCTCGGCCAGGCGCAGCTCCAGCGCGTGGGCGCCTTCGCGCGCACGCCATTGCTCAATCAGGCGCCCTTCGTGCCAGATGGCAAAACCCACGTCGGGCCGCGCCAGCGCGTGGCGTCGCACGGCTTCGATGCAATGCGCCAGTTCCGTCGCGTCGGTCTTGAGGAACTTGCGCCGCGCCGGTGTGCTGAAGAACAGCTCGCGCACCTCCACCGTGGTGCCAAGACCGCGCGCGGCGGGCTCCAGCGCGCCGCTGCCGCCGTCGAGCTGCCAAGCGTGAGGTTCGTGCGCCGGGCGCGAGAGTACCCGGCAGTCGGCAATCGAGGCGATGGCGGCCAGCGCCTCGCCCCGAAAACCCATGGTGCCCACCGTCTCCAGGTCGTGCAGGCTGGCAATCTTGCTCGTGGCGTGGCGCTTGAGCGCCAGGGGCAGTTCCGCCTTGGGAATGCCGACCCCATCGTCCTCCACCGCGATCAGCCGCACCCCGCCGGCCGACAGGCGCAGCGTGATCTGCGTGGCGCCGGCATCCAGCGCGTTGTCAACCAGTTCGCGCACCACCGACGCGGGGCGCTCAATCACCTCGCCGGCGGCGATCTGGCTGATGAGTTCGTCGGGGAGCGCGCGGATCGGGCGGCGCGCGGGCGGAGGGGCTGACGCGGACATGCGCGGGTATTGTCGCCGCACTCGGAGAGACCAGCCGATAATCGCCGCCCATGGAATACGCGGCGTACCTGATCGATTTCATGCTGCACGTGGACCGGCACCTGCAGGTCTTTGTGCAGCAGTACGGAGCCTGGGTCTACGCGCTGCTGTTCCTGATCGTGTTCGTCGAAACCGGCGTGGTGGTGATGCCGTTTCTGCCGGGTGACTCGCTGCTGTTCATCGTCGGCGCGCTGGCCGGGGCGGGGCTGCTCAGCCTGCCGCTGGCGATGGGGGTGTTGCTGGTGGCCGCGGTGGCGGGCGATCAGTGCAATTACCAGATCGGGCGCTACTTCGGCCCCAAGGTGTTCGGCTGGGAGCAGTCGCGCTGGTTCAACCGGCGGGCCTTTGACCAGGCACACGCTTTCTACGAGCGTTACGGCGGCGTCACGATCGTGCTGGCGCGTTTCATGCCGTTTATCCGGACCTTCGCACCCTTCGTCGCGGGCGTGGCCGAGATGACGCGCGCCACCTTCACGGCCTACAACGCGATCGGCGGTGCCATCTGGGTACTGGGCCTGACCGCGGCGGGCTACTTCTTCGGCAATTTGCCCTGGGTTCAGGCCAACCTGTCGAAGATCATCTGGGCATTGATCCTGGTGCCGGGGCTGTTGGCCTTGTTTGGAGCTTGGCGCGCCCAGCGGCAGGGCCGGGCATCCGCCTGATCGCGCGCAGCCGGGTCAGCGGCGGCCGCCGAGCAGGCTGCCGAGCACGTTGCCCAGAATGTTGCCGCCCAGCCCGCCGCCCGCGTTGCCACCACCGCCCATGCCGCCCAGCGCGGCGCCGAGCAGATCGCCCAGACCACCGCCTTGCATGTGGTTGTCGCGTTGCTGGCCGAGCACGGAACCCAGGCCGCCCGCATCCATGCCTTGTGCGTTGACGCGGTGAGCCAGGAAGCCCATCACGATGGGCGCCAGAATCTGCAGGATTTGACCCATCTGCGCGGCATTCATACCGGCGGCCTGGCCAAGCTGGCTTTGCGCCTGCTGCTGATTGCCGCCGAGGATGTGCCCCAGGATGCCGCCACCGTCAAACTGTGACGCAGCCCCTCCCCCGCTGGCGCCCATCAGGCCGCCGAGCATCGGACCGAGCAACCCGCCGAGATCGAATCCGCCGCCATCCGAGCCGCCCATCGCGGGCATGTGGTCGCGTTGCAGCGCGTTGAAGATCGCATCCGCACCGCCCGGCTGCTGGGCGTTGTGGCCGAGGGCGCCCATCAGTACCGGCAGCGAGGCGGCAATCGCGCCAGTGGCCTGCGAGGGATCGATGCCCAATTGATCGGCGATCTGCGAGAGCCCGCCATCGTTTTGCAACTGGGAAAACAGTTCGCCGGCAAGTGATGCGTTGCTCATGAGGGAGCCCTTTCAGATGGTTTGAAAACCCGCGCATCTTAGGTCACGCGGGGGCCTTCCGAGGGGCCAGGCCGTGGCAAATTGCCGCTTTCGGCTTGGCGCTTTCAGATTTCTTCGATGCGTCGGGGCGGGTAGCTGTCCCAGGCAAGGCAGCCCGGGCAGCGCCAGTTGTATTGGCGCGATTCAAAGCCGCAGGCAGCGCAGCGGTACCGTTGCAGCGGCTGCGCGGCATGGTCGAAAGCCCGCTGGACCAGCGGGTGGTATTGCTCGTGTTCGAGCTTTTCTCCGGCCATCCAGCGCGCAGCCGCGACCAGCGAGGGCGTGGCCTGCAGGTGTTCGAGGTAGCGCTGGCGCGCCTCGCCCTCGTGATTGGTGGGTGCCAGAGCGACCAGCGCGTCCAGAACGTCCAGCGAGGGGCTGGCGGCGTAGTGTTCCTCCAGCAAGGCTCGGGTGGCCGCCGTTTCGTTCACGGCCTGGGCCAGGCGCGCCCAATCGGCCGCGAACAGGGGGACGGCCTGCGGCGCCTGACGCGCGGCGGTGCGCAGGATCTGCCAGGCGCCGTGCGAGTCGTCCAGTTCCTGCTCCAGCCAGCGCGCCAGCAGCGTGGGCGCCCGCGCCGAGGCAGGGGCGATGGCGCAGGCGGCTTCCAGGTTCTGCCGCGCGGCGGCGCCATTGCCACGGGCCATTTCCATTTCGGCCTGTTCGCACAGATGGTGGGCGTGGCGGGCGCTGAAATCGCCCAGGCTCGTGGCGCCGGGCATGGCTTGCAGGCGTTGCGCCATCGCGGCGGCTTGCGTCCAGTCGCCCGTTCGCTCGTACAAGCCCAGGCGGGAGAGCCGGGCCTCGGCCTCGAAGGCGGTGCCTTCCAGATTGACGAGCGCTTGCTCGGCGCGGTCGAGCAAGCCCGCTTTGAGAAAGTCCAGCGCCAGCGCGTGCTGGGCACGATCGCGGTCGCCGGGCTTGAGGTCGGTGCGCGCCAGCAGGTGCTCATGCACCCGCACCGCGCGGTCGTACTCCCCGCGTCGGCGAAACAGGTTGCCGAGCGCGAAGTGCAGCTCCGCGGTGTCGGGATCGCGCCGCACGGCCTCGATGAAGGCATCAATCGCCTTGTCTTGCTGCTCGGTGAGCAGGTAGTTCAGGCCTTTGAAATAAGCCTTGGGCGCGCTTCGGGATTCGAACCGCAGCTGTCGCAAATCCAGGCGCGAGGCAACCCAGCCGAGCGCGAAGACCAGCGGCAGGCCGATCAGCAGCCAGCCCAGGCCAAGTTCCATGCGTGGCCGCGGCCGCGGCGCGCTCCGTCTCGGCGGCAGGC
>DAIOSZ010000146.1:0-10258 GCA_036752305.1 Burkholderiaceae bacterium
GGACGTCAGTTGGAACACTGGCCCACCGGCAGCATGACGCTCCGCGCGGGCATGCTCGTCGCCATCGAACCCGAGGCCACGGCCTCGCTTTGCGGGGCCGACCTCGCCCGGCTCGGTCTCAAGCCGGGCGAGCAGGCCAGGGTGGTCTCGCGCCGGGGCGAGGTGCGCCTGGCGGTCCGGCAGGACGACGGCACGGCGCCCGGCAGCGTGTTTATTCCGTTCGCCTATGTGGAATCGGCGGCCAACCTGCTGACCAACGCCGCGCTGGACCCGTTTGGCAAGATTCCCGAATTCAAGTACTGCGCGGTCTCGGTCGAGCGGGCCTGACGGCCGTTAACCCGCCGCGACGGTGCCCAGTGGGGGATGGCGAGGCGGGTAAAATTCGCTTTTTGGAGCCTTTCCCCATGCGCCTTCTCGGCAAAGCGCTCACCTTCGACGATGTGTTGTTGGTGCCGGCTTATTCCCAGGTCCTGCCCAAGGACGTCAATCTCTCCACCCAGTTCACCCGCGACATCCGCCTGAACCTGCCGCTGGTTTCGGCGGCGATGGACACCGTCACCGAGGCGCGTCTGGCGATCGCCATTGCGCAGGAAGGCGGCATCGGCATCGTGCACAAGAATCTGAGCGCGCAGGAGCAGGCCGCCCAGGTTGCCAAGGTCAAGCGCTACGAGTCCGGCGTGCTTCGCGACCCGGTGGTCATCACGCCCGAACACAGCGTGCTGCAGGTCATGCAATTGAGCGAGGAACTGGGCATCAGCGGCTTTCCGGTCATCGACGGAGGCAAGGTCGTGGGCATCGTGACGGGGCGCGACCTGCGCTTCGAGACCCGTTACGACGTGCCGGTGCGCGACATCATGACGCCGCGCAGCCGCCTGATCACGGCCAACGAAGGTGCCAGCCACGACGAGGCCAAGCGGCTGCTCAACAAGCACAAGCTGGAGCGCCTGCTCATCATCGACGGCGAGGATCGCCTCAAGGGTCTCATCACGGTCAAGGACATCACCAAGCAGACCAGTTTTCCCAACGCCGCGCGCGACGGCGCGGGCCGCTTGCGCGTGGGCGCGGCCGTGGGCGTGGGCGCGGGCACCGAGGAGCGCGTGGAAGCGCTGGTGAAGGCGGGCGTGGACGCCATCGTGGTGGACACCGCGCATGGCCACAGCAAGGGGGTGATCGAGCGCGTGCGCTGGGTCAAGCAGAACTATCCGCAGGTTCAGGTGATTGGCGGCAACATCGCCACCGGCGCGGCGGCGCGCGCGCTGGCCGATGTGGGCGCCGATGGCGTGAAGGTGGGCATCGGCCCCGGCAGCATCTGCACCACGCGCATCGTCGCGGGCGTGGGCGTGCCGCAAATCACCGCCATCGACAACGTCGCGACCGCCCTGCAGGGCACCGGCGTGCCGTTGATCGCCGATGGCGGCGTGCGCTACTCGGGCGACATCTCCAAGGCAATTGCCGCCGGCGCCAGCAGCGTGATGATGGGCGGCATGTTTGCCGGCACCGAGGAGGCGCCCGGCGAAATCGTGCTGTACCAGGGCCGCAGCTACAAGAGCTACCGGGGCATGGGCAGCATTGGCGCCATGCAGCAGGGCAGTGCCGACCGCTATTTTCAGGAAAGCTCCACCGGCAACCCCAACGCCGACAAACTGGTTCCCGAGGGCATTGAGGGGCGCGTGCCCTACAAGGGCAGCGTCGTTGCCATCATTTTCCAGATGGCCGGCGGCCTGCGGGCGAGCATGGGCTACTGTGGCTGCGCCAGCATCGACGACATGCGCGAGCAGGCCGAATTCGTCGAAATCACCGCAGCGGGGATCCGCGAGTCGCACGTGCACGACGTGCAGATCACCAAGGAAGCACCGAACTACCGGGCAGACTGACTGGCGACGGTTCCCCGCTACGCCGTGAGCGCCGCCATGTCCCGATGAGTTCATCCAACGCCCTCGCGCCGCCCGTCTCTCCCCCTTCGGGCCGGCTCAGTCACGCACGCGCCGTCTGGCTCATGGTGGCGGTCGCCCTGATGTGGTCAATTGCCGGCGTGGTCACGCGGCACCTGGAGCGCGCGGCGAGTCTGGAAATCACGTTCTGGCGCAGCTTTTTCACGGCGGTCTCCCTGCTGATCATCCTGCCGCTGTGGCGCGGCGCGGGAGCCTTTGCGCGGGTGCCTTGGGCGAGCCGCTATTTCTGGGTATCCGGCTTGTGCTGGAGCGTGATGTTCACCGCGTTCATGGTGGCGCTGACGCTCACGCGGGTGGCCAACGTGCTGGTCATCATGGCGCTGGGGCCGCTCTTTTCGGCGCTGGCGGCGCGGGTGTGGCTGCACCACCGCATACCGCGGCGCACCTGGGTCGCCATCGTGGTGGCAGGCCTGGGCATTGCCGGCATGTACGGCGCGGAGTTTCTGCGCGCAAGCGCCTCGGGCACCGACTGGCGGGCGTTTGCCGGCTCGCTGATCGCGCTGGGCGTGCCGCTGGCCGCCGCGGTGCAGTGGACGGTGACGCAAGCCGCGCAGCGCCATGGCGAGCAGGTGGATCTGGTGCCCAGCGTATTGCTGGGCGCGCTCATTTCATCGGCGGTGACGCTGCCCTTTGCGACACCTTTCGTCGCCACCGGACATGACGTGGCCCTGCTGGCCCTGCTTGGCCTGGTGCAACTGGCGATTCCCTGTGTGTTGGCGGTCCTGTGCGCCCGTGTGTTGAAAGCGCCTGAGGTGGCCTTGCTGGCGCTGCTGGAGATCATTTTCGGCATCCTGCTGGCCTGGTTGGGCGCGGGCGAGCAGCCCGGCGCGGGGGTGCTGGCCGGGGGCGTGCTGGTGATCGGGGCCCTGGTGGTCAATGAGTGGCTGGGCTGGCGGCGGTCGAACTGAGACGGATAAATTCAAAAATTTTGAAATCAAAGACCATATTTCCAGACTTGGAATGAATGGCGGGAGCCCCTATATTTGGCTCCATGAACACTCCAACCTCCTCCACTTTCGGCGCCGCGCGGCGCCAGCCGGTGTTGTTCGTCTCTCACGGCAGCCCGACCTTTGCCATCGAATCGGGAAGCGCGGGGGCGGCGCTCGCGGCGTTCGGACGCAGCCTGACCGAGCGGCCACGCGGCATCGTGATGATCTCACCGCACTGGATCGCCCGCGAGGCCCGCGTGATGACGCAGGCCGCGCCGCCCACGTGGCACGACTTTGGCGGCTTTCCCGAGGCGCTGTACCGCCTCCAATATCCAGCCCCCGGCAGCCCGGCGCTGGCGGCACGGGTGGGTGACTTGCTGCGCGGCGCGGGCGTTGCCACGGCGCCCGATGAAACCCGACCCTTTGATCACGGCGCCTGGGTGCCGATGATGCACATGTTTCCCCAGGCCGACGTGCCGATGGTGCAGCTGGCGCTGCCTGCGCCCTGGACGCCCGAGGGCTTGTACGCGATCGGCAAGGCGCTGGCGCCGCTGCGTGACGAAGGCATTCTGATCATTGCCTCGGGCAGCATGACGCACAACCTGCGCGCGTTTTTCGGCGGGGGCAGGCCTGCGCTGCACGCACCGACCGAGCGCTACACGAGCGAATTCGCGCGTTGGGTCGAAGACCATCTCCAGCAGGGCGACGCGGCTGCGCTGCTGGACTACCGCAGGCGTGCGCCGCATGCGGCGCTTGCGCATCCCACTGACGAGCATTTCGTGACGCTGTTCATCGCCATGGGTGCGGCAGATGCCGCGGAACGCCCCGATTACCTGACGCGCGAGGTGCACTTCGGGCACTTTGCCATGGATGCCATGGCCTGGGGTCCACATTAAAAACGATAGCTGCCCGTGGACGGTTTTAAACGCTTGAAAGCCTGTTTGATGCTCAAAATGGGCCAAAAAATGCGTCAAACAGGGCCGTCAGGGCAGGGAATTGGGCCGCGAAGACCGGGCGATTGACGAAATAGGCCTCGCAGCAGACCGGAAAGAACTCGCCCGGCGAGTGCGCGCCGTAGGCGTCGAGCCAGGGAGGATCGGCGCCAAAGCGTTCGGCGCGGATAACGGCTTCGCGGTGGTCCTGGTAAGCGGCGTCAAGCACCGTCAGCCAGTGCTCCCGCGCCGCGCGGGCATGGGTGTGCCCGGCGAACCGCGCGGGCAGCGGAGGACAACCGTCCGCCTTGCCATCGCGCAGGTCGATCTTGTGGCAGAACTCGTGGACGACGACGTTCAGGCCGAGCGCGGCGTTCTCCGCGGCGCGCGCCACCTCGCTCCAGGCCAGCGTCACAGGGCCACCTTCCATGGCCTCGCCGAGCAGTTCTTCTTGCCATTCGTGCACCACGCCGTCCCAGTCGGGGCGCTCGCGGCGCGCGCGCATCTCGCCGGGATGCAGGACGATCGTGACGAAGTCGTCATACCAGCCCAGGCGCGCCGCCGGACTGGACCCCATGCGCGCCAGCGGCAGACAGGCCTGAACCGCCACCGACAGCGCCATCGCGTCCGTCACCTCCAATCCATGCGCGCCATGGAAGCGCTTGTCGGCGAGAAACCGTGCCGCCAACTCGCGCAGGTCGGCCAGCTCGGTGGGGTTGCGGGGCGCGACGAAGGGCAGGCCAGCCAAGGTGGCTTCCCACAGCGCCTGGGGAATGTTGGCGCCGGGTGCCCGGGCGCGTCCGAACAGGCGGTGCAGGATCACAACTGCTGGCGCTGCCAGCCTTGCGCATTGCGCACCAGCACCTGCGCGCGCGGCGGTTCGTCGGTGGCCGACCAATCGCTGAGCACCTTGCGCGCCAGGCCTTCGCCCAGGGCGTGATCCATCGGGCGGTGCGTGTGGCCGTGAATGAGCGTGCAGGCGTCGTGCTCGGCGAGCAGTGCGCGCGCGGCGGTCGCGTCCACATCCACCCAGTGATCCAGACTTGCCTGGTGGGCGCGGCTTTCGATGCGTGCCTGGGAGGCGAAGGCCAGGCGTTCGACGTACGGCTGGGCAAGAAAGCCGGCTTGCCAGGCCGCGCTTCGCGTCTGTTGGCGAAAGCGTTGATAGCCGGTATCGGCGATGCACAGCGCATCGCCATGCGCCAGCACGCAGGGCTCACCCAGCACGTCAAGGCGCAACGCGTCGTCCGGGATCAGCGCGACGCCTGCCTCGGCGGCAAAGCGCGTGCCGAGCAGAAAGTCGCGGTTGCCCCGCATCAAGTGCACCGGGCGGGATGCCGCGCAGGCACGCAGCACTTGCGCGGCCCGCCGTGCCAACGGCGCGTGATCAAGCGCGTCGTCGCCGATCCAGGCGTCAAACAGGTCGCCGAGGATGAAGACGGCGTCGGCGCGCGTTTCGCCCAGATATGCAAAAAAAAGCTCGGCCGTGGCCGGATCGGCGGCCTGCAGATGGATGTCGGAGACAAACTCCAGGCAAGCCCAGTCCCGCGCCGCCGTGAGTCGCATGTCGAAGGCGCGGCTCTATGTGCCGATCCGTGTCGAACGCCGCGCTGGCTACAGGACGACCGCCTTCTCGATGACCACGTCTTCCTTCGGCACGTCGCCATGCCCGCCACGCGAGCCGGTGGCGACTTTGCGAATCTTGTCCACCACGTCCTTGCCCTCGACCACCTTGCCGAACACGGCGTAGCCCCAGCCCTGCGCGGTGGGAGCGGTGAAATTGAGGAAGTCGTTGTTCTTGACGTTGATGAAGAACTGCGCCGTGGCCGAATGCGGAGCGCTGGTGCGGGCCATCGCGACGGTGTAGTTGTCGTTCTTCAGGCCGTTGTTGGCTTCGTTCTCGATCGGCGCGCCGGTGGGCTTTTGCGTCATGCCAGGCTCGAACCCGCCGCCCTGGATCATGAAGCCGTCGATCACGCGGTGGAAAACGGTGCGGTCGTAATGGCCTTTGCGCACGTAGTCGAGGAAGTTGGCCACGCTCTTGGGTGCCTTGGCGTCGTCGAGTTCGAGCACGATGTCGCCGTAGTTGACGACGCTGAGTTTGACTTGGGTCATGGGTTCTTTCGGTAAGGTTATTTGATCTGGGTGGCCGAGCGGATGACGACGGCCATCGTGGGCACGTTCTGGTGCATGCCGCGGTTGCCGACCGGTACCGCGCGGATCTTGTCGATCACGTCCATTCCGGCAATCACCTTGCCGAACACGGCATAGCCGTGGCCGTCGGGCCGGGGCGCATCCAGGTTGCCATTGTCAACCACGTTGATGAAAAACTGCGCGGTGGCTGAGTCGGGGATTCCGGTGCGCGCCATGGCCAGCGTGCCGCGTTCGTTCTTCAGGCCGTTTTTCGATTCCAGCACGATGGGCGCGCGCGTGGATTTTTGCTGCATCTCGGCGTTGAAACCGCCTCCCTGGATCATGAAGCCATCGATCACGCGGTGGAAGACGGTGCCGTCGTAGTGCTTGTCCTTGACGTATTGCAGAAAGTTCTTCACGGTCTCGGGCGCCTTGGCGGGGTACAGCTCCACCGTGAAATCACCCAGCGAGGTGACGAAGCGCACCTGCGGCGCGGTGCTCTCGGCGCCTGCCGCCCAGGCGGCGCCGGGCGCCACGGCGAGCGCGGCCAGCGCGGTGAGCCAGGCGCGGCGCGACGCGGTGTCATGCAAGGGGTTCATCCGATCACTCCTTCAAAGAAAATCTTCCAGCGGTCGTTGGCCGCGCCGTTTTTCTGCCAGTACTGGCGGCGCACCGTGCCGGTCGATGCTCCGGCGGGAACTTCGCCAAAGGTGGTGACCATCGTGTCGTGCACGTCGCGCCAGCGGATCAGCGACAAGTCCTTGATTTGCATCGCGCGGCCCTGGTTGCGGCTGAGCGATTTTTCCAGAGTGGCGGACCATTCGGCGAGATTCTTGCCGTAGCTCGAAAAGTCGTCGGTGTAGAAGGCCATCAGCTTGGCCAGATCGCCGCCGAGCTTGGTTTGCTGCCAGGCGGCGAACGCCGCGCCGAAACCCTCTCGCTCGGCGGCCAGGGCCTCGGGCTTGACCCATTGCAGACTGGTCGCAATGACCACCGGCGTGGTGCGTACCTGCACGGTCCGCAAAATGCGTTCCAGATCGGGGTTGGCGACGACCACGCAGCCGTCGCTGGCCTTGGGTGCGCGCGAAAACTGGTCGGGCGGGGTGCCGTGGAGCCAAATGCCGCTGCCGGTCTTGCCGCGCCGCAGGTCCAGCGGGTTGGGGTAGTTGATGGGCAGCGCGCCCGCGCCGTAGAAGTCCTTGAGCTTTCGGCCGTCGAGGCTGCTGGTGATGTAGTAGACCCCCAGCGGCGTGCGCTGGTCGCCCTCCAGACTCTTTTCCACGCCAAGCTTGCCGACCGACACATAGTAGTCGGCGATCAGCTTGAGCCCCTGGGCCGTGTTTTCAAACAGGTACAGGCGCGAGCGCGAAGCGTCCACGGCAATGGCGTGCCTGGAGCGCGGCGCCACCTGCAGAAAATTGGCCGGTACCAGGCCGGGTGCCGGGCGCTCGCGCAGCGCGCGCAGGCGCAAGGCGGATTCCTCTTGCAACTCCCCCAGCGTCGCCGCAGCGGCGGGCGGCAGGTTGCGCAGGTCACGCGCCGCGCCGCGCCGCGCGTTGAGCAGATCGCCGTAGACGAGCTGCGCGAGCTGGAAGTTCGGATGCTCGCGCAGCAACGCCTCGGCCTGCGCCAACGCTTCGCGCGTCTGGTTCTGGCCGATCAGGCGGTAGACGTTCAAGAGCCGCGCCTCGGCCTCGCCATCGCGCGTGCGGCTGTGCGCGACGCGGCGCTCCTGGCTGGCATAGGCTTCCGGCTTGGCGCCGCTGCCGCCGTTGGATGCGGCGCGCTCGCGCGCCAGCGCATCCGGCGCCAGCAGGGAGCCCCCACCACCCAGCGCCAAAACGACGAGAAGGGCACGCCACGGCGCGCCCAGAAAGCTGAACAACACGGAATCTATTGAAATGCTGACCGCTGTGAACCCTGGCGCCCGGGATCATCCCCCCGAGGCATGCTCCCGCACGATCACCCAGCGGCCTCCGGCTTGCGCCAGATCCAGCGTCTTGCGGCTGGAGACGTTCAAGCCGTCGGCGGCATAGTCCTGGCGAAAGCGCGCCTGCGCGCGGTTGCCCTGCACGGAGACCTGCAGATCCGAGACGCGTACCTGAATGCGCGATTTGCCCATGATGCGGCGCTGGCGTTCTTCTTCCCACGCCCGGCGGTTTTGGTTGCCCGGCGGGTCGAACTCGCGTCCGTACGAGGCCAGATAGCGGCTCATGTCCCGGGCGGCCCAAGCGGCCGCCCAGTCGCGCACTGCGGCTTCGACGGCTTGGCGCTCGGGGCCTTCGTCGGTGGCGCGCGGAGGCTTGGCCGCTGGCGCGGCAGCTGGCGCCTGCGCTGCAGGTGGTGCGGCCACCGGCGGGATGGAGGGAATGGCGGACGCCGCGGCCGGAATCTGTGCCAGCACCGGCCCCGGGGGCGCCGCGGCGGCCACGGGCGGCGGCGCGGGGCGCGTGCCAGGCTTGACCGGCGCGAACAACTCGCGAATCAGGTTGAGCTTGGGAGGGACGTTGGTGTTGCTCGCATCGAGCTGCAAGGCCTTGGTGTAGGCCTGGCTGGCGAGCTTGGCGTACACGTCTCCCAGATTCTCATGCGCGGTGGAGTAGCTCGGGTTGGTCTTGATCGCCATCTCCAGCGCGGCGCGCGCGCGGTCGAACTGGCTCTGCCCCGCGTAGAGCACCGCGAGGTTGTTATAGGGCTCGGGCAGTTCGGGGAAATCCTCGGTCAGGCGCGAGAACGTGGCGATGGCATCGTTGGCCTTGCCCATCTCGGTTTGCGCGACGCCCTTGAAAAATCGCATCTGCGGATCCTTGGGCTTGCCCGCGAGGTATTGGTCGGCCTTGGTCACGGCCTCGGCAAAACGGCCGGTGCGGACCAGTTGGGCCACGTCGGAATACTCGTCGGCGCGCGCGGGCAGGGCGCCCAGCAGGCCGGTGGCGAGGCACGCGGTGGCCAGCGCACGCAGCGGCAGGCGAGGAAAAGGCCTGGACAGGGAGAGAGGCGTCATATCGGGCTCGTGCGGGCAAAAAGGCCCCACGCAAGGGCCGATCCGCCCATTCTGCGTCGGGCGGCAGCGGGTTTATACTGCAAAGATTGTAGCCCAGGGCCCCGTCCCGGTCGGCTTTCTCGCTTCGATTGACCAGGGCGCCGTGCGCCCGTTTTTTTGCAGTCTGGCGGCCATTTTTTTGCTTTCGCATGAGCCTGCGCATCCACAACACCCTAAGCCGCCGGACCGAGCCGTTCGCGCCCCTTGAACCCGGTCATGTGCGCCTGTACCTGTGCGGCATGACGGTCTACGACCTCTGCCACGTGGGCCACGCGCGGGCCAACGTGGCGTTCGACGTGGTGCAGCGCTGGCTCAAGGCCAGTGGCTACCGGGTGACTTTTGTGCGCAACATCACCGACATCGACGACAAGATCATCAAGCGCGCCGTGGAAAACGGTGAGACCGTGTCGAGTCTCACCGACCGCATGATCGTCGAGATGTACCGCGATTTCGACGCGCTGGGCATCGAGCGCCCCACCCACGATCCGCGCGCCACGCGCCATGTGCCGGGCATGCTGTCGATCATCGGCAAACTCCAGCAAAAAGCCCTGGCCTATCAGGCCGACGGCGGCGACGTGAACTATGCGGTGCGGCGTTTTCCCGGCTACGGCAAGCTCTCGGGCAAGTCGCTCGACGAATTGCATGCGGGCGAGCGCGTGGCGGTGGTGGAGGGCGGCAAGGAAGACCCGCTGGACTTCGTGCTGTGGAAGAGCGCCAAGGAGAGCGAGCCCGCCGAGGTCAAATGGGACAGCCCATGGGGCCCGGGACGCCCGGGCTGGCACATCGAATGCTCGGCCATGAGCTGCGAACTGCTCGGCGAGAGCTTCGACATCCACGCCGGCGGCGCCGATCTGCAGTTTCCGCACCACGAGAACGAGATCGCCCAGAGCGAGGGCGCCTTCGGCGTGCCGATGGCGCAGGTGTGGATGCACAACGGCTTCATCAACGTGGACAACCAGAAGATGTCCAAGAGCCTGGGCAACTTCTTCACCATCCGCGAGGTGCTCAAGCATTACGACGCCGAGACCGTGCGCTTTTTTGTCGTCCGCGCGCACTACCGCAGCCCGCTGAACTACAGCGACACTCATCTGGACGACGCGCGCGGCGCGCTCAAGCGTCTCTACACCGCGCTGTCGGCCGTCGCGCCCGAGCCGCTGGAGGCCATCGACTGGAACGATCCCCATGCCGCGCGCTTCAAGGCGGCGATGGACGAGGACTTCGGCACGCCCGAGGCCGTGGCCGTGCTGTTCGAGCTGGCGGGGGAAGTCA
>DAIOSZ010000147.1:0-10199 GCA_036752305.1 Burkholderiaceae bacterium
TGATCTTTGTTTCCACCGAGACCAATCAGGAACAGGTCTACAGCTTCAAGGAATGGCAGGCGGAGGTGGAGCGCATGGCCGCCATCCTCAAGGAACTGGGCGTCCAAAAGGGCGATCGCGTGCTGATCTACATGCCGATGATCGCGGAGGCCTGCTTCGCCATGCTGGCCTGCACGCGCATTGGTGCCCTGCATTCGGTCGTGTTTGGCGGCTTCGCCTCGCATTCGCTGGCCAGCCGCATCGACGACGCCGAGCCGCGCGTGGTGATCAGCGCCGACGCCGGCTCCCGCAGCGGCAAGGCGGTGTCATACAAGCCGCTGCTTGACGAGGCGATCCGCCTGTCGGCGCACAAGCCGTCTGCCGTGCTGATGGTCAATCGGGGGCTCGTTCCCTACGAACCCGTGGCCGGGCGCGACCACGACTATGCCGCTTTGCGTGCCAAGCACCTGCAAGCGCGGGTTCCATGCGAGTGGGTGGACGCCACGCACCCGAGCTATACGCTCTACACCAGCGGCACGACCGGCAAGCCCAAGGGCGTACAGCGTGACACCGGAGGCTACGCCGTGGCGCTGGCCGCGAGCATGAAGTACATCTATTGCGGCAATGCGGGTGAAACCTATTTTTCCACCAGCGACATTGGCTGGGTCGTCGGCCACAGCTACATCATCTATGGCCCGCTGATTGCTGGCATGGCGACCATCATGTATGAAGGCTTGCCGACGCGGCCGGATGGCGGCGTGTGGTGGAGTCTGGTCGAGAAGTACAAGGTCACCGTGATGTTCAGCGCGCCTACGGCGGTGCGCGTCCTCAAGAAGCAGGATCCGGCTTTTCTCACCAAATATGACCTGTCCTCGCTGCGCGCGCTGTTCCTGGCGGGCGAGCCGCTCGACGAGCCCACAGCGCAGTGGATTTCTCAGGGCCTGGGCAAGCCGATCATCGACAACTACTGGCAAACCGAAACCGGCTGGCCGATCCTGAGCCTGTGCAACGGCGTGGAAAAGGCGGTGAGCAAGTTCGGTTCGCCGGGCAAGGCCGTCTATGGTTACAACGTCAAGTTGATCGACGAGGCCAACGGCGAAGAACTCAAGGGTGCCAATCAGAAGGGCGTGGTCGCCATCGAGGGTCCGCTTCCCCCTGGCTGCCTGCAAACGGTCTGGCGCGACGACGAGCGCTACGTCAAGACCTACTGGAGCAGCATTCCCGGTCGCCAGATGTACTCCACGTTCGACTGGGGCATCCGCGACGAGGATGGCTACTACTTCATTCTCGGGCGTACCGACGATGTGATCAACGTGGCCGGCCACCGCCTGGGCACGCGGGAAATCGAGGAAAGCATATCCAGCCACCCGAACATCGCCGAGGTGGCGGTGGTGGGCGTGGCCGACCAGCTCAAGGGCCAGATCGCGATGGCCTTCGCGGTGGTCAAGGACGCCAGCGTGCTGACCGACGAGGCGGCGCACCTCAAGCTTGAGGGCGAGGTGATGAAGCTCGTTGACAGCCAACTTGGCGCGGTCGCCCGCCCGGGGCGGGTGCGTTTTGTCACGGCATTGCCCAAGACACGGTCCGGCAAGCTGCTGCGCCGCGTGATCCAGGCTATCTGTGAAGGCCGCGATGCGGGCGATCTGACGACCATCGAGGACCCGAGCACCGTCCAGCAGATCAAGGATCTGGTCAAGGCCTGAACGGTCGTACCGTTTGCGCATAAGCCTCGCGCCTTCCCGGGCGCGGGGCATTTTGTAAGCGAATGCGATGCCTTTGCTGGCACAATGCGCGCTGCACTTTCGGCCCTTCCTTGCCACAGTCGCATCCGCCAACCGGTAAAGCCGTGTCGCGGAAGGTTTTCCCAACCAGCTAATGCTTTCCCCAGGAAAGCGGAGGTCAGCGAAACATGAGTGAGACTTCGTCCGTCTATCAGGCGTACAGCGGAAATTCCTATCTCTTCGGCGGCAACGCGCCCTACGTCGAGGAGATGTACGAAAACTATCTCGCCAATCCGGGCAGCGTGCCCGACAACTGGCGCGACTATTTCGACGCCCTCCAGCATGTTCCGGCCGTGGATGGCACCAATGCCAAGGACGTGCCGCACCTGCCGGTCATCAACGCCTTTGCCGAGCGTGCAAAGGCCGGTGGTACCCGTGTGGTGGAGGCCTCCGGCGCCGATTCTGAACTCGGTCGCAAGCGCACCGCGGTGCAGCAGCTCATCGCGGCGTACCGCAACGTCGGGCAGCGCTGGGCCGATCTCGACCCGTTGAAGCGCACCGAGCGTCCGCCGATCCCGGAACTGGAGCCTTCGTTCTACGGTTTCACGGACGCGGACATGGAGGTCGTGTTCAACATCAGCAACACGTTCTTCGGGCGTGAGACGATGTCACTGCGCGAGCTGGTCAATGCGTTGCGCGAGACTTACTGCGGAACGCTTGGCGTGGAATACATGTACACGTCGGACCAGAACCAGAAGCGCTGGTGGCAACAAAAGCTTGAAAGCATCCGCGCCAAGCCCAACTTCAGCGTCGAGAAGAAAATTCACATTCTCGACCGCCTGACCGCGGCCGAAGGCCTGGAGCGTTTTCTCCATACCAAATACGTTGGTCAGAAGCGCTTCTCCCTTGAAGGTGGAGAGAGTTTCATCGCGGCCATCGACGAGATCATTCAGCAGGGTGGCGCCAAGGGCGTACAGGAGATCGTGATCGGCATGGCGCACCGCGGGCGCCTGAACGTGCTGGTCAACACGCTGGGCAAGATGCCCGGCACGCTTTTCGCGGAATTCGATCACACGGCGCCCGAGGAATTGCCCGCTGGTGACGTGAAATATCACCAGGGCTTCTCGTCCGACATCGCCACCCCGGGCGGTCCGGTGCACCTGTCGCTGGCGTTCAACCCCTCGCATCTGGAAATCGTCAATCCCGTGGTCGAAGGTTCCGTGCGCGCGCGCATGGATCGACGCGGTGACCCGCGCGGCAGCCAGGTTCTCCCGGTGCTGGTGCACGGTGACGCGGCCTTTGGCGGCCAGGGCGTGAACCAGGAGACCTTGTGTCTGGCGCAGACGCGCGGCTACACCACGGGCGGCACTGTGCACATCGTCATCAACAACCAGATTGGATTCACGACGTCCGACCCGCGTGACATGCGCTCCAGCGTGTTTTGCACCGACATCGTGAAGATGGTCGAGTCGCCCGTGCTGCACGTCAACGGCGACGATCCCGAGGCGGTGGTGCTGGCCTCGCAGCTCGCACTTGAGTTCCGTCTGGAATTCCGTCAGGACGTGGTGGTGGACATCGTGTGCTTCCGCAAGCTCGGCCACAACGAGCAGGACACGCCCGCGCTGACGCAGCCGCTCATGTACAAGAAGATCAGCCAGCATCCCGGCACCCGCAAGCTCTACGCCGACCGCCTGGCTGCCCAGGGCATTGGTGCCGCAACGCTGGGTGACGACATGGTGGCCGCCTATCGAGCGGCCATGGACGCGGGCAAGCACACCGTGGACCCGGTGCTGACCAACTTCAAGAGCAAGTACGCCGTTGATTGGGCGCCTTTCCTCCACAAAAAGTGGACCGACGCAGCCGACACGGCAATTCCGCTGACCGAGTGGAAGCGCCTGGCCGAGCGCATCACCACGGTTCCGGCCACGCTGTCGGTGCATCCGCTGGTCAAGAAAGTCCTCGACGACCGCGCGGCCATGGGCCGGGGCGACGCTCCGGTGGACTGGGGCATGGGCGAATCCATGGCGTTTGCCAGCCTGGTGGCCAGCGGGTACCCGGTGCGCCTGTCGGGCGAGGATAGCGGGCGCGGTACGTTTACGCACCGTCATGCCGTGATTCACGACCAGCGGCGGGAACGCTGGGACGAAGGCACCTACGTCCCGCTGCAGAACGTGGCCGAGGGGCAAGCGCCCTTTGTCGTCATCGACTCCATCCTGTCAGAGGAAGCGGTGCTGGCATTTGAATACGGCTACGCGTCCAACGAACCCAATACCCTGGTGATCTGGGAGGCGCAGTTTGGTGATTTCGCCAACGGCGCGCAAGTGGTCATCGACCAGTTCATTGCCTCGGGCGAAGTGAAATGGGGCCGTGTGAATGGCATCACGCTGATGCTGCCGCATGGCTACGAGGGCCAGGGGCCGGAGCATTCATCGGCGCGCCTTGAACGCTTCATGCAGCTGGCGGCCGACACCAACATGCAGATCGTGCAGCCGACCACGGCCAGCCAGATCTTCCACGTGCTTCGCCGCCAGATGGTGCGTCCGCTGCGCAAGCCGCTGATCATCATGACGCCCAAGTCGCTGCTGCGCAACAAGGACGCCACGTCGCCTCTGCCCGAGTTCACGCGCGGCGGTTTCCAGACCGTCATTGGGGAGCTGCGCGAGGAGGTTGTCCGCAAGGCCGACAAGGTCAAGCGAATCATCTGCTGCTCGGGCAAGGTGTACTACGACCTGGTGAAAAAGCGCGACGAGAAGGGCTCCGACGACGCAGCCATCCTGCGCGTTGAGCAGCTCTATCCCTTCCCGCACAAGGCCTTCGGCGCCGAGCTCAAGAAGTACCCCAACGCGGTAGACATCGTCTGGTGCCAGGATGAGCCGCAGAACCAGGGCGCCTGGTTCTTCGTGCAGCACTACATCCACGAGAACATGGCCGAAGGCCAGCGGCTGGGTTATGCCGGGCGCGCGGCTTCAGCTTCCCCGGCGGTGGGCTACAGCGACCTGCACGTCGAGCAGCAGAAGGCCCTGGTGGATGCCGCCTTCGCCAAACTCAAGGGCTTCGTGCTCCACAAGTAAACCGTCGCCCTCCATTTCGAAGAAGTATCAGGAAGACATCCCATGTCCATCGTAGAAGTCAAAGTTCCACAATTGTCCGAGTCGGTGGCCGAAGCCACGCTGCTCACCTGGAAGAAGCGCCCGGGCGAAGCCGTCGCCCAGGACGAGATCCTCATCGAGGTCGAGACCGACAAGGTCGTGCTCGAGGTTCCCAGCCCCGCCGCAGGGGTGCTCGCACAGATCCTCAAGGATGACGGCGCCACGGTGACCAGCGGCGAAGTGCTCGCCAAGGTCGATACCGATGCCAAGGCCACCGCCATGACCAGCCCGTTGCAGGTACAGGCGGTGGGAGCCAGTTCGGTGCCGGCTGCCGCGGCCCCTGCCGCTTCGGGCGGCAGCCACGCGGGCGTTGCGATGCCCGCCGCCGCCAAGCTGATGGCCGACAACCAGTTGCCCGCCGGCTCGGTCGCAGGCACCGGCAAGGATGGGCGGGTAACCAAGGGTGATGCACTGGCTGCTATTGAAGCAGGAGCTGCCCGTGGTCAGTCTGCGCCAGTTTCAGCCGCAAAACCTGCTCAGATTCCCACGGGCGCGCCCACGCGGGTTCTGCCACAGGTAGCTGCGCCCGCGACGCCGAGCTTGGGGGATCGCCCCGAGCAGCGCGTGCCCATGACGCGCCTGCGCGCGCGCGTGGCCGAACGCCTGCTGCAAAGTCAGGCCACCAACGCCATTCTCACTACCTTCAATGAAGTGAACATGCAGCCCGTGATGGACATGCGCAAGCGCTTCCAGGACAAGTTCGAGAAAGAGCACGGCGTCAAGATCGGCTTCATGAGCTTCTTCGTCAAGGCGGCGGTGCATGCACTGAAGAAATTCCCGGTGCTCAACGCCAGCGTGGACGGCAACGACATCGTCTACCACGGCTACTTCGACATTGGCATCGCCGTCGGCAGCCCACGCGGCCTGGTCGTGCCCATCTTGCGCAATGCCGACCAAATGAGCTTTGCCGAAATTGAGAAGAAGATTGCCGAATACGGCGTCAAGGCGCGCGACGGCAAACTGGGCATCGAGGAAATGACCGGGGGCACGTTCTCCATTTCCAATGGTGGCGTGTTTGGCTCGATGCTCTCCACGCCCATCATCAACCCGCCGCAGTCGGCCATTCTCGGCGTCCACGCCACCAAGGATCGTGCCGTGGTCGAAAACGGCCAGATCGTGATCCGCCCGATGAACTATCTGGCGATGAGCTACGACCACCGCATCATCGACGGCCGCGAGGCCGTGCTGGGGCTGGTGGCCATGAAAGAGGCGCTGGAAGACCCGGCGCGCTTGTTGTTCGACATCTGAGACGCGGGCCATGCAAACATTTGATCTGATCGTCATCGGCGCTGGTCCCGGTGGCTACATTGCAGCGATTCGTGCCGCGCAACTGGGCCTGAAGGTGGCCTGCATCGACGAATGGAAAAACGCCAAGGGTGGTCCCGCGCCCGGCGGTACCTGCACCAATGTCGGCTGCATTCCGTCCAAGGCCTTGCTGCAAAGCTCGGAGCACTACGAACACGCGGCCAAGCATTTCGGCGAGCATGGCATCGGCCTAAAGGATCTGAGCATCGATGTTGCCAAGATGGTCGGCCGCAAGGACGAGGTCGTCAAGCAGAACAACGACGGTATCCTGTATCTGTTCAAGAAGAACAAAGTCACGTTCTTCCACGGCCGCGGTTCGTTCGTCAAGAGCGTCCCTGAAGGCTACGAAGTTGCCGTGCACGGCGCCAAGGACGAGACCTTGGCCGCCAAGCAGGTGATCGTGGCCACCGGTTCAAGCGCGCGAGCCTTGCCCGGCGTGCCGTTTGACGAGGAAACCGTTTTGTCCAACGACGGCGCGCTGCGCATCGGCGCCGTGCCCAAGACCCTGGGCCTGATCGGTTCTGGCGTGATCGGACTGGAGATGGGCAGCGTCTGGCGTCGCCTGGGAGCGCAGGTGACCGTGCTTGAGGCTCTGCCCACCTTCCTCGGCGCGGCCGACGAGCAGATCGCCAAGGAAGCCAAGAAGGCCTTTGACAAGCAGGGGCTGAAGATTGAACTGGGTGTGAAGGTTGGCGAGATTGCCGCGTCGAAAAAAGGCGTGAAAGTGGCCTACACCAACGCCAAGGGCGAGGCGCAGTCGCTCGAGGTGGACAAACTCATTGTCTCCATCGGCCGCGTGCCCAATACGCAGGGGTTGAACGCCGAGGCCGTGGGCCTCAAGCTCGGCGAGCGCGGCGACGTGGTGGTCGATGCCGACTGCAAGACCAACCTGCCGGGCGTCTGGGCCGTGGGTGATGTGGTGCGTGGCCCCATGCTCGCCCACAAGGCCGAGGAAGAGGGCGTGGCGGTGGCCGAGCGCATCGCGGGCCAGCACGGGCATGTGAACTTCAACGCGATCCCCTGGGTCATCTACACCAGTCCGGAAATCGCCTGGGTCGGCCGTACGGAGCAACAGCTCAAGGCCGATGGAGTGGCCTACAAAGCCGGCACCTTCCCATTTCTGGCCAATGGCCGCGCGCGCGCGCTGGGTGATACGACGGGGATGGTCAAGTTCCTGGCCGACGCCAAGACGGACGAGATCCTCGGCGTGCACATCGTCGGGCCCATGGCGTCGGAACTGATTGCCGAAGCGGTGGTGGCGATGGAGTTCAAGGCTTCCAGCGAGGACATCGCGCGTATCTGCCACGCGCACCCGAGCCTGTCGGAAGCCACTAAGGAGGCCGCGCTGGCGGTGGACAAGCGCACGCTCAATTTTTAAGCGTTTCGAGGAGTTTTGAAGGCTATTTGAGTATGATTTTTCGCTGTTTTGATAGAAAAGCTGACCACGGACAGCTATTAAAACGATAGTATGACATCTGTCGTTCGTGGCCAGTTGTGCGCGGCCTACGAGGCTGAATTGGCCGCGCGCGGCTACCAGAGCGACCCGGCGCAATTGCGCGCCGTGGACGCCTTGCAGCGTTGTGCCGACGATTGGGCCGCCTACAAGGTCAAGCGCTCCAACGCTTTCAAGAAGCTCATCAACCGGCCCGAGATTCCGCGCGGGGTCTACCTCTACGGTGGAGTAGGGCGGGGCAAGAGCTTCCTGATGGACCTGTTCTACAACGCGGTGCCGATCAGGCGCAAGACGCGCTTGCACTTTCACGAGTTCATGCGTGAGGTGCACCGCGAACTCTCACTCTTGCAGGGCACCGTCAATCCGCTGGACGAACTTGGCCGGCGCATCGCGGAAAAATCCAAGCTGATCTGCTTTGACGAATTCCACATCGCCGACATCACCGACGCGATGATCCTGTATCGCTTGCTCGTAGCGCTGCTGGACAACGGCGTGGGTTTCGTCACCACGTCGAATTTTCGGCCTGACGACCTGTATCCCGAGGGGCTGCACCGCGACCGCATCCTGCCTGCCATCCAACTCCTCAACGAGCGCATGCAGGTTGTCAACGTGGACAACGGCGTCGATTACCGTCGCCGCACGCTGCAGAAGATCAAGGTCTACCATTGTCCACTTGGCCCCGAGGCCGACGCGGAGATGACCGAGGCCTTCAATGCCCTGGCAGCCAGTCATGACGAAGACCCGGTGCTGCGCATCGAATCGCGCGAGATCGTGGCGCGGCGGCGCGCGGGGGGCGTGGTGTGGTTTGACTTTCGTGTGCTCTGCGAGGGGCCGCGCTCCCAAAACGACTATCTGGAATTGGCCGAGCAATTCCACACCGTGCTGCTGTCCAACGTGCCGCACATGCCGGTCAACATGGCGTCGGCGGCGCGGCGCTTCACGTTGCTGGTGGACGTGCTCTATGACCGGCGGGTCAAGCTCATCCTGTCGGCAGCCGTGCCTCCAGAGGCGCTGTACACCGAGGGGCCGCTGGCCCATGAGTTTCCTCGCACGGTCTCGCGCCTGACTGAGATGCAATCGGCTGAATACCTCGCGCTCGAACGCCGGACGGTGGAAACGGCGCTGACATGAAGCACCGTTCCGTGTGGCTTTCGGTGTGTGCGCTGGCGTTGTGGGCGGTCCCATCGCTGGCTGCGTTCGCTCAAACATCTTCTGATGCGCAGCGTGCCGCCGAACGCAAGGCCGCGTCGGCTCGCCTGGCTGACATGGAAGCCCGAAAAAAAGCCGACGACGCGGCGTGTTTCAAACGCTTTGCCGTCAACGATTGCCGTGCCACCGTGCGCGACCGCTATCGCGAACCCATCCGCGACCTGCGCGCGCAGGTCAATCTGCTCAACGACGCCGAGCGGCAAAAACGCGGCCTTGACCGGATGGATGCCACTGAAGACAAGCTGCGCCAATCCGAGCGCAAGGCGGAGGAGAACGCCGCTCGTGCCGCGAACGACCCGGGGCGCGCGTCCAAGGACGCTTCCAGTCCAACGGCACCCAAGCGGGCACCACTGGCGGCGGGTGACCCCGACCCGGCGCCCAAGGGACCGGGCGGCAAGCCGCGCAACAACGAGGCTCGGGCGCCCAAGGCGCCGCCTGAGCCCATCGACCTGAAAGCCAAGCTGGTCGAGCAGCGCGAACGTCAGAGCCGGGCCGACAAGCGTCGCGCCGAGCGCAAAAGCGCACCATTGCCGCCGCCGGATGCCCCGTAGGGCTTGAGTCCATCGCGCGGAGCCGCTTGCAGCGGTTCCTTGTGCTGCGCGGGAAGCGGGGAGCGATAACCGCGCAAATATGATAAATATCACAAAATTATTGCCAAACGCCCGCCAAACGCTTGACCTCGTTCGCTCCGATCTTCAAAATACTAAAAACTGCAAATCGCGCAGATTTACTAACCGGAGCAAACCATGAGCCACCTGACCCTTAGCGTTCGTCAAACCGTTCTGAGCCTTTGCCTGGGCGCCGCCGCGCTGGCTCTGGCCCCCGCCGCCATGGCGCAGACCGTCAATTCCTACGACAAGGTGGCCCATGTGGGCAACACCGAGTTGCAGCTCAACGGCTCCGGTACCCGCTTCAAGGCGATTTTCAAGGTGTATGACATGGGCCTGTATGTCAGCCGCACCGGCTCCAGCCCCAAGGATGTGTATGAAGCCCCCGGCGCCAAGCGCCTGTCCTTCGTCGCTTTGCGCGACATCAACGCCGCCGATATCGGCCTGATGCTCATCCGCGGCCTGGAGTCCAACTCCGACGGCGGCGTGCTCAAGCGCTACCACAAGGAGATGGCCGCCCTCACCGAGGTGTTCTCCAGCGAGCTCAATATCAAGTCCGGCCAGGCCTTCCGCGTGGATTTCGTTCCCGGCAAGGGCGTGGTGTGCTTCATGGGCAACAAGCAGGCCGGCCAGCCCTTTGGCAACGAGGAGTTCTTCAACGCCATGCTGCGCGTGTGGCTGGGCGACAAGCCCGCCGATGAGCGTCTGAAGCGCGCCCTGCTGGGACTGCCCCCGGTCAATCAGAGCACCACCGTCGCCCAGGCTTACTGATTCG
>DAIOSZ010000148.1:0-8539 GCA_036752305.1 Burkholderiaceae bacterium
GATGCCCATCGCCACATCGCTGATGCGGTAGGCGGCGATCAGCGCCAGGATCAGCGCCGCCTGCCAGCGGTAGCGGCGAAAGAAGTCGGCGAACGGCTCCACCAGCGTGGTGCGCAGCCACTCATTCGCGTCGCGCGCCGGCGGCAGCACGCGTTCGGCGGGCCTGGGCGCCAGCAACACGGTCAGCGCGCCCACCCCCATCGACGCCGCCATCACCAGATACGCCAGCTGCCACGCCGCCGGCTGATAGCCGCCCATCCCCGCGGTTTCGGCGCGCGCGGCAAGCCAAAGCGCGCCTGCGCCGGCCCAGATCATGGCCAGGCGGTAGCCCGTCTGATAGGTCGCCGCCAGTGCGGCCTGCTCGTCGGTGGCGGCCGATTCGATGCGGTAGGCGTCCAGCGCGATGTCCTGCGTGGCCGAGCCAAACGCCACCAGCACCGCGCACCAGACCAGGGGCTCCAGCGCCTGCTTGGGGTCGATCACGGCCATGCCGACCAGACCGCCGGCGATCAGCACCTGCGAGGCCAGCAGCCAGCCGCGCCGCTGGCCGAGCCAGCCCGTCAAGCCGGGCAGCGGCAAGCGGTCCACCAGCGGCGCCCAGCACCACTTGAAGGCATAGGCCAGGCCCACCCAGGACAGAAAGCCGATCGTGGCGCGGTCGATGCCCGCCTCGCGCAGGCGAAAGCTCAGCGTGCCCAGTACCAGCAAGAGCGGAAGCCCGGCCGAAAAGCCGAGGAACAGCATGCGCAGCGCAGCCGGCTTCTTGTAGACCTTGAGGGCGTCCAGCCAGCGGCGGGTGCGCGATTCGGCGCCGGCTGGCGCAATGGCGGCATCGGGGGTAGGAGAAGGCACGGACATGCGAGCGAGGAAGTTTGCGCTGATTATCATGGCCGCATGTGCCAGCTCTGCCCCCGCCCGTCTTTTGGATTTTTGCAACGCCCTGCGGCGGATCGCCCAGAGCGCCCGGCGCCATCACGGCGGCGCTTTCTGGCCGGCGCCGCCGGGGCGCTGGCGCTGCCGGCGCTGGCACAGGTGGACGTTGGCAACGCCTCGGCAATGCGCAAACTCGTTCCCGCGGAGACGCTGGAGCAGGCAGCGGATCAGCAATACGCGCAGTTGCTGGCCAAGGCGCGGGCGCAAGGCGTGCTGGCGCCAGCAGACAACCCCCAGCTGCAGCGCCTGCACGCCATTGCACGGCGCCTGATTCCGCAAACCTATCGGTGGAACGAACGGGCGCGCAACTGGCGCTGGCAGGTCAACCTGATCTTCAGCAAGCAGCTCAACGCGTTCTGCATGCCAGGCGGCAAGATCGCGGTGTATTCGGGCATCATCGATCAGCTGGCCCTCACCGACGACGAGTTGGCGATGATCCTGGGCCACGAGATGGCCCACGCGCTGCGCGAACACGCCCGCGAACGCGTGGCCAAAAGCAAGGCGACCAGCATGGGGCTGTCGCTGGGCGCGCAGCTGCTCGGCCTGGGCTCGCTGGGTGACCTGGCCGCGGGCCTGGGCACGCAGCTGCTCACGCTCAAGTTCAGCCGCGACGACGAGACCGAAGCCGATCTGGTGGGCCTGGAAATCGCCGCCCGCGCCGGCTACCAGCCGCAAGCCGCCGTGCGCCTATGGGAAAAAATGATGGCCGCCACCGGTAGCGGGAAGAGCACCGAGTTCTTTTCCACACACCCCAGCGGGCCGCACCGCATTCAGGAGCTGCAGGCCAACGTGGCCAAGGTGCAGGCGCTGTACGAAGCGGCCCGGCGCGGCGCGGGCTGAGCCTGTGGACCCACGCGGCGCCGCGTTTGACTGGGAGGGCTCGACATGAAAGTCCGATTCTGGGGCACCCGCGGCTCCTTGCCGGTGGCGCTGACGGCGGCGCAGCTCAGGGCCAAGCTGGTGGCCAGCCTGCTGGCGGCGCGTGGCAGGGCGGATCTGGACTCGCGCGAGCGCATCGAAGCCTTTGTGGACCAAGAGTTGCCATTCGAGCTGCGCGGCACCTATGGCGGACATTCCAGCTGCGTGCAGGTAGAAGCCGACGGCGCGCCGCCGCTGTTTCTGGATTTCGGCTCCGGCGCGCGCCCACTGGCGGGCCACTACCTGCGTCAATTCGGCGGCGCGCCACAAACCTACCACGTGTTCCTGTCGCATCTGCACTGGGACCACATCATGGGCTTCCCGTTCTTCACGCCGGTCTACATCCCCGGCAACCGCATCGTCATCCACACCTGCCATGCCAACGTGGCCGACGCATTCCTGCGCCAGCAGTCCGCGCCGTGCTTTCCCGTGGACTTTGCCGCGCTGGGCGCCGAGATCCGCTTTGAGGTCCTGCAGCCCGACCAGACCTACGAAATCGCGGGCTACCGGGTGCGCGCGATCCGGCAGCAGCACACCGGCGACTCCTACGGCTGGCGGCTGGAGCGCGGCGGCAAGGCGCTGGTGTACGCCACCGATTCCGAGCACGACGTCGGCGATGTGGCGCAGATGCGGCGCGTGGTGGTCTTCTTTGCCTTGGCCGATCTGGTGATCTTCGACGCGATGTACTCGCTGGCCGACGCGGTCTCGGTCAAGGCGGACTGGGGCCATTCGAGCAACATCGTCGGCGTGGAACTGTGCCAGCAGGCGCGCGCCCGGCGCCTGTGCCTGTTCCACCACGAACCCGTCCACGACGATGCGACCTTGGAGCGCAACCGACTGGACACGCAGCGATTCGAGAAGCTCACGCGCCAGAACCATCCGGCACTGGACATCCTCAGCGCCTACGACGGGCTGGAGATCGAGTGCTAGTGCAGTGTTCGATGCTATGCAGCACTTATGGCGCCGCGCCTTTGCCTCCGTGGCGTCGTTGCAAATCCTCGCGATGCCACTGAGCATCGCTGTGGTTTGCGCCTAGCCACGAAGGCAAATCCGCTGGCCCATAAGTACCGCAAAGCGTCGAACACTGCACTAGCGCACGGCTGGAGCTCTGGACGGATGGCTAGAAGGACTGTGTAGGCGCTACCGTATTTGCAGCTGTCCGTGGTTGATATACGTGGTGTTTTGGCAGAAATCATGCCAAAAATCGACCGCAAAAGCAGCGTCCGGCCGCTCCAAAAGCATGATTTTGTAGAAGCGTCTACATATTTGTAGACGCTTCTACAAAATTTGCCCTCTCAAATGCCGTTTTTGTGAGAGTTTATGGCCTGAAGATAAGGAATGACAACCACAGGCAGCTATGATTTCAGGAGTACGCGATCGGGCGCCTGGAGGGCTAGATACCGTCCCGCACGAACGGATTGCTGCGCCGTTCACGCCCGAAGGTGCTTTCGGGCCCATGCCCGGGAATGAACACGGTGTCATCGCCCATCGGCCACAGGCGCTGGCGGATGCTGGCAATCAGTTGCTCATGGTTGCCCTGTGGGAAATCGGTTCGACCGATGGAGCCAGCGAACAGCACGTCGCCGACGAAGGCACGCTGGGCCTCGGGTGAGTGAAACACCACGTGGCCAGGTGTGTGGCCCGGGCAGTGGCGCACGTTGACGGTGCATTCGCCGAGCGTCACGGTGTCGCCATCGGCCAGCCAGCGCGTGGGGGTGAAGGGCTCGGCCAGCGGAAAACCGAACATGCGGCTTTGCTGCGGCAGGCCGTCGATCCAGAATTGGTCGCCCGGATGAGGCCCGATGATGGGCAGCTCGCGCGTGCGGGCGAGCGTGCCGGTGCCGCCCGCGTGATCGATGTGCGCATGCGTGAGCCAGATGGCGCGCAGGTTCAGGCCCAGGCGCGCGACTTCGGACTCGATCACCTCCAGGCCACCGCCGGGGTCGATGACAGCGGCGTCTCGGGTGGCATCGCACCAGACGATGGAGCAGTTCTGCGCAAACGGGGAGACGGGAACGGTGTGGTAGCGGAGCATGGGCGGGCGGTCAGAGCGTGAAGTCGTATTCGATCGAAATCGGCGCGTGGTCGGAGAACTTCTGGTCTTTGTAGATCGCCTCGCGGCGCGCCAGCGCACCCATGGCGGGCGTGGCCAGGTGATAGTCGAGCCGCCAGCCCACGTTGTTGGCGTAGGCTTGGCCGCGGTTGCTCCACCAGGTGTAGCAGGTGTCGCTGGCCTCGGGCTGCAGTCGCCGGTAAACGTCCACCAGGCCGCCTTCGCTCAGCAGCCGGGTCATCCAGGCGCGCTCCTCGGGCAGAAAGCCCGAGTTCTTCTGGTTGCTTTTCCAGTTTTTCAGATCGATCGGCTGGTGCGCGATGTTGACGTCGCCGCAGAGCACGAAGTCGCGCTCTGCCTTCAGGGCCAGCAGCCAGGGGTAGAACTCGGCGAGGAAGCGGTATTTGGCTTCCTGCCGTTCGGGGCCCGACGAACCGCTGGGAAAGTAAGCGCTGACCACCGAGAATTTGCGTCCTGGGCGGTCAAAGCGCAGTTCCACGCAGCGGCCTTCGGCGTCAAATTCGGCGCTGCCAAAGCCGATGCGCAGGTCCCCGGGCTCGTGGCGGGTATAGATGCCCACGCCGGAGTAGCCTTTTTTTTGCGCCAGATGAAAGTGGCCGCGCATCCCGGCGAGTTCCTCGAAGCGTCCCGTTAGATCGGCTTGCTGTGCCTTGATCTCCTGCACGCAAATACAATCCGCGCGCAACTGCTCCAGCCAGGGCACGAGGCCCTTGGTGGTCGCCGAGCGAATGCCGTTGAGGTTAAGGCTGGTGAGCAGAAACAAGGATGGCCCCATGATGGCAGTACAAGCCCCCAGGCCGGCGCCTGACCGGCTCGCGCAGGATTTCGTGCGTTTCGCGGTGGAGTCGGGCGTTTTGCGCTTTGGCGACTTCACGACCAAGGCCGGGCGCCAGAGCCCGTATTTCTTCAACGCCGGGCTGTTTGACGACGGCGCCAAAATGCTCCGACTCGGGCAATTCTATGCCGAGCGCATTCTGGCCAGCGGCATCGAATTCGACCTGATCTTCGGCCCGGCCTACAAAGGCATTCCGCTGGGCGCCGTGATCGCCGTGGAGCTGGCGCGCCGAGGCATAAGCAAACCCTTTGCCTACAACCGCAAGGAGGCCAAGGACCATGGCGAAGGCGGCCAACTGGTCGGCGCGCCTCTGGCGGGGCGGGTGCTGATCGTGGACGACGTGATCTCGGCGGGCACCGCCGTGCGCGAGTCCATCGCCCAGATCGAACGCGCGGGCGCCAAGGCGCACGCGGTGGCCATTGCGCTGGATCGGCAAGAAAAAGCCACCGAGGGCGGGCGCGATGTGGACCACAGTGCCGTTCAATATGTCTCACGGGTGCTGGGCCTGAACGTCTGCTGTATTGCGCGGCTGGACGATTTGTTGCAATATTTATCGGATCATTCGGCGCACGCCGTGGGTGAGCATCGCACGCGCGTGCTGGCCTACCGCGAACGCTACGGTGTTTTTTGATACTTATTGCAAAAATGAAGGGCGTCCTCCTCCCGTGCTCCCAGGTTTCGCACCTCCAGCAATAGCCAGTGTCGGTGGAGCGGCGTGCGCACTGCTGATGGCGCTGCTGGCCGCATCATCGGCGGCGGCGCAGGGCATCTACACCTGCGTGGACGCCAAGGGCCGACGCCTGACCTCGGACCGGCCGATCGCCGAGTGCAACGACCGCGTCCAGCGCGAGTTGCGCCATGACGGCACGGTGCGCCGCCAGATACCCCCCGAGCCGACGGCGGTGGAGCGCGAGGCACGCGAGGCGCAGCGCCGCAAGCAGGCCGAGGCCGACGCCCGCGTGGCCGAGGAACAGCGCAAGGAGCGCGCACTGGTGACGCGCTTTCCCAACGCGGCGGCGCACGACCGCGAGCGCCAGGAAGCCCTTGCGCAAGCCGATGAGCAGATCGTGCTGGCCGGGCGGCGGCTGAAGGAGCTGGCCGAGCAGCGCAAGAAGCTCGACACCGAAATGGAGTTCTACGCCGCGGATCCCGGCAAGGTGCCGGCCAATCTCAGGCGGCAACTCGACGAGAACCTGGCCAGCGTGGAAGAGCGCAAAACCTTCGTTGCCAGCCAGGAAGCCGAGAAAAAGCGCATCAATGTCCGCTTTGACGACGAATTGGCGCGCCTGAAGACCTTGTGGGCACAACGCGCCGCGGCGGCGTCCAAAACCTACTGACCCGCGCGCGAAGGCTCAGCCGCCGAGCTGCTTTTTCAGCAGCTCATTGACTTGCGCGGGGTTCGCCTTGCCCTTGCTGGCCTTCATGACCTGCCCGACCAGCGCGTTGAAGGCCTTGTCCTTGCCCGCGCGGAATTCGGCCACGTTCTTGGCGTTGGTCGCGATGATCTCGGCGACGATGGCCTCCAGTGCCCCGGCGTCGTTCATCTGCTTGAGGCCTTTGGCCTCGATGAGCGCGTCCACATCCTGGCCTTCGCCCGACCACAGCGCGTCGAACACCTGCCGCGCAGCGTTGTGGCTGACGGTGCCGTCGGCCACGCGGCGGATCAGCGCGGTCAGTTGCGCGGCGCTGACGGGAACCGCCTCCATGCTCAGTTCCTGCGCATTGAGCCGACGCGACAGCTCGCCCATGATCCAGTTGCTCGCCAGCTTGGGCTGCGCGCTGGCGCGGGCGGCCTCCTCGAAATACCGCGCCATCGCCTCGCTTTGCGTGAGCGTGGTGGCGTCGTACTCGGGCAAGCCGTGTTCGCTCACAAAACGCTCGGCCATTGAGCGCGGCAATTCGGGCATGTCGCGCTCGACCTGCGCGATCCATTGCTCGGAGATGCACAGTGGCGGCAGGTCGGGATCGGGGAAATAGCGGTAGTCGGCGGAGTCTTCCTTGCTGCGCATGGCGCGCGTTTCGCCGGTGTCGGGATTGAACAGCACGGTCGCCTGTTCGATGGCGTGGCCGTCCTCCAACTGCTCGATCTGCCAGCGGATTTCTTAGTCGATCGCCGCCTGCATGAACTTGAAGCTGTTGAGGTTCTTGATCTCGCGGCGCGTGCCCAGCGGCGCGCCGGGCTTGCGCACGCTGACGTTGGCGTCGCAGCGAAACGAGCCCTCCTGCATGTTGCCGTCGCAAATGCCGATCCACGTGACGATCTTGTGCAGCTCCTTCGCATAGGCCACCGCCTCGGCCGAGGAGCGCATGTCGGGCTCGGTGACGATTTCGAGCAGGGGCGTGCCCGCGCGGTTGAGGTCGATGCCGGACTGGCCGTGAAAGTCCTCGTGCAAGGACTTGCCGGCGTCTTCCTCCAGGTGCGCGCGCACCAGCCGAACGGTTCTCTTCACGCCATCGAGCAGGAAGGACAGTTCGCCGCCCTGGACCACGGGGTCTTCGAACTGGCTGATCTGGTAGCCCTTGGGAAGGTCGGGGTAGAAGTAATTCTTGCGGGCGAACACGCTGCGCGGCGCGATGCGAGCGCCCAGCGCAAGCCCCAGCTTGATGGCGCAGCTGACGGCCTCGCGGTTCATGACCGGCAGGGCGCCCGGCAGCGCCAGATCGACGGCGCACGCCTGCGTGTTGGGTTCGGCGCCGAAGGCGGTGGAGGCGCGGCTGAAAATTTTGCTGCGCGTCCGCAGTTGCGCATGCGTCTCGAAGCCGATCACGACTTCGTAGCCTTGAACGAGAGCGCTGGTGTTCATGTCGCGTCTCCTGGCCGGCGGATGTGCCAATCGGTTGCCTGCTGGTACGCGTGCGCGGCGGACAAGAGGCGGGCTTCCTGCAGATGGTTACCGATCAATTGCAAGCCCACGGGCATGCCGGCCTCGCCAAACCCCACGGGCAGGCTCATCCCCGGCAGCCCGGCCAGGGACGCGGGGAGCGTGAAGATGTCGGCCAGGTAGTCGGCCAGTGGGTCGGCGTCATGTCCTCCGAGCTTCCAGGCCACGGTGGGCGCGACGGGGCCGGCAATCAGGTCGCAATGCGCGAAGGCGGCCTGGAAATCCTCGGCAATCAGGCGGCGGATCTTTTGCGCTTTCAGGTAGTAGGCGTCGTAGTAACCGTGCGAGAGCACGTAGGTTCCCGTCATGATGCGCCGCTTGACTTCTTCGCCAAAGCCCTCGGCGCGGGTTTTGCGGTACATGTCCGCCAGGTCGGCGTAGTCCTTGGCGCGCAGGCCGTAGCGCACGCCGTCAAAGCGGCTGAGGTTGGAGCTCGCTTCGGCCGGGGCGATGATGTAGTAGACCGGAATGGCCAGCTGGGTGCGCGGCAGGCTGATGTCAACCAGGGTCGCGCCGAGCTGCTGGTAGGTTTTCAGCGCTCCGTCGATGGCGGCACGCACGTCGGGCGCCAGGCCATCGGCAAAAAACTCCCGGGGCATGCCCACGCGCAGGCCGCGCACCCCTTGGCTCAAGGAAGCGGCGAAGTCTTCGCGCGGCAGGTCCAGCGAGGTCGAGTCGCGATCGGGATCACCCGCGCACATGGCCGAGAGCAGCCAGGCGCAGTCTTCGGCGCTGCGAGCCATCGGGCCGCCCTGGTCCAAGCTGGAGGCGAACGCGATCATGCCGTGCATTTGCGCGACGTCGCGGTTTGCCTCGTAGACGCCTGCGGCGGCGTGCAGCATTGCGGGGAAGTCCCCGTGATTGAACTGAAGGTAGTGCCGCAACTTTAGCGCCGTC
>DAIOSZ010000148.1:8549-10198 GCA_036752305.1 Burkholderiaceae bacterium
GGGTTTGTGGCCGGTGATCCCCGAAAAGGCGGCGGGTTGGCGAATCGAGCCGCCGGTGTCGGTGCCGGTGGCCGCGGGCGTCAGCCCGGCCGCCACGGCGGCGGCGCTCCCGCCCGACGACCCGCCCGGCACGCGCGTGCGGTCCCAGGGGTTCTGAACCGGCCCGTAAGCAGAATGTTCGTTGGATGAGCCCATCGCGAATTCGTCGCAATTGAGCTTGCCCAGCGTCACCATGCCCGCGCCTTCCTCCGACGCATCGCCGAGCCGGGCAACGAGCGTGGCATCGAAGGGCGAGCGGTAGTTTTCGAGGATGCGCGAGCCCGCGGTGGTGGGGAAGTCGCGCGTGACGAAAATGTCCTTGTGCGCGAGGGGCACGCCGTCGAGCGGGCCACGGACGCGCCCCGCCGCGCGCCGCGCATCGCTGGCGCGCGCTTGGGCTAGCGTGACTTCAACGTCGGTAGCGAGAAAGGCCCCGAGCGTGTGGTCGGCCCGGGCGCGGGCCAGGAAATGACTGGCCAGTTCCACCGCCGAAGTTTCGCGAGCGCGCAGCAGCGCGCTGAGCTGCGCGACGGTCATGTCGTGCGGGGCCGTCATTCGATCACCCTTGGCACGAGATACAGGCCCCGTTCGACAGCCGGCGCGCTGCGCTGGTTGGCCTCGCGCTGGTCGGGCTCGCTCACCACATCGTCCCTCAGGCGCAAGTTCACCGCGCGCGCCACCGCCACCGGATGGGCCAGCGGCTCCACGCCTTCGGTGTCCACCGCCTGCATGGCCTCGACAATGCCGAAAAAGCCATTGATTTTGTTCAACATTTGTGCCGCGTCGGGCGCTGGAAGGTCCAGCCGCGCCAGGGTGGCGATGCGCTGGATGTCCGCAGAATTCAGTGCCATAAATGGGGGGAAACCTAGGGGAAAACCCAAGGGATTTGGGAGCAATCGGGTATTATCCCGCCTTTGGTTCGCGCATCGCGCGCGACGGCCCCGCCGTGGTCTTGCCGCATGTATGGTGCAGTGATCCTGCAACAAGGGCGCACGTTACCCCCCGATTGAAAGCTGATAGCGGCATGTTTGAATCTCTCCGCCGGTACGTTTCCACCGATCTCGCCATTGACCTGGGCACCGCCAACACCTTGATCGTGGTGCGCGACAAGGGCATTGTGCTGGATGAACCCTCGGTCGTCGCCATCCGCCATGAAGGCGGCCCGCAAGGCAAGAAGACCATTCAGGCCGTGGGCCATCAGGCCAAGGCCATGCTCGGCAAGGTGCCCGGCAACATCGAGGCGATACGTCCGATGAAGGACGGCGTGATTGCCGATTTCACCGTGACCGAGCAGATGCTCAAGCAGTTCATCAAGATGGTGCACCCGCGTGGCCTGCTCAAGCCCAGCCCGCGCATCATCATCTGCGTGCCCTGTGGCTCGACCCAGGTTGAGCGCCGCGCGATCCGCGAATCGGCGCTGGGCGCAGGCGCCTCGCAGGTGTACCTGATCGAAGAGCCCATGGCGGCCGCCATCGGCGCGGGGCTTCCGGTGAGCGAGGCGTCTGGCTCGATGGTCGTGGACATTGGCGGCGGCACCACCGAGGTGGGCGTGATTTCGCTGGGCGGCATGGTCTACAAGGGCAGCGTGCGGGTGGGTGGCGACAAGTTCG
>DAIOSZ010000149.1:0-7181 GCA_036752305.1 Burkholderiaceae bacterium
CTTCTTGTCCCCGGCGCGCTCGATGGCTTCGAGCGCCGGATGCAGAGCCTTGCCTTTCACGCGTTCCCCCTTCCTGGCGCCGGAGCGCCCGTTGCGATGCCCATGTCGCGCAGCGCCAGCGCCACGGCGTGCACGGCTTGCTCCATCTCGACCTGGCCAATGGCGCCAATGCATCCCACGCGGAACGTTTCCACCTGTGTGAGCTTGCCGGGATAGAGGATGAAGCCGCGCGCCTTGGTGGCTTCGTAGAAACGCCTGAAGTCGTAGCGCGCATCGCCCGGCGCATGAAAGGTCACGATGATGGGTGCCTGCACGGCCGGGTCGAGGAAGGGCTTGAAGCCCAGGCGCTCCATGCCATCGATCAGCGTGCGGCAATTCGCCTGGTAGCGCGCCAGGCGGGCGGCCTGCCCACCCTGTTCGTCAAACTGCGCGATCGCCTCGGCCAGCGCCACCAGCACATGCGTGGGCGGCGTGAAGCGCCACTGGCCGGTTTTCTCCATGTACTGATATTGATCGTGCAGGTCCATCGCCAGCGACTGGCTGTTGCCCGCGCAGGCATCGAGCACGGCCTTGCGGATGAACACGAAGCCCATGCCCGGCACGCCTTCCAGGCACTTTCCGCTGGCGGCCACCAGCGCATCGAACCGGGTTTGCCGCGCGTCAATCGGCAGCGCGGCAAAGGAGCTCATCGCATCCACGATCAAACCCTTGCCGGCACGGGCACAGACCTCGGCGACGGCCTGCAACGGGTTTTCCACGCCGGCCCCCGTCTCGCAGTGAATGAGGATGACATGCGAGATGCTGGGGTCATCGGTCAGGCGCGATCGCAGTGCATCGGGATGGACCGCCTCATGGTCGGCGAAGGCCAGCACCGAGCAACGCCGCCCCATCATCTGCGAGAGCCTGGCCGCGCGCTTGCAGTAGGCGCCGTTGTCGAGCACCAGCACATGCCCATCGCGCGGCACCACGGTGGCCACGGCCGCCTCGACGCTGAAGGTGCCGCTGCCTTGCAGTGGCACCACCGCGTGACTGTCCTGGCCGTGAACGATGGCCAGCAGGCGCTCGCGCACGCGGGCGGTCACGGCGTTGAAATCGGCGTCCCAGGAACCCCAGTCGCGCAGCATGGCGAGCTTGGTGCGCAGGCTGGTGGTCAGCGGCCCGGGGGTCAGGAGGATGGCATCGCGGTTCAGGGTCATGGCTTCAGGCAGGTGTGGCGCGCCAGGCCTGCGTGCGGCGGTTGACCCACCAGGCCAGGAGCATGAACAGCAACGTGGCCGCCGCCGACACCAGTGCAATGAGCACGGCCATCGCGGCGGCGGCGCCGATTTCGCCCGCTTCGTCGAGGTTGAGAATGGCGATGGACGCCACCTTGGTGTCGGGCGAGTACAGAAACACGACGGCCGAGATCGTGGTCATCGCATTGACGAAGAAGTAACGCGCGATGTCCACCAGCGCCGGCATGCAGATGGGCAGCGTGACGCGCCAGAACGTGGTGTAGAACGGCACCTTGAGCGAAGCGCTGACGGCCTCGAATTCGCCGTCCAGGCTCTTGAGCGCGGTCACCGCGGTGAGATGCCCCGTCGTGTAGAAATGGACGATGGTGCACAGGGTCAGAAGGGTGAGCGTGTGGTACAGGCCATGCAGCGGGTTGCCCGAGGCATTGAAGAAAAAGATGTAGCCCAGCCCCAGCACCAGGCCCGGTACCGCCATCGGCAGCATGACCAGCAGACGCGCCAAGCCACGCAGGGCCTGGGCGCCTTGCGTCTTTTCCAGCAGATAGGCGGTGCCGAACACCATGGCCGTGCCGAACACGGCGGTTCCCGCCGCCTTCTTCAGGCTGTTGACGTCGCCCACCTCGGCATCGACCAGCCCCAGCATGTAGTGGCGCAGGCTGGGTTCGAGCTTGTACGGCCAAAACGTGGCGAACGAGGCAAACACCGCCATGCCCAGCATGGCCAGCACCAGCAGCGCCAACACCGCGCAGTAGGCCGTCATCGCCCAATCCCGTCCCCGCGCCGGGTGCGGCCGGTAGGGCACGGCTCGCGCGGTCAGCATGGCGGTCTGGCGGCGGCTCACGTAGCCGTCCACCGCGAAAGTGAGCACGGCGGGCAGGAGCAGCAGCAGCGCGACCACGGCGCCTTTGGCAAAGTTCTGTTGACCGATGACCAGCTTGAAGACGTCGGTGGCCAGCACGTTGAAATCACCGCCAATGACCTTGGGAATGCCAAAGTCGGTGATGACCAGGGTAAACGACACCAGAGCCGCCGAAATCAGCCCGTATTTGGCTCCCGGCAGCGTGATGGTGAGGAACTTGCGCCACGCGGTGGCGCCGAGCGCGTCCGCCGCTTCGTAGAGCCGCGCATCCGCCAGGCTCAGCGCCGTGACCAGGATCATCAGCGCATGCGGAAAAACGGCAAAGCACTCCGCCATCACGATGCCTGGCGCCCCGTAAATCTGCGCGATGCCCAGCGCCCGCAGGGCATCCTTGAGCGCCCCCTGGTTGCCAAACCAGTAAATCAGCGAAATAGCCGCCAGCAGCGAAGGCGCCAGCAAGGGAACCAGAGTGATGCCGCGCAGCAGCGGCTTGAACGGCATGCACGAGCGCGTGAGCGCGTAGGCGAAGCCAAACGCCAGTGGCACGGTGATGAGCGTGACCAGCACCGACACCCATACGCTGTTCCACAAACTTTGCAGCAGCGCCGGCGTCTGGGCATAGGCGATGAAGTTGGCCAGCCCGGTGAACCGTCCGCTCGAATCCTCCAGCGCCTGCATGAGGATGGTCGCCAGCGGCGCGCCAAGAAACACCAGCAGCGCCAACACGGCCAGGGCCAGCAGGGCATGCGCCAGGCGGTCACTCGCCCGCGTGCGCAGCCGCAGCCCGGCAGGCAGCAGCGCGGCGCGGGCCAGAACCGCCATCGTCAAAACACCTTGAGCCGCTCGGGCAGCAGCTTCAGCCGCAAGGGCGATCCGACCTGCAAGTCTTGCTCGGAAAGATAGTTGAGCGACAGGTACACCATCGCGCCCTGAGGCGCCAGCGCGGGCGCGCTCACATGCACGTGGCAGTGCGAGCCGAGGAAGTCGATCTTGTCGATGCGCGCCTCGAACACGTGGGCATCCTCGGGCGCGATGGGCCGCGCCAGCAGATCCTCGGGCCGCAGGTATACGCGCGCCGCGCGATCCGGACCTTCGGCGGGCAGGCGCAATGTGCCGAGTTCCAGCAGGCCCGAGCGCACCTGGGCGGCCAGCACATTGGCCTTGCCAACGAAGTCGGCCACGAAGGGCGAGGCTGGCTCGCGGTACACCTGCAGCGGCGTGCCCACCTGCTCGATGACGCCATGGTTCATCACCACCAGGCGGTCGGCCACGGCCAGTGCCTCTTCCTGATCGTGCGTGACCATGATCGTGGTCAGGCCGAGTTTTTTCTGCAGGACGCGGATCTCCGAGCGCAGCCGCACGCGCTCCAGCGCGTCAAGCGCGGACAGCGGCTCGTCGAGCAACAACAGCCCGGGCTGGGTCGCCAAGGCCCGCGCGAGCGCGATGCGCTGCTGCTGACCACCCGACAACTGGCCCGGAAACTTGGCCGCGCTGTCTGGCAGGCCCACCAGTTGCAGCAACTCGCGCACGCGCTCTCGCGCCTCGGCGCGCGACACCCGGCGGTTGACCAGGCCGTAAGACACGTTGTCCGCGACAGTCAGATTGGGAAACAGCGCGTAGCTCTGGAAGACGATCCCATAGTCGCGCTCGGCGGGCGGCAGGCGCGAAATATCACGCCCCGCCTGCCAGACTTCACCGGAGGTCTGCGCCTCCAAGCCCGCGACGATGCGCAGCAGCGTGGTCTTGCCGCAACCCGACGGCCCCAGGAAGCACACGAACTCCCCTTGCTCGATGGCGAGGTCGATGCCATGCAAGGCGACAAATCCGCCGAAGGCCTTGCGGATCTGGCGGAACTCAAGAAAACCGGTCACGGAGCCGGATCAGCGCTTTTCGGTCTTGGCGTTGTAGCGCTTGGTCCATTCGGCCAGGATGCGCTCTCGGTTGTCGGCCGCCCAGGTGAAATCCAGCTTGACCAGGCGCGATTCGTAGTCTTTGGGCACATTGGCCAGCGGCGCCGCCACGCCCGGCTGCGCGGTGATGGCGAAGTTCTTGCCATAGAGCAACATCGCGTCCTTGCTCGACGCCCAGTCGGCGAGCTTCCTGGCCGCATCCAGCTTCTTGGTGCCTTTGTGGATGGCAAACGCCTCCAGGTCCCAGCCCAGCCCCTCTTTCGGAAACACCAGGTCGATCGGCGCGCCCTTGGCCTTGTTGGCGTTGGCCCGATACTCAAAGGAGATGCCCATCAGAAACTCGCCCGCGCCCGCCATGTTGCAAGGCTTGGAGCCAGAATGCGTGTACTGCGCGATGTTTTCATGCAGCGCGTCCATGTACTTCCACCCGCCGCCCTTGCCGTTGTCGTCTCCGAACAGCGTCAGCCATGCGGTCACGTCGAAATAGCCGGTACCGCTGGAGGCGGGATTGGGCATGACGATCTGGCCCTTGTAGATCGGCTTGGTCAGATCCTTCCAGGTTTCGGGCTTGGGCAGGTTGCGCTTTTGCGCCTCAATCGTGTTGAAGCAGATCGTCGCGCCCCAGACGTCCATGCCAAACCAGGCGGGAGGTTTTTTCTTGTCCCGGTACTGGCTCATGATCGCGTCGAGGTTGAGTGGCGCGTAGGGCTCCAGCATGCCTTGCCGATCGAGCAGTGCCAGGCTGGACGCGGCCACGCCCATCACGGCGTCGGCCTGCGGGTTGTTCTTTTCCGCCAGCAATTTGGCGGTGATGACCCCCGTGGAGTCGCGTACCCATTTGAGTTCGATGTCGGGATAGGCTTTGTTGAAGCCATCCTGATAGGCCTTGAGCTGGTCGGTCTCCAGCGCGGTGTAGACCAGCAGCTGCGTCTTTTGCGCGGCGGCGAGCGCTGCGAACGTGCACAGGCCGACGGCCAGGGCGGACTTGAACATGAAAGGCGAAGGCATGGACCCTCCTGCGAATGCCAGTGAACAGGGAAACGCGCGATCCATTGGACGCGGCGCTTTTCATCTTGTCAATTGTTTTTTGCAGATTGTTGACAATCGGGTGCTGGGTGCTCTTTAATCGTGCGCATGACTCAGGCCGCGTCATCCACCATCGCCCTGTTGCAGAGCCATTCGCTCACGGGCTTGGTGCAGCAGGAGATCGAGCGCGCCATTCTGGTCGGCGAATACGAACCCGGCACGAAGCTGATCGAGGCAACGCTGGCTGCGAAGATGGGCGTCTCGCGCGGACCGGTGCGGGAAGCTTTCCGCATGCTTGAAGAAGCCGGCCTGCTGCGCAACGAAAAGAACCGCGGGATGTTCGTGCGCGACATCCCGCTGGACGAAGCCATTGAAATCTTCGACCTGCGCGCCGTGATGGACGAGTGGGTAGGCCGCACGCTCGCGGCGCGCATCACGCCCGCGCAGGCCAAGGAGATCAAGGATCTCGTCGCCGCGATGGAGGCCGCGGTGCGCGGCAACGACACGCGTGAGTACCACCTGCTCAACCTGCGCTTTCACGACCGCCTGGTCGAAATGGCGGGTAATCGCAAGCTCACGGCCATCTATCGCAAGCTCATCAAGGAACTCTCGCTCTTTCGGCGCCTGAATCTGGCCGATGGCGTCCTGCTGCCCATCACCGCCGCCGAGCATCGCCAGATTGCCACCGCCATTGCCTCGGGCAAAGTCGATGCGGCCGGGCGCGCGATGCGCGAGCATGTGATGGTGAGCAAGGAGCGGACGATCGAGAACAACCGCAAGCGCGTCACCCCCGCGGCCGCTGCCTGAGAGCACCAGAACATGAGCCTGACCTTGCCCGACATCGAACAGCTCTTTGCCCAGCGGGGCGATGAGCAATACAGCGGAGAGCCGGTCACACAGCTTGAGCATGCGCTGCAGAGCGCGCAGTTGGCGCGCGACTCCGGTGCATCTCCTGCTCTGGTCACCGCCGCGCTGCTGCATGACCTGGGTCATCTGCTGCACAACCTGGGCCCGACGCCCACGCTGACCGGAGTAGACGATCTGCATCAGTGGCGCGCGCTGCCGTTCCTGCGCGGCCTGTTTGACGACGATGTGCTTCAGCCCATCGCCTTGCATGTGGACGCCAAGCGCTACCTGTGCGCTACCCGGCCCGCGTACCGCGAAGCCTTGTCTGACGACTCGAAACGCTCGCTTGAATTGCAAGGCGGCGTATTTTCGCCCGAGGAGGCGCGCGCCTTCGAGCAACGCCCGGGCGCGCTGGACGCCGTGCGGCTGCGCGAATGGGACGATCTGGCCAAGACGGCGGGCCAGAGAACGCCGCCGCTGGCCGAGTTTCTCGAACTCGCGTGCCAGTGCGCAAGGCTCTAAGCGCCTGTCATGAGCCTGGGTTGGGGCGTTGTGGCGGCGGGGCTTTTTTGCGCGGTGCTGCACGCGGGGTGGGAAGCCCTCGTCAAATCCCGCACCGACAAGGCTCCGGACACGGCGCTCATCCATCTGCTGGGCTCGTTCGTTGCGCTGCCGCTGGCCTTGTGGGTGGGTTGGCCGCCCAGCGCGGCCTGGCCGTACATCACCGCCTCGGTGTTGATTCACATCGCCTACTACATCGCCCTGGTACGCGCCTATCAGCACGGCGAGTTGGGCTTGACCTATCCGCTCATGCGCGGCACCGCGCCACTGCTGGTGGCGCTGTCAGCCAGCCTCACGGTCGGCGAGTCGCTCTCGCCGGTGGCCTGGGCGGGTGTGCTGGGGGTGAGCGGCGGCGTTCTCGCGCTCGGGCTGTCGCGCCATGCATGGGACAACCCGCGCGCCGTCGCATTCGCGCTTGCCAACGCGGTGGTGATCGCGGTCTACACCGTCGTCGATGCCCTTGGCGCGCGGGCCGCCGGAAACGCGCTGCAGTACGTGCTCGCCCTGTTCGTGCTGGATGGTTGGCCCTTTGGGCTGCTGGTGCTGTGGCGCCGCGGCAGGGCCGCCTGGCCCTACGCACGGCGGCGCTGGCCGGTTGCGCTCGGTGGCGCACTCGCCTCGCTGGGCTCCTACGGCATCGCGCTGTGGGCCATGACCCGCGCGCCCGTGGCCACGGTGGCCGCGCTGCGCGAAACCTCGGTGCTGTTCGCCGCGCTCATCGGCACCTGGGTGCTCAAGGAAGCG
>DAIOSZ010000149.1:7191-10167 GCA_036752305.1 Burkholderiaceae bacterium
ATCAAGATTCCGACCTCGCATTCGACGGAGATCGTCGGCGGCCTCGGCTACGACTTCGTGATCATCGACCTCGAGCACGGCCCGTTCGACCGCGGCGCGATGGATATCGCCATCCTCGCCGCCCGCGCGGTGGGCACCGCCGCCATCGTCATTGGGGTGATCGCGTTGCGTCTGGGATAACGATTGCATGAACACACCGCTGCCTCGCCATGTGCAAACCTTGATCGTGGGCGGCGGCATTGCAGGCTGCTCCACGGCCTATCACCTGGCCAAGCTGGGCCACCGCGACCTGCTGCTGCTCGAACAGGGCAGGCTCACCAGCGGCACCACCTGGCACGCCGCCGGCCTGGTGGGCCAGATGCGCCCCAACCGCAACATGACGCGCATGAGCCGCTACGGCATCGAGCTGTACGCCACGCTGGAGCAGGAAACCGGCCTGGCCACCGGCTGGCGGCAGTGCGGCAGCGTCAACGTGGCCAGCACCCCCGAGCGCTGGCGTGCATACAAGAAGCAGCTCGCGCTGGCGCAGGCCTTCGGCGTGGAATGCCACGAAATCTCTCCCGGCGAAGCACAGGACAAATGGCCAGTGATGCGCGTCGATGACCTCAGCGGCGCGCTCTGGCTGCCGCATGACGGCAAGGTCAATCCAGCGGACCTGTGCATGTCGCTGGCCAAGGGCGCGCGGCGCCAAGGCGTGCGCATCCAGGAAGGGGCGCGCGTCACGGCGGTGCATGCCGAGCGGGGCCGCGTCATTGGCGTGGACCTGTGCATCGACGGGGAGACCCTGCATCTGGGCTGCGAGACCCTGGTGAACTGTGCGGGGCAATGGGCTCGGCAATTCGGCGCGCTCGCCGGCGTGAACGTGCCCCTGTATTCGGCCGAGCATTTCTACATCGTCACCGGCCGCATCGAGGGCGTCCATCCCATGCTGCCGGTGATGCGCGATCCCGACGGATTCATCTACTACAAGGAGGAGGTCGGGGGGCTGCTCATGGGCGGCTTCGAGCCGCGAGCCAAGCCCTGGGCCATGGACCCGATCCCGGCGGACTTCCAGTTCCAGTTGCTCGGCGAGGACTGGGATCAATTCGAGCCGCTGATGCGCAACGCCCTGCATCGCACGCCCTGCCTGGAAACCGCTGAAATCAAGATGCTGCTCAATGGGCCGGAGAGCTTCACGCCCGATGGCAACTTCATCCTCGGCGAAGCGCCGGGCCTGCGCGGCTACTTCGTCTGCGCGGGGTTCAACTCGGCGGGCATTGCCAACAGCGGCGGCGCGGGGCGGCTGCTGGCCGAATGGATCACCGGTGGCGAGCCAAGCGTGGACCTGTGGGACGTGGACATCCGCCGCTTCGGCCCGTTCACGGCCAATCGCCGCGCCTTGGCCGAACGCACCGGCGAAACACTGGGCCTGCACTACGCGATGCGCTGGCCGCGCCAGGAACTGCAGACCGTCCGGCCGCTGCGTACCTCTCCGCTGTACGACCTGCTGGCCGGGCGCGGCGCCGTCTTCGGCAGCAAGAATGGCTGGGAACGCGCCAACGTGTTCCGACCGCCCGACCCCGATCAGATCGACGGATGGGCGCCAGCGCCACGCGACACGCTTGACGCGCCCGACTGGCTGCCCTGGATGCTCGCCGAGCAGCGCGCCACGCGCGAGGCGGTGGCGCTGTACGACCAGAGTTCATTCTCCAAGCTCATGCTGCAGGGGCGCGATGCACTGGCCGTGTTGCAACGCCTGTGCGCCAACGAAATGGACGTCCCCGTGGGCCGCATGGTCTACACCCCGCTGCTCAACGCGCGCGGCGGCTTCGAGAGCGATCTCACGGTCATCCGCCTGGATGCGCGGCGCTTCCTCATCGTCACCGGTTCGGCTCAGGCCGTGCGAGACGCCGACTGGATCACGCGGCAAATTCGCGAGGACGAACAGGCGCTGCTCACCGACCTGTCAGCCATGACCTGCGTCCTCTCGCTCATGGGACCCAAGGCGCGTGAGCTGCTGGCCCGCGTGAGCCCCGACGACCTGTCGCCCGCCGCGCTGCCCTTTTCCTGCACGCGCGAAATCGACCTGGGTCATGCACGGGTGCGCGCCGCCCGCATGAGCTACGTGGGCGGCCCGGGGTATGAGCTGTATGTTCCGGTGGAGATGACGCGCCATGTCTACTTGGCGTTGCGCGAGGCGGGACAAGACCTGGGATTGCGCGATGGCGGCTACCACGCGCTGGACGCGCTGCGCATCGAGCAGGGCCGCCGCGCATGGGGCGCCGAATTGGGACCCGATGAGACGCCCTGGGAAGCGGGCCTTTTGTCGGGCGTCCGCCTTGACAAAAGCGTCGATTTCATTGGCCGCGCCGCCCTGCAGGCCATGCGCGACCAGCCGCTGCGCAAAAAGCTCGTGAGCCTGGTCTTTGACGATCCCGCCTGTTTTGCCTGGGGCGGCGAGAGCGTGGTGCTGGACGGCCAGGCCGCCGGCGACATCACGTCAGCCGGATACAGCCGCCAGGCGGGCCGCTGCATCGCGCTGGCCTACCTGCGCGGCGCGGCTGCGCAAACCCGGCACGCCGGCACGCCCGCCACGGCGCTGCTCTGGGGCGAGCCCTGCGCGGTGCGCGTGCACGACAGCATCAGATTCCCGACGGGATAGGACGGCCTGTCGCGAGGCACGGCCCCAAGGCTCGCCATAATCCCGCGCATCATGCAAGTCCTCACCGCCGCCCAGGCTGCCGCGCTCATTTCATCGGCCTGGACCGTCGCGTGCGCGGGCTTCGTCGGCGCTGGGCACGCCGAGGCAATCACGCATGCGCTGGAGCGGCGTTTTCTCGCCACCGGCTTGCCGCGTGATCTGACCCTGGTCTATTCCGCCGGCCAGGGTGACCGCGCCACGCGCGGGGTCAACCATTTCGGCAACCCCGGCATGGTGCGTGCCGTCGCCGGCGGACACTGGCGCTCGGCTACCCGGCTTTCGGCCCTGGCGCTGGC
>DAIOSZ010000150.1:0-10071 GCA_036752305.1 Burkholderiaceae bacterium
CAGCGGATCCCCCTCCACATACCCCCAGATTGTTACCCCTGACGCACTTGCTGCGCCTTTGAGAGCACTCTTTCTAGTAGCAATGCCGATGCTGACTCCGTGCGCATGAGCGCGAGGAGCGTAGCGGGGAGAATTTTTTCCAGAGACCCTTTTTGCGCCGCTGCGGGCGCGCGCCCAGGCCCTGGCGCGCACTCGCGCCCGCACGCTCGCGGGTGTCTCGCTCAGGTCGTGGCCCTGCCGTCTCATGCGCGCATTGTGCGCCTGTGCTCAAGCCCTACGGCGGCGCCTGCCCGCCCTCGTCATCTTCTGCCAGCTCGCCCAGCAAGGCCTCGCGCCCCCGTCTGGCCCGCGCGCGCGCCAACTCACCGGGTCCCGCGCCCTGACCTGAGCCCTGGCCTGGGCCTTCATGCGCCTTGAGCTTGCTCGGATGCGTGGCCCGATGCACCTCAATGAGCTTGTCGATCGACACGTGCGTGTAAATCTCGGTGGTCTCCAAGTTCGCATGCCCCAGCATCGCCTGAATGAACCGGATGTCCGCGCCGCCTTCGAGCATGTGCGTGGCGCACGCATGGCGCAGCAGGTGCGTCGCCCCGCCCTTGACCAGGCCCGCGAACTCCATGTAGCGGCTGACCTTGCGCGCCACCAGGTCGCTGGGGATCGGCTGCCCGTAGTCGTTGACGAACAGCGCCTTCGTATCGCCCGCCAGCAGCTCGGGGCGGCTCTCGCGGAGGTACTGCTCCAGCCACGCCGCGGCCCTGGAGCCCAGCGGCACCACGCGCTGGCGGCCACCCTTGCCTCGGCGCACCCACAACACCCCGCGCACCATGTCCGCGTCGTAGACCTCCAGGCTGGCCGCCTCGCTCCTGCGCAACCCCGTGGCATAGAGCAACTCCAGCAACGCCCGGTCGCGCAGACCCTGCGCCGTCGCGGGCTCGGCCTGCCTGAGCACGGCCTGCACCTCGGCCTGGCTCAAGATGCGCCCCGGCAGCCGCTTGGGCGCTCGGGGCAGCTCCAGCTCGCTGGCCGGATTGGCCAAGATGTGATGGGCGCGCATGAGCCACTTGAACCACAGTTTGATCGCCGCCAGGTATTGCACCTGCATGCCCACCGTCAGGGGCCGACCGTCGCTTTTGCGGTAGTAGAACAAGTGGCGCTGGTAGCGCTCGATCATCGGCCGCGTGACCTGGCGCGGATCGTCGATGCCGCGCTCATCGGCCCAGGCGATGAACTTGCCAATGGCCTGCCGCCTGCCGCGCACCGTCTGCGGGCTGTAGCCCGCCACCGCCATCCACTCGAAGTGCTCCTCCATGTAGCGCGGCAGACGGTTGTGCGCCGGGGCAGCAGCGGCTGCCACCCGCACCGGCGCCGTGGGCTTGGTGGCGGCGGGTTTTCGGGTTTTGAGGCGCTGGCCTTTGCGCGGCATGGCGGCTCACGCGGCAGCTACGGCGACTGCGGCAACTAAAGAAGCCTGGCCCGGCGAAGTCTGACCCGGCTGAGGGTAGGGCTGAGGGTAGGACTGGCGGGCATGGCGCAGGGGGGTGGCGCTGGCGGCGCGTGCGGCGGTGGCGCCGCCGCCCTGCGCCGGGCTCGCAGCGCAGGCGGAATGCGCCTTGGCGGCCGATTCGGCCACCGATTCACCCAGGCGGCCTCCCCCCGGCCAGGGGCCGACAGCGGGCCGTCCAGGGGCCGACCGCGCTCGGCTTTGCCCCGACCGGGCGCCGTCGTAGCCCTGCCGCGCCAGGGGCGCGGCAGGCTGGGATGGCTCAAGGGACGCTAAGGGTGAGGGGTGCGATGGAAGCGGTGCGGGCGATGCGGGCGATGGCTCGTCGGCCTTGGGCGCCAGGCCGCGCAGTTGCCGCACGTCGATCAGGCCCGACAGGTACGGCCCGGCCTGGGCGCTCGCGCCATCGTGCAGCAGCTCGTACTCAAAGGCCTGGCCGCGCTGCGCGCGGTGCACCAGCAGGTACTCCAGCTCGGCAAGGCGGCTCAAATGCATTTTGAGCTGCGTGTCCCCGCCCGCCGTGGCCTGGCGCAGCTGGGCGCGCGTAAAGCGCACCTCGCGCCGGGGCACGCCCTCCTGGCGCATCCGAGCCTCGACGAGCGCTTGCACGTCCACCAGCACCCGCCGCGTCTGCGGCGGCAATTCATCGAGGCTGGTGCCCAGCACCTGGTGCGCGATTCGATTGGCCAGCTCGATGTCGGCCAGCGTGGCCTGGACGTAGGCCACCTCGCGCCCCTCGATGCACACGCTCTTGATCTCGCGCTGGTGCTGGTGCAGCAAGGCGATGGCGTCGATGAGGGTGAGGTATTTTTCGTGATCGCGGCGCGTGCGCGTGCGGTCATCGAGAAACGTCAGCTGATCGGCCCAGGGGTTGACCACGGCCAGCGGCCTGAGCAGGCACTGGGCGTTGCGGTGCAGCTGCACGATGGCTTGGCGCTGCTGACGCTGATGCAGCCCCTGCAAGGTGCGCCCGAGGCGCTGGCGTTCGTGGATGGCGCGCGTTTGCTCGCGATCCTCGCTGACGGCCAGCACCAGGCAGCGGTTCATCAGCTCCTCGTCGATGTCGATGGCCGTGGTGGTCATGAACAGGCTCATGGGGCCCTCGACACGGTACTGCTGCGTCACGAGGTTGCCCGTGTGCGGGTCGGCCGCCGTGGAGGCGATGGTCAGCTCGCCCTCGGACTGCAAGAGCTTCAAGGCATAGGCCGCGCGGTGCGCGCCTTCTTCCTCGGCAATGGCCAATATCTTGTGCTTGAGGCTGGTTTGCCCCATGTAGAACAGGCTCTGGCCCGTCATGGCGCTGTACTGGACGCGCTCGTGCTCGGGCACGAAGGCGAGGATGGCGTCCATGAGGGAGCTTTTACCGGCGGCGCTGGAGCTTTGGATGAGCACCGCCAGGGGCCGCTCGAGCTTTCTGGAGACGGCCGCCAGGTAGCCCACGAGTTTGTTGGTGGCCTCGCCCACCACGCCGCAGGCGTCGAAGTCGGCGAGGATGCGCTCGCACAGGCCAGGGCCGCGCAGCCACTCCAGCGCCTGCTCGCGCGCCGCCTCGTCCATCTCGGGCTCGGCAGGCTCGGGCTCGGCCGCGTCCTTGGCCGCCTGATCGAGCAGCAGCTCCAGCTCGATGATGATGCGCCCCAGGTCGGCCTTGAGCGTGCGCTCGTCCAGGCCCGTCTCGGCCGCCGCCTGCGCGAGGTAGTGGCCGCGCTGGCGGGCGTGGTACAGATCCAGGCTGTCCACGTGGATGGCGCCGCCGTCGCAGGCAGCGGCGAGGGTCGTGGCGGCGGTCGTGGCGGGGGTGGCGGCGGCGCTGACGGCCAGGCGCACATTGACTTTGAGCGCGTCGGGGCTGAGGTTTTTGTCCAAGCCCCGCACGCGCCAGGCGCGCGTGCCATCGCCCTGACCAAAGCGCAGGTGTATCTCCCGCCCGGCGCCTTTGCTCTTGTCCCGGCCCGCGCCCGCAAGCGCCGGTGGCTCGATCACGTCGATGCGCGGCCCGCTGATGGTCTCGGGCATGGGTGATGCGGGCAAGGGCTCGGGTAAGGGCTCTGGCTCCGGCTGTTGCGCTGGCCCGGGTAAGGGCTGCGGCGCGGGCTCGACGGGCTCGGCGGGCGCCGCCGTCGCCGCCGGTGCGGGCGTAGCCGCCAAGGCCGCTAAAGCCGTGATGGCCTCGGGTTTGGCGGGCGCCGCGCCCTGGCCCAGCCACAGGGCCTGGCGGATGAGCAGGCCCAGGCTTTTGTGCGCCGGGGTGACTTTGAGGGCGTATTCGTTGGCGTCCATGCCCTTGGGGAACTGGATTCGCCAGCATTCGATGCCCTGGCCCATCAGCCGCTGGGCGGCCTTGGCCGCGCCGCGCTCGCCCGCCTCGTCGCGGTCGTAGGCGATGAGCACGCGGCGGGTGCCGTGCGTCTTGAACGCTTGCAGCAACTCCTCGGTGAAGCCTTCGATGCCGTAGGCGGTGGTGACGTTGCGGTAGCCCGCGCACCAGAAGGTCAGCGCGTCGATGATGGCCTCGCACAAGATGATCTCCGGCGAGGCTTGGAGGGCGGCGAGGTTGAACACGCCCCGCCCGCCCTCGCGCGCGGGCAGGTACAGGTGCTTGGGGGTGCCCGCGCGCAGGTCGTCGCGCAGTTTGCGGCCATAGATGTCGGCCACTTGCCCGTTGGCGTCGAGGATGGGCACGACCAAGCTGCCGTTGAAGTGCTCGTGGCCGCTTGCGCGGATGATGCCCAGGCGCTGCAAGGCCTGGCGCAGCTCGGCCCCAGCCAGGCGGTTCTTTTGCGGCAGGCGCAGGCCCAGCGTGCGGTTGGCGTAGCCGAGCTTGAAGTGCTCGATGGCCTCGGCACTGCCGATGCCGCGCGATTGCAGGTACCCCAGCGCCTCGGGCGATTGCTTCAAGCTCTGGTGGTAGTAGTCCACCACCTGGTGCATCAAGGCATGCTCGTCGGCATCCAACGCCACGGGCGCGGCCAGCACGCGCACGGTGCTGGCCTTGACGGGGGCCTTGACAGGGGCATCGGGCGCGGCCGTGGCCAAGGCCGCATCCTCGCGCAGCAGCTCCACCGCGTGGCGGAAGCTCACGCCTTTGCACCTCATCACCCAGTCCACCGGGCCGCCGGCCGCGCCGCAACCAAAGCAGTGCCACAGGTTCTTCGCCGGCGTGACGATCAGGCTGGCGGTGTCGTCGTCGTGAAACGGGCAGCACCCCGCCCAGTCCTTGCCCTGGCGCTTGAGCTCGACCCCCGAGGCCTCCACCAGGCGCTGCACCGAGATGTCTTGTTTTAGCCGCTGGAGGTCAGAGTCGGGGATGCGTGGCATGGCGGGGGTCCTCGCAGATATCGTCAAGTTACTTTTAATGTATTTTTATCGTATCATAAATGTATCTATTTTGGGAGCATTCATGAACCCCATTCGTACCATGCAAGTACCTTTTTGGAACTGGAACTTGCACGACATGAGCTTTGGTGGGCGATTGATCGGTCTGCGCCGCGAGCGCAATTTGACGCAGCAGGCGTTTGCCGATGCCACAGGCATCCATGTGCAGCAGATCAAGCGCTATGAGGCAGGCACGTCGCAGCCCAGCGCCGAGGCGCTGCGCAAGATCGCGCGCTGCTTCGGGGTGACGACCGACTGGCTGCTGTTCGAGGAAACCGAGCGCGGCCCGGATGACGACTTGCGCTTGCAGTTTGAGGCGATGCGTCAGCTATCGCCCGAGGAGAAGCGCGTAGCGCGCGCGGTGCTCGAAGGGCTGCTACTGAAGCACGCAGCCCAGCGCTTTGCCTCCGAGGCCAAAGTATGAGTACGGCACTGATGCTGCCGCGTGTGGAGGCGCGCATTCTCACGCTGCGCGGGCTGCGGGTAATGATCGATGCCGATCTGGCCGAGTTGTACGGAGTACCCACGCGCGCGCTCAATCAGGCAGTCAAGCGTAATGCGGGGCGGTTTCCGCCGGATTTCATGTTCCAGATCGATGCCGCCGAGAAGACAGAGGTGATCACAAACTGTGACCACCTCTTCAAGCTCAAATTCTCCAAGGCACTGCCATTTGCGTTCACGGAGCACGGGGCGATTCAGGCAGCCAATGTGCTGGCGAGCAGCCAGGCGGTGGAGATGGGGATTTACGTGGTGCGCGCGTTCGTTCAACTGCGCCAAGCCAGCGCCTTGCATGCCGATCTGGCCAAGCGGCTGACAGAGTTGGAAGATCGCACGGAGCGGCTGGAGATCAGCCATGACATGTTCAGCAGTCACGCGCGCGGGCAGCTTAGGCAATTGCTTGATGCGGTGCGCGAGTTGATGACCCCGCCCGATCCCCCGAAGCGCCCCATCGGGTTCATCGCGCCCGAGGACAAAGCCAGCCGCCCCAGGTCACGCAAGGCGTAACGAGCGCCGGTGCCGACCGCTTGAGATCACAGCTTGTGATTTCAAGTCCTCCCGAGGTGGTCGCCATTTGCGATCACCTCTTGCAAGCCCTCCGCTCTAGCGGCTAGGGCTGGGGAAGGCTTTTTCTTGTAAGAAATCCAGCACCCCCCCCCACGCCCGCGTGCTACATCTCCAGCCCCACCCCGCCGCGCTCACGCTCATGCACGGTTTCATGCCCGGGTTCATGCCCAAGTTCAGGCCGCGTGCCTTCGCCCTCACCCTCGCCATCGATGTCCAGCGCCGCGCTCTTGTCATCCGCGCGCCCAAACGCCGCCGCCAGCATGTCCCGGTCATCGGTGTAGATCACCGCCTCCTGCCGCGCCCGGCTGATCGAGACGTAGTACAAGGCCTGACTCGCCAGCGCATCGCCCGCCACCGCCTCGATCATCACCCGCTCACACGTCTGCCCCTGCGCGGCGTGAACGGTCTGGCAGTACGCGCTGTCTGCAAACACCGGCGCCTGTGCAGCGAGCCTAAGCTCGGCGCCATCGGGTTTTCTGACGATGAGCGCGCCCTCCTCGATGCCCACCACCTGGCCCTTGTCGCCGTTGATCCACCCCGCCGCCCGGTCGTTGTGCGTGAAGCGGATCGCATCACCCACCGCCAGCTCGATCTCGCGCGCGGTGAAGGCCGTCAGCTTGGACTGCTGCACCGGCCGCCAGTCCACGCGCTGCCCATCGGCTCTTTGCAAGACCACCAGGCCCGGCTTCTTGTCCACCACGCAGGCCAGATCCCCGCGCGACAGGCCCAGAGCCCCGTAGCCGCGCTGCGCGCGTACCCAGTCGCCCACGTCGTAGCTCAGGCAGCTGCGCGCCTGCTGCCCCGTCAGGGGCTTGGGGCTCAGGCTCGTGACCGCCACCCCCGCGCCTTGCAGCCCCAGCGCGGCGCGCACCTGGCGGTTGATGCTCTCGCGCGCGGCGTGCGTGCCCGCCACGATCAGGGTGCCCCGCCGCTGGCCTTCGCTCAAGGCCAGGTAGTCGCGCGCGATGCGCCGATGCCGCTGGCCGCTGTCGATCTCTTCTCGAATGTGCGTGCCGAGCTTTTGCAGGGACTGGCGTACCTGCCCGCGCGCGGCCAGTTCCACCGCGCCCTTGAGCGTGGCGTCCCTCTGGCGCTGAATCGTGCTCAAGCGCGCGCAGCGCATGCCCGCCGCCTGCAACTGCGCAAAGGGCCGCCCCGCGTCGATGGCTTTCAATTGGCGCACGTCGCCCACCAGGAGCACGCGCGCCCTCGCCAGGCTGGCCGCGCTGAGCAGCGCGTGCATCGCCCCGGCGCCCACCATGCCCGCCTCGTCGAGCACGAGGAGGGTTTTGTCGTTCAGGCCCGCATAGGCCCGCGCCGCGAGGCTGGCCAAGGTTTCACTGTCGATGCCGCTGGCTTGCAGCTCGCGCGCCGCCGCCGCCGAGGGGGCCAGGCCGATGAGGCGCAGTCCGGCCTTTTTGCCGAGACCGTTGACGAGGGCCAGCGCGGTGGTCTTGCCGGTGCCCGCCAGGCCTTGCACGCCCTGAATGCCGTCGCCTTCGCCCAGCACCTGCGCGACCAGGGCGCGCTGCTCGTCGTTTAGGCGCGCCGCTTCGGGCTGGGCCAATGCCCTGTCCAGGGCCTGGCGGGTCATCACGGGTGCGCGCGTGCCGCGCGCGGCGCTCTCCAGTGCGAGGATGTCGCGCTCGCGCTGCTGCGCCGCTGGCGTGGTGAACCGGTCGTCCTGCGCCCGTAGCTCGCCCGAGGCCTGCGCCCGCTCGATGGCCGCGCGGATGTCGGAGAGCACGACTCGGCCGACGCCGCTGTGCAAGGCGGCGGTTTCCAACTCGCGCCGCGTGGTGACCGCCTCGCGCTCGAAGAGGTGCCCTGCCGCCGCAGCCAGGGCGATGGCGGCATCGCGCTGGGGATCGTGACCACGGCCCAAGTCGGGCGCTTTTGCAGGGGGCACCGGCAGCGCCTCCTCCAGGCGCAGCCCCAGCGCCTGGGCGCGCTCGCGCCACTGCCGGTGCAGCGCCGCGCGGTCGATGTCCTGCTTGGCCTGGCGGGTCTGGAGCGTGGCGATTTCTCGCTGGCGGGCACTGGCCTGCGCGCGCGTGAGGCCCCGCTGGGCCAGCGCCTGCTCGATGGCCTGGCTGCGCTGGCTGAAGGCGCGTATCGGCTCATCGCTCACGTGGGCGAGCTCGAAGCGGCCGTCCATATGGGTTTTGCGGATGGCGTAGCCCAGATCCCGCACCTGGCGGGCAAGCTCGGCCCGGTAGTGCGCGCCCAGCCAGTGCTTGTGGCGGTATCGCTCCTCGTTGCTCAGCGCCCGCCAAACGCCGTCGGCGCGCTGGGTGAGGTTGAGCACGACGCAGTGGGTGTGCAGCTGCGGATCGCGCTCGCGGCTGGTGTCGTGCCTGAATTGCGCGACGAGCCAGGCGCCGGTGGTCTCCACGCGGGTCTGGCGGCCTTGCGTGACGCGGCAGGCGGCCAGCCGCTCGGCATCGGCCAGGGTACGCGCAAGCGCGGTCTCGTGCGCTTGCAGCAGGCGCGCATCGCCCGCGATGTACGCCTGGATCGAGACCGACTTGGGCGCGCTGAAGGTCAGGTCGGTGCCGCCCCGGCGGCCCGCGCCTTCGCCGCCCCGGTGCAGCTGGCTGCCGTCGGGAAGGCGGCCTTGCAAGAGGGCCTGGAAGGCCTGGGGCTCGATGGCGCCAGACAGGCCCAGCGCCTGGGCGCAGCGGCCCGACCAGGCGCTGGGGCTGCGGCCCTGGCTGTAGTAGTCGTCGGCTTGCTCGTAGTAGTGCGCGGCTTCGGCGCTGGCCGAGACGTTGGCAATCGACAGCATTTAACGCTCCTCGAAGGGCTCGGCCCGCTGCGGCAGGTTGACGGGTGCAAAGCGCACCAGACGCACGGGCTCGGGGCCTGCAAGAGCGAGGTAGGCCTGCAGGTCGGGCAGCTCGCAGATTTCGCTGGCGAGGACGGCGCGCTCGCGCACGCGCTGGATGCTCACGCTGTCGCTGCGGCCCTGGGCGCCGCTCGATTGCCCCGGCAGGCCACGGTCGGTCTCGCGCTCGCCCAAGGCGCGGCTGAAGGTCTCGGCGGTGTCGGGGGCGGCGCGCGCGACGGCAAAGGCAGCGAAGTTGCGGAAGCACGAGCGCAGCACGATGGCGCCTTCGCGGCCGTAAATGCGCTCCAGTTGCGCCGTGCTTTGCACGCCCGCGACGCAGCACAGGCCGTGTTTGCGTCCCTTGGTGAGGGCGGCCTCCAGGCTGCTGATCTTGCCCAAGGAGGCCAGTTCGTCGAGGATGAGCCACAGGCGCCGCCCGGGCTCGGGCGGCTGGCTGAGCGCGGCCGTGCACAGCAGGTCGATCCAGCAGGCCAGCAGGGGCGCGAGCGCCGCGTTCATGTCCTCGCGCCAAGTCAAGAACAGATTGCCGCGCCCCGATTGCAGCCACTGGCGCAGGCCGAAGTCTCCGGGCCGCAGGTGCGCGAAGGCCTTGAGGTGGCTGGCGATGATGAAGCGCGTGGAGGCCAGGGCACGGCTGGCATCGGCGTCGAACAGGCCCGCCGCCGCGCTACCGGCCACGAGGCTGCCCAATCGGCTGGCGTCCCAGGTGGTCAAGGCTTCGATGAGCGCGGCGGTGTCGCTCTTGCCCTGGCCCATGAGCGCGCGCATGACGTCGGCAATGAGGGTCTGCGCGTAGAAGTGCCAGGCCGCGTCCGGGCCATGTCCGTCCGGCACGATGGCCCGCGCGACGATGTCGAAGTCGTGCGGCTTGCGCACTTCGGCGAACGGGCTCCAGCCGGGCGAGCGGCGGTCAAAGGGGTTCAAGAGCGTGTCACCGTCGCGGCCGAAGCGGCTGGCGTAAAAGCCATTGGGGTCAGCGACGATGAAGCGCTCTCCCCGGCGGGCAATGCCCAGCAGCAGCTCCGTGATGGCAACCGATTTGCCCACGCCGGTGGCGCCGGCCAGTAAGATGTGCAAGACCTCCTGCTCGCGCCGCAAGGGGACGCCCGCGAGGGTGAGCGGGGCGGTGGTGGCAGTCGCAGAAGGCGCGGATGGGGCCAGGCCCGCCCGGCCGATGAGGCGGGCGAGCATGGCTAGTCCTCCCGGTCGAGAACGACGACGCGGGCGCCTCGGTGGTGGCGGTCACCGGCGTGCAGGCGGCCCCAGTTGTTTAGCTCTC
>DAIOSZ010000151.1:0-10016 GCA_036752305.1 Burkholderiaceae bacterium
ACGTCTCCTCTCATCTGCCGCAAGGCACTTCCTCGTGTTGCGTGTTGCGTGTTACGTGGGCGATCACGCAACACGCAACACGTAACACGCAACACAGTCTCATCAACTTCCCCGCGTAAAGCGGAGGATGCGCTGCTCGAAATCCCGTTTGATCGACTTGCGCATCTCATCCGGGTCACCGACCACCAGGTTATGCACGTAGAGCACACGCTGGCCGCGCCGGCGCGCCCGGCGCGCGCCAAAGCGGCCCAGGCGGCCCAGGCGGCTGAAGCCACGGAGCCCGCGCCAGCGCTCACCGCGCTGTGGATCACGCCCATGCGCGCGCTGGCGGCCGACACCACGCGCGCGCTGGCCGAGCCGCTTGCCGCGCTGGCGCCGCGCTGGACGATCGGCCAGCGCACCGGCGACACCTCCAGCAGCCAGCGCGCCGCGCAGGAGCGGCGGCTGCCCACTGCGCTGATCTCCACGCCCGAGAGCCTGGCGCTGCTGCTCACCCGCGCCGACGCGCGCGAGCGCTTCGCCAAGGTGCGCCTGGTCGTCGTGGACGAGTGGCATGAGCTGATGGGCAACAAGCGCGGCGTGATGGTGCAGCTGCTGCTGGCGCGGCTGGCCCACTGGCGCGCCCAGGCGGGCGAGCCGCCGGTCATGGTCTGGGGTCTGTCGGCCACGCTGGCCAACCTGTCCGACGCGCTGGACACCCTCACCGGCGGCGACCCGCGCGCCGTGCTGGTGCGCGGCAAGCAGGACAAGACGCTGGCCATCCGCACGCTGCTGCCGCCGCGCGCCGACCGCTTCGCCTGGGCCGGCCACCTGGGCATGGGCATGCTGGACCATGTGGTCGCCGCCATCGAGGACCACGCCAGCACGCTGGTCTTCACCAACGTGCGCTCGCAGGCCGAGCAGTGGTACCAGGCGCTGCTGGCCGCGCGGCCCGACTGGGCCGGCGTGATCGCGCTGCACCACGGATCGCTGGACGCCAAGGTGCGCGAATGGGTGGAGCTGAGCCTCAAGGAAGGCGCGCTCAAAGCCGTGGTCTGCACCTCCTCGCTCGACCTGGGGGTGGACTTCTCGCCGGTCGAGCAGGTGCTGCAGATCGGCTCCGCCAAGGGCGTGGCGCGGCTCATGCAGCGCGCCGGACGCTCGGGCCACGCGCCGGGGCGGGCCTCGCGCATCGTGCTGGTGCCCACACATTCGCTGGAAATCGTCGAGGCCGCCGCGCTCAAGCAGGCGGTGCGCCAGGGTTGGGTGGAGCCGCGCGAATCGCCGCGCGCGCCGCTCGACCTGCTGGCGCAGCACCTGGTCACCGTGGCGCTGGGCGGCGGCTTTCGGCCCGACGAGCTGCTGCCCGAGATCCGCCGCGCACGCGCTTACCGCGATCTGAGCGAGGCTGATTGGCAATGGGCGCTGGACTTCGTGCGCCGGGGCGGATCGGCGCTGGCCGTCTATCCGGACTTCCAGCGCGTCGTGCCCGACGAAGACGGCATCTGGCGCGTGCCCGACGCGCGCCTGGCGCGACGCCACCGCGTCAACATCGGCGTCATCGTCAGCGACGCCGCCATGCGTGTGCAGTTCATCGGCAGCGTCTCCGGCGGCGCCTCGCTCGGCCAGGTGGAGGAGTCGTTCATGGCCCGCCTCAAGCCCGGCGACTGCTTCATCTTCTCCGGCCGCGTGCTCGAACTCGTGCGCGTGCACGAAATGACCGCCTACGTGCGCCGCGCCCCGCCCGGGCGCGCGGCGGTGCCGCGCTGGGGCGGCGGACGCATGGCCCTGTCCGACGCGCTCGCCCAGGCCATGCTGGCGCGCCTGGCCGACGCCGACCAGGGCCGCTTCGACGGCCCCGAAATGCGCGCCGTGGCGCCGCTGCTGCAACTGCAGGCGCGCTGGTCGCAACTGCCCACGCCCACGCGACTGGTGGCCGAGACGCTGCAAAGCCGCGAGGGCCACCACCTGTTCGTCTACCCCTTCGGCGGCCGCCACGTGCACCTGGCGCTGGCCGGCTGGCTGGGCTGGCGCGCCGCGCAGGTCCGCCCGACGACGTTCTCAATGGCGACCAACGACTATGGGCTGGAACTGCTCAGCGCCACGCCGATCGATTGGGCCCGGGTGCTGGCCGAGGCGCTCGCGCCCATCGACGCCGCCCAGCTCACCGCCGAGGTACTGGCCAGCCTGAACGCCGGTGAACTGGCGCGGCGGCGCTTTCGCGAAATCGCGCGCATCTCGGGCCTCATTTTCCAGAGCCACCCCGGCGAGCGCCGCTCCTCGCGCCAGTTGCAGGCCTCCAGCAGCCTTTACTACGAAGTCTTCGACCAATACGACCCTGGCAACCGCCTGCTCGCCCAGGCACGCCAGGAACTGCTGGACGCCGAACTCGACGTGCAGCGCCTGGCCGCCACGCTGGAGCGCCTGCGCGGCCAGCAACTGAGCCTGCACCCCATCGAACAGCCCACGCCGTTGGCCTTTCCGCTGATGGTCGAACGCTTTCGCGAGCGGCTGACCAACGAGCCGCTGGCCGCGCGCCTGCAGCGCATGGTGCATGCGCTGGAGGCGGCGGCGGGGGACGCTTGAAGCCGCAAGGCCAAGCGCGAACGGCGCGCGGTTCCCGAGTCGAGCTGGAGATGCCCCGCATGCGGAACGCATCGCCATAAAGCGTCCGCCCTTCCAGGGTGCTCGCTACCAGGGTCTGCGCGAAACGCTTGCCGACACGGGCGATCGTCGTTCGGTAGAAATGTTCGGCCTGTGCAATGAACAGCCGCAAAGCGTCTGACCAGGACACGCATTCGCTTCGCGTTTGCGTGCTGAAGTGGAGCGCTTCGCGGATGAGCCTGGCTGCCTGCTCTGGCCCGGTGCCCAGGCTGGCACTGCCGACAAAAGGCAAGGGCGTTCCACCATTGACCAGGACCTCCTCCCGATACCAGGACTGTCTCGTCTGGCAGGTGTAAATCACGTCCAGCAGATCGGCGCTCAGACGCGGCGTGCCTCGGCCCACGGATCGGAAGTCCGGTATCGGAACGGCTTCCTGTGGCGGTGCAGGCAGAAAAAAATAGCCCAACGGCGCATGAGTGGCTTGCGCATACTGCTCCAGTTGTCGCAAGGTGGGTTGCATCTCGCCCGATTCCCACTGCGGCAAATGTGCAAAGCGCTTGGCCAGGACAGTGACATCCAAACGGGCACGCTGGCGAGCCCAGGTGAACAGCGTGGGTTGGACGGGGACGCGGAGCATGGATGAAGCTTATCGCAGTGCCCAAGCGAGCTTGTGCCGCAGTAGTGCGCCGCAGTCGCGCACGACCCCTAAAATCATAGCTGTCCACAATGGTGTCTCATAGCAAAAGCGATAGAAAGCATGCCTGAACATCGCGCCGAAATTCTCCTCCACGGGCACGCTCTGATTGCCGACGGTCACCGGCTCGTCCTGCTGCCGCAAGGCGTCCTCTGGTGGCCCCGGGGGCGGGCGTTGTTCGTGGCCGATCTGCACCTGGGCAAGGCGGCCACGTTCCGCCGCGCCGGGCTGGCCTTGCCGGAAGGCGCGCAGCAGGCCGATCTGCGGCATCTGGCCGGGCTGTGCCAGCGGCTTGGCGCGGCGCGGCTGGTGCTGCTGGGCGACTTCGTCCACGCGCGCGACGGCGCGGACGGGCGGCTGTGGGCGGCGCTGCAGGCCTGGCGCGCGGCGCTGCCGGCGGCCTGCCGGGTGCTGCTGGTGCGCGGCAACCACGACGCGCATGCCGGCGATCCGCCCCCCGGCCTGGGCATCGACAGCGCCGACGAGCCGCTGATGCTGCAAGCCGACCCGGACGCGGCGGACGCGGCGGAGGCGGCAGACGCTGCGGGCGCACTGGACGACGAGGGCGCGGCCGCGCTCCCCATCGCCGCCTGCCACCACCCGCGGCCGCTGCCGGGCGCGCTGGTGCTGGCGGGGCACTGGCATCCCGTCGTCCACCTGCGCGGCCCGGCGCGCGACGCGCTGCGCCTGCCATGCTTCGTGCACGAGCCGGGCCTGCTCGTGCTGCCCTCGTTCGGCGGCCTGACCGGCGGGCAGGCGGTGGGCGCGGCGCCCGGGCGGGTGCGCTACCCGGTGGGCGCGGGCCGGGTCTGGGCGCCGCCGGCGGGCGGGTGAGAGAAGGCGGTGATCAGGGCGCTATTGATTGGATAGCTGTTCGTGGTTGTGTTTGTTTTGAAACAGACCTGTTTGATGGGTAATTTGGCATGGATTCGTGGCGTCGGGTGAAAAATTTTGTTGATTAATCTACAAAAGTGTAGAGATGTCAACAAAATGTTCGTTCCAGGCGCTCCAGTGACCCGCGCAGGGACTGTTTTCAAGTGCCTGATTGCCTCCTGATCCAATAAAAACAACCACGGGCAGCTACAGTTTCAGGAGTTCTCCGCGCGGCCACCCGAGCCCAGCAGCTTGTCTCTGAGTGCCTCCATCAGCGGCGACCAGGCCGATCCGGGACGCGACAGCAGCACCAGGGTGCGGGGAAGGTGCAGTTCGGGAACGGGCAGCACCGTGAAGCGCTCGGGCGCGACGTGGCGCATGAAGGAGCGCGGCACCAGGCTGAGCAGATCGGTCAGCGCCAGGACCGACAGACTCAGTTCCGAGGTAAAGGGCACTTCCAGCACCACCCGCGGCGCGGGCAGGCCGTGCCGCGCCAGCAGGCCCGTCAGCGCCTGGCAGGCGGCGGAGGTCGTCGGCCCCAGCAGCCAGCCGCAGGCGGCGGCCTCGGCCAGCGTGACGTTCGGGCGGCCCGCCAGCGGATGGCCGACGCGCACCAGCGGCAGCATCGGGTCCTGGTCGATCAGCGACTGCTCGGCGCCCAGCGCCTGCCCCTCGTAGGCGGGCACCAGTGCCAGATCGAGCGCGCCCTCGCGCACGCAGGCGGCCAGCAGATCGGATCGGTCCACGCGCAGCCGCACGCGCAGGCCCGGGCGCTGCGCCAGCAAGGGCCCCAGCGCGGCGCCGATGCGCTGGCTGACGGCGGTGTTGGTCACACCCAGGCGCAGCAGCCCGGCGTGGCGCGAGCGCATGTCGTCGGCCAGCCGCACCGTCTCGGCATAGGTGGCGTCCAGGCTGCGCATTTGCTCGGCCACGCGCTGGCCGGCGGCGGTGAGCGCCATGCCGCGCACGCTGCGCTCGAACAGCCGCAGGCCAAACTCCTCCTCCACGCGCCGCACCGCCTTGGTCAGCGCCGGCTGCGTCACGCCCTGTTCGGCGGCGGCCAGCGCCAGTTGGCCGCGCTGCGCGACCGCGAGAAAGTGCTGAATGTCGCGGATGCTCAGAGACATTCCTGCGGATTATGTCTGAGCATGGGTTTGGGAATGTCTTGGGCGGCCCGTGCGGCGTAGATTGGCCGTCTGTCTTTTCAGGAGTTCCCGATGCCCGCCACCGCCACGCCCAACATCGTGCTGATCCTGGCCGACAACCTCGGCTGGGGAGAGCTGGGCTGCTATGGCGGCGGCGCGCTGCGCGGGGCGCCCACGCCGCACATCGACGCGCTGGCGCGCCAGGGCCTGCTGCTGCAGAACTTCAACGTCGAAAGCGACTGCGTGCCCACCCGCTCGGCGCTGATGAGCGGGCGCCACCCCATCCGCACCGGCTGCGTGCAATCGGTGTCGCCGGGCCTGCCGCAGGGTCTGACGCGCCGCGAGATCACGCTGGCCGAGCTGCTCTCGGCGCAGGGCTACGCGACCGCGCATTTCGGCAAATGGCACCTGGGCGACCGGCCGGGGCGGCTGCCCTCGGACCGGGGCTTTGACGAGTGGTACGGCATTCCGCGCACCACCGACGAGAGCCAGTTCACCGCCTCGGTCGGCTACGACCCCAGCGTGGTGGAGCTGCCGCACATCATGGAGGGCCGCGCGGGCGAGCCCTCGCGGGAGGTGAAGGTCTACGACCTGGCCTCGCGCCGCCAGATCGACGCCGAGCTGGTGGAGCGCTCCATCGACTTCATGCGCCGCCACGCGGCCACCGGCCAGCGCTTCTTTCTGTATCTGCCGCTGGTGCACCTGCATTTTCCGACGCTGCCGCACCCGGACTTTGCCGGGCGCAGCGGCGCCGGGGACTTTGCCGATTCGATGATGGAGATGGACCACCGCGTCGGCCAGGTGGTGGGCGCCATCGACGCGCTGGGCCTGGCCGAGGACACCCTGCTGATTTTCTGCAGCGACAACGGCCCCGAGTTCCGCGCGCCCTACCGGGGCACCGCCGGGCCGTGGAGCGGCACCTACCACACCGCCATGGAAGGCAGCCTGCGCGTGCCCTTCATCGTGCGCTGGCCGGGCCGCGTGGCGCCAGGGCGGGTGAGCAACGAGATCGTCCACGTCACCGACCTGTACGCCACGCTGGCGGGCGCGGCCGGCGCGCCGCTGCCGCAAGACCGGCCGATCGACGGCGTCGATCAGATGCCGTTTTTCCTGGGCGAGAGCCCGAAGTCGGCGCGCGAGGGCTTTGCGTTCTACATCAAGAACGAGCTGCGCGCCGTCAAGTGGCGCGACTGGAAGCTGCATTTCTACTGGGAGCCCGAGGTGAACGAAGGCAAGGGCAAGCTCGAATCGCCCTACCTGTTCAACCTCACGCGCGACCCCAAGGAGCAGACCGACGTGCTGGTCTACAACACCTGGGTGATGGCGCCCATGCTCAAGCTGGTGATGGCCCTGCAGGAGAGCTACGCGCAATACCCCAACACGCCGCCCGGTCAGCGGGACTGAGCCTCTTTTCTTGGCCTAGGAGGATTCACCATGAACACCACCCCCACCCCCACCCCCACCCGCCGCCGCGCGCTGCGCCTGCTGGGCGCCTGCGCGCTGGGAGCGCCGGCCGCCGCCCGGGCGCAGGGCAGCGCGGCGGTCATCACCTGGCTGGTCGGCCAGCCGGCCGGCGGCACGGTGGACGTGGTCACGCGCGTCGTGGCGCGGCAGGTCGAGGCCTTGCTCAAACAGACCGTGGTGGTGGACAACCGGCCCGGCGCGGCCGGCGCCATCGCGCTGAACGCGGTGGCCAAGGCGTCGGCCGGCGCGCCGCTGCTGGTCACCGTGCCCGGGCCCATCCTGTCGGCCACGCCGGTGCCGCAGATCGGCAAGGAGCTGGCTGGCGTGGCCACGCTGGGCCGCGGGCCGATGGTGCTGGTTGGCACCATGGCCGCGCCGCTGCCGGCCACGCTGGAAGCGCTGCTGGCGGCGGCCCGCAAGGACGCCAAGGCGTTCTCGTTCGCCACCTCGGGCAACGGCACCAGCCAGCATCTGGCCGGCGAGCTGATCAACCAGATGGCCGACACGCAGATGGTTCACGTGCCGTACAAGGGCGGCGCCCAGGCGGTGACCGACGTGGTCGGCGGCCAGGTGCCGCTGGGCATTCTGGGTGTGGCGCCGGTGCTGGCGCACCTCAAGTCGGGCAGGCTGCGTGCCTACGGCGTGACCACGGCAGCGCGCTCGCCGCTGCTGCCGGATGTGCCCACGCTGGCCGAGTCCGGGCTGAAGGGCTTTGACGCCGACCAGTGGTTCGTCGTCGCCACCGGCGCCAACGCGCCCGTCGAACGCCTGACCGCGGTCAACGACGCCATCAACCGCGCGCTGCAAAACCCGGAGGTGCAGGCGGCGCTGGCCAAGGCCGGCATCGCCTCGGCCCCCGCCAGCCCGCAGCAAACCACCGAAGCGGTCGGACGCGACTACGCGCGCTGGCAGGCGCTGGTGAAAAAGGCCAATCTGCCGCTGGAATGAGGGAATTTGTAGAGATTTCTACAAAAATGTAGAGACATCTACAAAACCGGTGCCGAACAGCGCCGCAAGGCCGGTTTATTGGCCCGATTTTGAGATACAAATCGGCCTTAAGACCAATAGAAACCACCACGGTCAGCTATTGTTTTGATAGTTCCTCTGGCGGCGTTCAGACCACGCCGTCGAACATCATCACGTCCACCCCGGCTCGCCCGCGGCCACGTGGCCCTGCTGGTGGTGCAGCACGATCAGGCCGTTGGCCGACAGAGGGTGGACAAGGCTGTGGCGATCGACAAAGGGGTGGCAGGCCGTCCCAAGTTGTGGACGCACCGTGAACAAGTGGCGGCTGAAGGTGTGCCGCACGTGGTTTAATTTTTTGCCCGTGGCTGGCATGGGCGCGTCAACATTTCAACATGGGGAAGTGATCATGCGAAATCATTTGGGTGTTCGGGTGGGTGTCGGTCTTGGCACCCTGCTGATGGCTTTTGGGGCCATGGCCGCCGACAGCACGTTTCATGAATCATGCAACAACGCGTCGCTGAGCGCTGACGGTGTGAACTTGATTGCGAGTTGCAGAAATTCGATCGGCCGATGGAATACAAGCTCTCTCGCGTTGAGGGGTATTCAAGTCGTCCGGGGTCTGCTGACCATCGTGCCAGGTGGCGTGACGAACTACCGCAAATCATGCAGCGAGCTCAGGCTGGAGATGCCGGTGGTTAAACCGAATCCTCGGATCGTCGGCTACTGCAAAAGTGAGGAAGGCATCTATAACAGTTCCTTTGTGGAGCTGAGCGGCATTCACAACATCAATGGCGTGTTGACCTACAAATGAGGCGATGGGGATAGGGGACAAGCAAATCGACCTTAAGACTAATAAAAACGACCACGGCCAGCTATTGATTTGATAGCTCCCCTGGCGGCGTTCGGTTCAGATGGCGCCATCGAACATCATCACGTCCACCGGATCGCCCGCGGCCACGTTGCCCTGCTGGTGGTGCAGCACGATCAGGCCGTTGGCCTGCACCATGGAGCTGAGCACGCCCGAGCCCTGGTTGCCGGTGGTGCGCACGCGCAGCGAACCGTCGGCGGCGGCCTCGACGATGCCGCGCTGGTACTCGGTGCGGCCGGGTTTCTTGCGCAGGGGCTCGGCGCTGTGCGCCTTGAGCAGCGGCAGCGCTCGCGGCTGGGCGCCCATCATGGCCAGCAGCGCCGGGCGCACGAAGGCCAGGAAGGTGACCATCACCGCCACCGGGTTGCCCGGCAGGCCGAACAGCACGCAGGGGCGCCCCAGGCCGTCCGCTGGCGCGATGCGGCCCACGGCCATCGGCCGGCCGGGGCGCATGGCGATGCGCCAGAACACCACGTCGCCCAGCTCCTTCATCATCGCCTTGGTGTGGTCGGCCTCGCCCACGCTGACGCCGCCGCTGGTGATGATGGCGTCGGCCTCGCGCGCGCCGCGCTCGAAGGCCGCGCGCAGCAGCGCCGGCTCGTCGCGCACCACGCCCAGGGCGATCACCTCGCAGCCCAGCCGCGTCAGCAGCCCGTGCACCGTGTAGCGGTTGCTGTCGTAGACGGCGCCCTCGCGCGGCGGCTCGCCCAGGCTGAGGATTTCGTCGCCGGTGGAAAAGTAGGCCACGCGCAGGCGCCTGCTCACCGTCAGCGTGGCAAGGCCCAGGCTGGCGGCCAGGCCCACGGCGGCGGGCGTGAGCCACTGCCCGCGCGCCAGCGCGGCGCTGCCGGCGCGCACGTCCTCGCCGGCCAGGCGGCGGTTGTCGCCCGCGCGCACGGCGCCCGCAGGAACGTCGATCGCATCGCCCCGCACGCTGGCGAATTCCTGCGGCAGCACGGTGTCCAGGCCGGCGGGCATCGGCGCGCCGGTGGTGATCTTCACGCACTCGCCGGCCGCCACCGCGCCTCGGTACGGCGCGCCGGCCAGTGCGCCGCCCACGCAGCGCAGCGTGAGCGCCTGGCCGGGGCGCAGCGCCGCGCCGTCGAAGGCGTAGCCGTCCATGGCCGAGTTGTCGTGCGGCGGCACCGACAGCGGCGAAATCAGGTCTTGCGCCAGCCCCCGGCCCAGCGCCTGCATCTCGGGCAGCTTCTCGGTGTACAGCTTGGCGGCCCGGGCGGAGTAGTCGTCGCTGGCCTCCTTGGCGTAGCCGTCGGTGGAGACCTCGGCGTTCGGGTCCTCCACCTTCAGGAACGTGCCGCGAGCCACCGCCCGCTCCACGCCATCCAGCAGGGCGTCAACGCCGCTCTGGATGCTGGCCCCGCCCATCGCCTTGAGCAGCACCGGATCGTTCATGAAGTCGGTC
>DAIOSZ010000152.1:0-10010 GCA_036752305.1 Burkholderiaceae bacterium
TTGGTGATCACCACCGCGGCGGCGTGGATGCCGTCCTGGCGGCGCAGGCCCTCCAGCCCCTTGGCCACGTCCATGACCTTGCGGAGGTCGGGGTCCTCGTCGTACATGGTCCGCAGGTCGGCGGCCATCTTGTAGCCGTCATCGAACTTCGGGTGCTTGTCGAGGCAGGCGTAGAGCGGGGTGTCGCGGCCCATGATCAGCGGCGGCATCGCCTTGGCCACCTTGTCCCCCACCGCGTACGGGTAGCCGAGCACCCGGGCGGCGTCGCGCACGGCCGCGCACATGCCTTGCCCCAGAAATGGCGGCGTCTGGTGCGCTGCGTCACCCGCGATCAGCAGGCGCCCGGCGCGCCACTTCTGCGCAATCACGGAGTGAAAGGTGTAGATCACCGCGCGCTCAACCACCGCTTGCTCGGGCTGGATCCAGCGACTGACCAGACGCCACAGCGTCGCCGGCTGGAGGAGCTGCTGCGGGTCGTCGCCCGGCATCAACATGATTTCCCAGCGGCGGCGGCGGCCCGTGACGTTGCAGTAGGTCATGGGCCTGGCCGGATCGCAATGCTGCACGGTGTGGTCGGGCAGGGCTGGAGCGTTGTCTCCGAGAATCACGTCGAACACCAGCCAGGGCTGGTGCAGTCCCAGATCGACGGAGCCACCGCCAATGTGCTTGCGCACCATGGAGCGTGCGCCGTCGCAACCGATCACGTAGCGCGCGCGGGCCATGCCTTCGACTCCCGCGGCGTCGCGATATGTCAGTTCGACCGAGTCGCCACGTTCATTGAGCGCCGTGACTTCGTGCGACAACCGCACATCCACGTTGGCGAAGCATCGCGCGCCCTCGCGGAGCACCGCCTCCAACTCGGGCTGATGAAAGTAATAGTTGTTCGCGCAGCCGTGCGGGCCACTCAGGCTGGTGCCACCGCGGATCAACAGCGTCTCGCCGGTAGCGTTGACGAAATGCATGCCCTTGATGCCCGGGCGGCTGATGGCCTCCACCGCGCCGCGCAGGCCCGCGTTCTGGAATACGCGCATGACTTCGCCGTCGAAGTGGATCGCCCGCGGCAACGGATAGATGTCGGCATCCTTTTCCAGCGCCAGCACCGACAGGCCAGCCAGCCCCAGTTGGTTGGCCAGCAAGGCGCCACAGGGGCCGTAGCCAACGAGGGCGACATCGAACATGGGGGTAGTCGCGCTCACTGGACTACCCTCCGCGCGCGGCGCTGCGGGATTCGCGCTTGGGAGCGGCCCGGCGCGCTCATGCGCGCGGCGCCTGTGCATAGCCCATGCGTCGCGCCATCTCGGCTTGCCATTGCGCGCGCGGCTGAAATTTGGGCCGCCCGCGCGCCATGGCCTCCGCCTGGGCCAGCACCGCGGCGTCGCTCTGGTTCAGGTCGATCGGTTCGCGCAGCGGCTGCTCGCAATACCAGGGTGTGTCGTAGAACACCTCGATGCGATTGCCCTCGGGATCGCGGAAATAGATCGAGATGGCGTTGCCATGTGACACGGCGGTCAGTTCGGTGGTGCCCGGCGTGGCGGCGGCTTGATCGCGAACGGAACGCAAGGTGCCGACGTCGGGCACGCGAAACGAGATCTGATTGATGGCGTTGAATACCTGCCCCTCGGGCTTGCCGCTGGCGAGGACGACCTGATGGTGTTCGGCCGGGTCACGGCTGAGAAATACCAGTTCAACGGGACCGAGGTTTCCGCGGTCGGTTTCGAAGAAGCCCAGTACCCCCTTGTAGTACGCCGCCATGCGCTCAAGGTCGCGCACGTAAAAGCCCATGTGGCTGAACGAAAGAGAAGCTTGTTGGCCCAGGTAGCTGCTTGAGGTGGTCATGTCGAGGGACGCTGAAATGAGTGATGAAATTATGATCTGATTCTCATATTTTGACAATATGATGATTTTCATCAAGAATCCGCGCCGTGATTCTTCACGTGATTTTCATCTTCAACGTTCTAACAGGAGACATGGCATGAGTTTGATTCCCCGCCGCGCAGGGCTGGCCTCGATGGTGGTCGCGGCACTCACCGCTTTGACGGCTGGTGCCGTGCAGGCGCAGTCCGCGCAGGACTACCCGAGCAAGCCCATTCGCATCATTGCTCCCTTCCCCGCGGGATCGGGGCCGGACGTCAACACGCGCGAGATCGCGGGCGAACTCGGCAAGGTGCTGGGCCAGTCGGTGCTGGTGGAAAACCGGCCCGGCGCGTCCAACATGATCGGCATGGAGGCGGGTGCCAAGGCGGCGGCAGACGGCTATACGCTGGTCATGGGTTCGACCACCTCGCTGTCGGTGGTGCCGCACCTCTACGCCAAGGTTCCGTACAACGCCGACAAGGATTTCGCGCCGATCAGTCTGGTCGGATTGCTCAACACGGCCTTGACGGCCAACGCTAACGTGCCGCTCAAGAATGCGCGCGAGGCCATCGCCCAACTCAAGTCCAGCCCCGAGAGTCTGGTTGCCGCCACCCAGGGCGTGGGCAGCTATTCGCACCTGGCGGGCGAGTGGTTTGCCGCCAGTTCAGGCACCAAGATCAAGTTCGTGCCCTACAACACGACCAATCCCTACACCGATGTGGTGGCGGGCCAGGTGAACATGATCTTCGACGCGCTGCCTGCCGCGATCAGCAACGTGCGCGCCGGCAAACTGAAAATCCTGGCACTGACCGGCGCCACTCGTCATCCCAGTTTCCCCGACGTGCCGACCTTTGCCGAGGCGGGCCTGGCAGACTACTCCCCCACCGCCTGGATCGGCCTGCTCGCGCCAGCGGGAACACCAGCGCCCATCATTGAGAAGCTCAGCGCCGCCATGCAGAAGGCCGCCTCGCAGAATCCCACGCTGATTGAGAAGTGGCGCTCCTATGGCGGCGAACTCAAGGCCATGACGCCCGGCGAATTCACGGCCTTCATCAAATCCGATTCAGGCAAGTGGGAAAAGGCCATCAAGGGAGCCGGCATCCGCCTGGAGTAGCGGCATGGCGTCCTGAGGGGGGCTCGGGCTTTTCATGGCTCTGATATAGTGCCTTCAATCGCCGCAGGCTGGCGGGCTGTGCAGCCCTTCAGCCTGCCCGGTGCGCTCGGTGCGTGATGCGCCCTCGCCGTATCGGCTGCCTCAACTTCCCCAAGTCTCCTGTCGCGCAGGACGCTTTGCCGTTTTCCCTGATCCAGGGTTGGTCGGCAGCGGAAGTCTGGCCGCGCCCCATCCTGAAAGGTAATTGATGGCCAAGGAAGAACTCATTGAAATGCGTGGCAAGGTTGAAGAAGTCTTGCCGGATTCGCGCTTTCGCGTCACGTTGGAAAACGGGCACAGCCTGATCGCCTACACCGGCGGCAAGATGCGCAAACACCACATCCGCATCCTGGCGGGCGACCGGGTCTCGCTTGAATTGTCGCCCTACGATCTGACCAAGGGGCGTATCACGTTCCGGCACCTGGAACCCCGTGGCGGCGACGGCGCCTCGTCCGCGCCGGCGCGCCGGTTCTGATCGTCGGTTTACGCCGCGGCGCCGATCTCCAACTCCTCCAGTTGCTCGGCCTCGCGCGCGTGCAGCAGCGCTTCAATCACGTCATCCAGATCGCCTTCCATGATCAGCGCCAGCTTGTAGAGCGTCAGATTGATGCGGTGATCGGTCAGGCGACCCTGCGGAAAGTTGTAGGTCCGGATGCGGTCGCTGCGGTCGCCCGAGCCGATCAGGCCCTTGCGCGTGGCGGCCTCCTTGGCGGCGCGCTCCGAGCGCTCCTTCTCCTGTAGTCGCGCCTGCAGCACGCGCAAGGCCTGCGCCTTGTTGCTGTGCTGGCTGCGGCCGTCCTGGCATTCGGCCACGATGCCGGTTGGCAGATGCACCACGCGCACCGCCGAGTCGGTCTTGTTGATGTGCTGGCCGCCTGCGCCGCTGGCTCGGAAGGTGTCGATGCGCAAATCGGCCGGATTCAGCGTGATCGGCTCCGACTCATCGGGCTCGGGCATCACCGCTACCGTGCAGGCGCTGGTGTGGATGCGGCCTTGCGCCTCGGTGGCGGGCACGCGCTGCACGCGATGGCCGCCAGACTCGTAGCGCAGCTTGCCATACGCGTTGTCGCCGGCCACGCGCAGCACCACTTCCTTGTAGCCGCCCAGTTCGCTCTCGGCCGCGCTCATCACCTCCACGCGCCAACCCTGCGTGGCCGCGTAGCGCGTGTACATGCGCAGCAGGTCGCCCGCGAACAGCGCGGACTCGTCTCCCCCGGTTCCGGCGCGGATTTCCAGAAACGCCGGCCGCGCGTCGTCGGGATCCTTGGGCAGCAGCATGCGCTGCAACTCGGCCTCCAGCGCCTCGATCTCGGCGGTGGCCGCGGGAATCTCGTCCGCCACCAGATCGGCCATCTCGGGGTCGGCCTGCATCTCGCGCGCCGCCACCAGGTCGGCCTCGCGCTGCTGGTGACGGGCGTAGCGGCCGGCCACCGCGGCCACGTCCGTGTGCTCGCGAGACAGTGGCAGGAACTTGCCCATGTCCTGCATCACATCGGGCTGCGCGAGCAGAAAGTCGAGTTCGGCCAGACGCTCCTGGTAGCGTTCGAGCTGTTGGCGAAGAAAGGGTTTCATGCGAAGGAGAATGCTATAAAATAGATAGCTGTCCGTGGTGGTCTTTCGGACAGAAAAGGCCTGTTTGGGTGTGAAAACAGGTCGTTCGGCGGTGGGCGAAGGCGCCGCTAGGACTCGCGCAGCGTGGAATCCGCCGCATCCTCCGGGCGCTGCCTGCGCCCACGCAAAAACAGCCGTTCAATGGCCTGCGTCGTCTGTTCGCGATGCAAGGTGTCGGCACCGGAAAGCTCGGCCATCGCGCCGTGCAGCATCTTCTGCGTAAGGCCGCGCGAAAGTTGCTCCAGCACCGCCTGCACGTCGTCGCCGCGCGCCAGCGCCTTGCGGGCGCGGGCAAGCTCGGCTTCGCGCCACAGGTCGGCCTGGGCATTGACGCGCTGGATGAGATGCACCGTGCCGTGGCGCGGGTCGCGCTGATCCATCCAGTGCAAGAAGCTCTGCACGCCCGCGTCGATGATGGCCTCGGCCTGCGCGACGGCGGCCTCGCGGTTGGCCTTGCCGGTCTGAACCACGGCCGCGAGATCATCGACGGTGTACAGATACACGTCGTCGAGTTGCTTGACCTCGGGTTCGATGTCGCGCGGTACCGCCAGATCGACCATGAACATGGGCCGGTGGCGGCGCTTCTTGAGCGCGCGCTCGACGGCGCCCAGGCCGATCAGCGGCAGCGTGCTGGCGGTGCACGACACCACGGCGTCGAACTCGTGCAGCCGCTCGGGCAGGTTCGACAGGTGCATGACTTCGGCGCCAAAGCGGCTGGCAAGCCGCTCGCCGCGCTCCAGCGTGCGGTTGGCGATGGCCAAGCCCCGGGGGCTCTTGGCCGCAAAGTGCGTGGCCGCCAGCTCAATCATCTCGCCGGCGCCGACAAAGAGCACCCGAATCTCGCGCAGATCTTCAAACAATTGCCCCGCCAGCCGCACCGCCGCCGCCGCCATGCTGATGGAGTGGGCGCCGATCTCGGTGCTGCTGCGCACCTCCTTGGCCACCGCGAAGCTGCGCTGAAACAGCTGATTGAGCGTGCTGCCCAGCGCCCCGGCCTCCTCGGCGGCGCGCACCGCGTCCTTGAGCTGGCCGAGAATCTGCGCCTCGCCCAGCACCATCGAATCGAGCCCGCTGGCCACGCGGAATGCGTGGCGCGCGGCCTGACCGTTCTCCAGTCGATAGGTGTGCGCGTGCAGATGGTGGGGTGGCACGCCGCCGCTGTTGGCCAGCCAATCAAGCGTTCCATCGATCAGGGCCTGGCCCTGGCCCGCGCCGTAGATTTCGGTGCGGTTGCAGGTCGAGAGAATCGCCACCTCTGGCGCGCTGGCGCGCGCCGCGCCGCCGTCGGCGATGGCCTGGCGCAGCCCTTGCAACTGGGGCGCGAGGTTCTCGACGGCGAAGGCAAAACGCCCGCGCAAATCCAGCGGGGCGGTTTGATGGTTCAGGCCCAGGGCCCAGACAGACATGGTGAACGCGGCGTCCGGCAACGGCAAAGCCCGTATTTTGCCCGTCCCGCCTAGAATGCCTGCGACGGCGAGACCGGCTGTCCGCCAGATGTATGTCCGCGACCGAACTCCTGAACCACCTGAGCAATTTTGCGGCGCCGTATCTGTGGGTCGGGTTGTGCCTGGGCGGGCTGACGGCCGTCCTGGCCCAGCGCGGCCGGTTCTGGTGGGCCTGGGGGCTCAATACTCTGGTCGTCGCCGGCGCTGGCCTGTTGACTGCGTCGATCGGCCTGCTGATCGACGGTCGCGACGGCACCATGACCGTTTACGCCCTTGCCGCGCTGGCAATGGGCAGTGCGCAATGCCTGCTGCTGTGGCGCGGGCGCTGAACCCATAGGACATCAAGACCATGAGAACCTTGCGACAACTGGCGGCATCCGCACTGCTCACGCTGGCGGCAGGCGCCGTGCTGGCCTTCCCGACCAAGCCCGTGCGCATCGTCATTGGCTTTCCGGCAGGCGGCCCGCTGGACCAACATGCGCGGTTGCTGGCCGACAAGCTGCAAGGCGTTCTGGGCCAGCCGGTGCTGGTGGACTACAAGGCCGGGGCGGGTGGCACCGTCGGCGCGCAGGAGGTGATGAAAGCCCCCGCCGACGGACACACGATCATGCTGGCCAACACCGGCGTGATGGTCATCAACCCGGCGCTCTACACGCGCCTGCCGTACCAGACGCTGAAGGACTTTACCCCCATCGCGCGCACCGCCATGCAGCCGCTGGCGCTGCTGGTCAATCCCAAGCTGCCGGTGGACGACCTGAAGGGATTCATCGCCTACGCCAAGACGCGGCCAGGCCAGGTGAACTACGGTTCCGCGGGCAACGGCGGCATCAGCCACCTGGTGCCGGAAATGTTCAAGAATGCCACCGGCCTGTTTCTCGTGCACATTCCGTATCGGGGCAGCGCGCCGGCGTTTACCGATCTGATGGCTGGCCAGGTGCAATTCATGGCCGAGAGCATTCCGCAGGCCGCCAATTACCACAAGCAAGGCAAGGTGCGCGCGCTCGCGGTGACCAGTCGGGAGCGCAATCCGGCGCTGCCCGAGGTGCCCACCGTGATCGAAAGCGGCATCAAGGGCTTTGAGGTCGTGGGCTTCTACGGTTTTCTGGCTCCCGCGGGCACGCCGCGCGAGGCTGTTGACAAGCTCAGCGACGCCTTCAAGCAGGTGCTGGCCATGCCCGACATCCGCCAGCGCATGGTCAGCCAGGGGGCCGACCCAGCCTTCCTGGGCGCGGACGACTTTGCCAAATTCCTCGGCGCCGAGCTGCCGCGCTGGGCCGACGCGGTGAAGAAGTCCGGCGCCAAACTCGATTGACCGCCATGGCCGAAGCGACCTCCACCCACGTCATCCACCGCCACCTGCACACCCGCCCGCCCGTGGCGGTCGCCGGTCATGGGCTCTATCTGCAAGACGCCGCCGGACGCGAGTACATCGACGCCAGCGGCGGCGCGGCGGTCTCCTGCCTGGGGCATGGCCATCCGCGCGTGCGCGAGGCCATGCACCGGCAAATCGACCAACTGGCCTATGCGCACACCAGCTTCTTCACTACCGAGGTGGCCGAGGACCTGGCCGACCATCTGGCCAGCCGCTCGCCCGAGGGGCTGGATCAGGTGTACTTCGTCAGCGGCGGCTCCGAAGCCGTGGAGGCCGCGCTGAAGATGGCGCGGCAATACTTCGTGGAGATCGGACAGCCCCAGCGCAGCCGCTTCATCGCGCGGCGCCAGAGCTACCACGGCAACACCCTGGGCGCGCTGGCGGTCGGCGGCAATGCCTGGCGGCGGGCGCAGTTCGCGCCGCTGCTGATTGACGTGGAACATGTGTCTCCGTGCTACCCCTATCGCGACCAGCGCGAAGGCGAGACGCCCGAGGCCTATGGCCAGCGCCTGGCCGATGAACTCGACGCCACGATCCGCCGCCTGGGGCCCGACACCGTGATCGCCTTCGTGGCCGAAACCGTGGGCGGCGCCACGGCTGGCGTGCTCACGCCGGTTGCGGGGTACTTCAAGGCGGTGCGCGAGGTGTGCGACCGCCATGGCGTGCTGCTCATCCTCGATGAAGTGATGTGCGGCATGGGCCGCTGCGGCACGCTGCATGCCTTCGAGCCCGAAGGCGTGGTGCCCGACCTGCTGACCATCGCCAAGGGCCTGGGCGGTGGCTACCAGCCCATCGGCGCCGTGCTGGCGCAGCGGCGCATCGTGAGCGCCATGTCCCAAGGCAGCGGCTTCTTCCAGCATGGGCACACCTACCTGGGCCATCCAGTCGCTTGCGCGGCGGCGCTGGCGGTTCAGCGGGTGATCGAGGAAGAAAACCTGCTCGCCCAGGTGCGCGCCTCGGGCGCGGTATTCGAGCGCTACCTGCACGCGGCCTTCGACGCGAATCCCCGCGTGGGCGACATCCGCGGGCGCGGTCTGTTCTGGGGAGTCGAGCTGGTGCGGGACCGCGACAGCCGCCAGCCGTTCGATCCCGCGCTGCGCCTGCACGCGCGCGTCAAGCGCGCCGCCTTCGAACGTGGCCTTCTGGTTTATCCGATGGGCGGGACGGTCGATGGGCGCTATGGTGACCATGTGTTGCTGGCGCCGCCCTTCATCGCCAACCCGGCAGAGCTTTCGGCCATCGCCGCTCGCCTGTCCGATGCGGTGGCCGACGTGCTGGCCTCGGTGTAGTCCTTGGTTCTTTTCAGGAGTGTCGTCCATGAATGCAGCTTTTCTATGTCGCGCCATCGCCGCGGGCGCCGCCGTCGCGGTCGCGGGATTCACGTTGCCGGTAGCGGCCCAGCAGAAATTCGTCACCATCGGCACGGGCGGTGTCACGGGCGTGTACTACGCGGCGGGTGGCGCGATCTGCCGGCTGGTCAACGAAGACCGCGCCAAGCACGGCATCCGCTGCTCGGTGGAATCCACCGGCGGCTCCGTGTTCAACATCAACACGATCAAGGGCGGTGAACTGGACCTGGGCTTTGCTCAGAGCGACGTGCAGTTCAACGCCGCCAAGGGCCAGGCCCAGTTCAAGGACGGCGGCGCCCACGGCGATCTGCGCGCGGTGTTCTCGGTGCATCCCGAGCCGTTCACCGTGGTGGCGCGCAAGGAAACCAACATCGGCAAGTTCGAGGACTTCAAGGGCAAGCGCTTCAACGTCGGCAATCCCGGCTCGGGCACCCGCGCGTCGATGGAGGAATTGCTCGGTGCCATGGGCTGGAAGCTCTCCGACTTCTCGCTGGCCTCGGAGCTGAAAGCCGACGAGCACGGCCCGGCGTTGTGCGACGGCAAGATCGACGGCTTTTTCTACGGCGTGGGCCACCCCAGCGCCAACATCCAGGATCCGACCACCAGTTGCGGCGCCAAGCTCATCTCGCTCACCGGCCCGGTGGTCGACAAGCTGGTGGCCGACAAGCCCTACTACGCCAAGGCCACGATTCCCGCTGGCCTGTACCCCAACAACCCGCAGGCCACGCAGACCTATGGCGTTCTGGCGACCGTGGTCGCCTCCAGCAAGACCTCGCCCGACACGGTCTACCAGGTCGTCAAGGCAGTGTTCGACAACTTCGACGAGTTCAAGAAGCTACACCCGGCGCTGGCGCACCTCAAGCCTGAAAACATGGTCAAGGACGGCCTGTCGGCGCCGCTGCACGAGGGCGCGGTACGCTACTACAAGGAAAAAGGCTGGGTGAAGTAAACCCGTTGCCGCGATCGTCAGGCCAGGGGGTGAAGCGCGCTTCACCCCTTGTCGTTTGAGAAGGACCGTTTCATGGCATCCGACATCGAAAAAGCCCCCGAGGCCTTGCAGGCGCTGGTCGCCGAATCCGACACCGGCGCGCGCCAGCCCAAGGGCTGGGTGGGGCAACTGGTCTTCGCGGTCGCGCTGGCCTGGGCGCTGTTCCAGTTCTGGTACGCCTCGCCGCTGCCCTTCGTGCTGGGCTTGGGCATCCTCAACGACACCGAGGCGCGCGCCA
>DAIOSZ010000153.1:0-247 GCA_036752305.1 Burkholderiaceae bacterium
GACGCGTGATCTTCCTCAAAGACCGGGACAGCATTCGACCCGCAGCTGAAGTCAGACTTGATGAACAGGGTCGGACGATGATCCAGACGGCTCGATCGGAATCTTCAATCAATCGCGCAGTCAACCTCGGCTACTGGCCAGACGTGCGCCTGGTCTCATACGACACCAAGAATCTCAGCAGCAAAGTCTCGGTCGGGCAGCATGTCGATACCGGGCGCATTCGACTGAGCGGCGACTATCGGCGGTG
>DAIOSZ010000153.1:257-9745 GCA_036752305.1 Burkholderiaceae bacterium
GCGCAGGTTGTCGGCGCGGGTTACATGTTGAACCATGAAACCGGCGACTACGCCACCATCGTCAAGCTGTTCCGGGTGTCCATGCTGGTCGTGGTCGTGGTGGTGGTGTCCAGCATGTTCAAGAAAGAGCGCGAGCAGTCACAGGATGGCACGACTGCGGTCAAGCAGGCGTTGGCACCCTGGTTTTTGTGGGTTTTTGTGGCCCTTGTGGCTCTCAACTCAACGGGCGGAGTGCCCGTGGCCGTTCAGGAGGGCCTGAACCATGTGTCTCGAATTTGTCTGGTCGTCGCCATTTCGGCCTTGGGCATCAAGACCTCGTTCCGGCAATTGGCCCTCGCCGGATGGAAACCGTTCGCCTTGCTGCTGGTTGAAACCCTGTGGATGGCCGCGTTTGTGCTGGCTGCGATTTATCTGAGACCCTGAGCGGGTCCCCGGCGTCCACCAGACCGTGGCCAAAGCGCTGTGTGTCAAGGGCCAGCGGCGCGGCGAACTGAGCCCAGGTTTTCCTGGGGCCCAAGATCAAGCGGGATCGGAGTGTGCGTGAGCCGGCCGTGGCACGCCGCGCGGGGTCCAGTGCCTGAGAACCTATAAAAACTGGATCTTTTAATTATGCCGGTTTGCCACAAAAGTAGAGATCCTTCATACCGTCTCATTCGCCTACCTACGATGTACATCCCTCCACACTTCGATGAAACCCGACCTGAAGAACTGCCCAGTCCACACCAGCCACGCGTGCGTAGCTGGCTATCTCGCTGACGGTGGATTTGGAGATGCCGAGAGCGGCACCGATTTGGCGGGTGCTCAATGCCCCGGCGTGCAGCAGCTGCAGTGTGTGTCGTATTTTGCTCATGGTGACCCTGGGTGTGGGCATTGCTGGTTCCGGTCAAAAAACCGGTCAGCGTATGCCTCGTTTGGGTCACTCAGAACACCCTCAGGTGTCCGCCATCAAAATGGAATGCTGTCCGCCATCACCGTGGAACGGTGTCCGCCATGGCGGTGGAACGCTGTCCGCCGTCAGCCTGGAATCGTGTCCGCCATCGCGTGGAATACGCAGGAAGACCGTGACCGCTGCATGGAAGCCGGCATGAACGACTACCTGACCAAGCCGCTGTTTGTCGCCGCACTGACGCTGGCGCTGGAGCGCTGGATGGACCAGCCGGGCGTGGGTGGCAGCGCAAGCGCCGTGGATACAGCCCCGGCCGTAAACGCGGTCCAGGATGCGGAGCCGGCGCTGATGGACTTCGAGCGCCTGGCGCAGTTCAAGGGTATGCGTCCGGTGAACCCATATTGAGATAGCCCGTTCAAGCAGGCATCGTGTGCACGATGGAGATCATGCACACCATGTCGAGCGAGGCGAACGCACCAACGCCGAAGCGGCGCAATTACAGCCCGGCACTCAAAGCGCAGGTCGTGGCGCAGTGCCGGGCGGACGGCGCATCGATTGCAGCGGTGGCCTTGACCCACGGCATCAACGCCAACATCGTCCATCGCTGGCTGCGCGAGCACCCGGCGAAACCCGCCCCCAAGCCCATAAATCCATTCATCCCGCTTCCCCTGCCTGCCCCGCAGGTTGAGGATGCCGAAGCTGTTCGGTCTGCTCCTGGCGGCTGCGCCGACATTCGCGTCGAGATCCGGCGTGGCACAGGTGTCGTGACGGTGAACTGGCCTGTCGAGGCAGCCAGCTCCTGCGCCGACTGGCTGCGGGATTGGCTCAGGTGATCCGCACATGATCCGGATTGACGCGGCCTGGCTGGCCACCACGCCGCTGGACATGCGCGCCGGCACCGATACGGCACTGGCGCGGGTGATAGCCGTCTTTGGCGCCGCCCACCCCCACCACGCCTACCTGTTCGCCAACAAACGGGCCAACCGCATCAAGATCCTGGTGCACGACGGCATCGGTATCTGGCTGGCCGCACGCCGGCTGCACCAGGGCAAATTCATCTGGCCCCTGGCCGCTGGCGCCAACCTCCAATTGCAGCGCCAGCAGCTCGATGCGCTGGTCATGGGCCTGCCCTGGCAGCGCCTGGCCGACGGCGGCGTCATCACCGTGGTCTGACTGTCCGGCAGCCGTTGGTACTTGCCAATTGGGGCATGCGCCAATGGCGTGCCCGGCTCGGCGCAGGCACAGTCACCTCCATGGTGGTGCAGCCGCAATCCCTGGAGCATCTGAGCGCTGAGCAACTGCGCGAGATGACCGCTCGCCTGATGACACAACTGCGCCACCAGGGTGCGTTGCTGGAGAAGCTCACGCACGAGAACGCGCTTCTCAAGCGCATGAAGTTCGCCGCCCAGTCCGAGCGCTTCAACCCCGAACAAAAGAGCCTGCTGCAAGACGAGATCGAGGCCGACCTGGCGGCCGTGGCCAGCGAGATCGACGGGCTGCAGCAGGAGTCCGCGGCGGTGAGCCCGCAGGAGAAGAAACAGCCCAAGCGGCTGCCACTGCCCGCGAACCTGCCCCGGCGCGAGATCCGCCACGAGCCCGAATCGAGCACCTGCCGCTGCGGCTGCCAGATGAAGCGCATCGGCGAGGACGTGGCCGAGAAGCTGGACTACGTGCCCGGGGTGTTCAGCGTGGAGCGCCACATCCGCGGCAAATGGGCGTGTGCCCAGTGCGAAACCATCGTCCAGGCGCCGGTGGCCGCTCATGTCATCGACAAGGGCATCCCCACCACCGGGCTGCTGGCCCAGGTGCTGGTGGCCAAGTACGCCGACCACCTGCCGCTGTACCGCCAGGAGGCGATCTTTGGGCGTGCCGGTCTGGCCATCCCGAGATCGACCCTGGCGCAGTGGGTGGGCATCTGCGGGGTGCGCCTGCAGCCGCTGGTGGATGCGCTCAAGGCACAAATGCTCCAGCACCGCGTGCTGCATGCCGACGAGACACCGGTGCAGATGCTCAAGCCCGGCAACGGCAAGACGCACCGGGCGTACCTGTGGGCCTACGCCCCGGGGGCGTTTGAGGGAATGAAATCCGTGGTCTACGACTTCTGCGAATCGCGCGCTGGTGAACACGCCCGGGCGTTCCTGGGGGAGTGGCGAGGCAGCCTGACCTGCGACGACTTCAGCGGCTACAAGGCGCTGATCGCCAGCGGGGTGACCGAGGTGGGCTGCCTGGCGCATGCCCGGCGCAAGTTCTTCGACCTGCACGCGGCCAACAAGAGCCAGATTGCCGAGTTCGCGCTGCAGCAGTTTGCCAAGGTCTACGACATCGAACGCGAGGCCAAGGAGATCAGCGCCGACGAGCGCAAGGCCATGCGCCAGCGGCACACCCAGCCGGTGCTCGATGCGCTGCACCAGTGGATGCTGCTGCAGCGCCAGAAGGTGCCCGAAGGGTCGGCAACGGCCAAGGCGTTGGACTACAGCCTGCGGCGCTGGGTGGCGCTCACCCGGTTCTGCAATGACGGGCAGCTACCGATCGACAACAACTGGATCGAGAACCAGATCCGCCCGATTGCACTGGGACGATCGAACTGGCTGTTCGCCGGGAGCCTGCGCGCCGGCCAGCGGGCCGCGGCGGTGATGAGCTTGATTCAGTCCGCGCGCATGAACGGGCATGACCCATACGCCTACCTCAAGGACGTCCTCACACGGCTGCCCACGCACAAGGCCAGCCAGATCGAGGAACTGCTGCCGCATCGCTGGCAGCCCGACGCCATCTGATCGTCAGCCACGGCAGCCGTCGGCGGTCAACATGGGTTCGCTGCGCGCTTACGTTCAAGGAGTTTGACGACGATGCACTGACCATGACACGTGAGGTGATTGCGCTATTCAGGACCGATGCCGTGCTGCGCCTGGACGCCATCGGCGAGGCCATCCGCAGTGATGATGCCCAGGCGCTGTCATGGGCCAGCCATGCGCTGGTGGGGGCGGCCGGCAATGTCGGTGCGGTGGCCATGCAGTCTGTCGGCATGGCGCTTGAAACGCATGCAAAAACCGGTGTGGTGCCGGTCAATGCGACGCAGCAGCTTGAACGCTTGCGCGGCTACTGGGAAAAAACCCGCGCCGTTCTCGACAACTGGCTGTGAGCGTATTAGCCTCAGTTGCCGGCGTGGACCAGAACGTCCCCGGGGCTCGCGGCATTGGCTGAAAGCTCTTCCAAACTCTTGAGTTGCGCATGGTGCGCAGCTTTTCACCGCATGGACCAGCTCGCCCGAGGTGCTCAAAATCCCGGCGCCATCGAGTCCAGCGCCTTGGTGAGTGTCGGCCTGTTCGCTGCCTTAAACTGAGCACCCTCGAAATCAGAAGGCCCCCAAACCGCAAAAATATCCGCTCCACACATCGGAGGGCTGGCCGGTGTCTTGTGACCTGTTCACAAATACTACTCACGCCAGAGGACCCTGTCGATGCACTTTTGCACAGCTTCAACTTAATGCGGCCATTGTGAAATTCAGAACAAGGCTTCAAGAGGTCAAGCTGAGAGCTATCCGGAAACCGTCGCCAAGAAGTGTATCGGTCCGACTATTGCTTGTGCAGTTCAACTCTGGTTTCTTTTGTTGTGTTGTATGGACCAAATCGCATATCACGCAGCAGGTCTGCGACCATCAAAGGCGTCCTGTAGCAATTGGCGTAGGACGGCTCGTTCCAGAGGTCGCGGGTTGGGATATTGGTTCTGCAGCGCCAGGTCGCAGGCGCGGTCCAAGTCCTCGGCTTGCATGCCGATGTCCTGCAGCGCAACCTTCGCGCCGTTGGCGTGTGCCAAATCAAATATGCCCTGTGCTGCGTTGCTTGCATGCAGGGCTCGAGTGATCTTCTCCATCGCGTTGGGCGCCGCGGACGCGTTGTACGCTAATGCATGGGGCAAGATAATGGTGTGCAATTCTGCATGAGGCAGGTTGAAGCTTCCCCCCAGGGTATGGCAGAGTTTGTGATGCAGTGCCATGCCCACGTTGCCGAGCACTGTGCCGCAGAGCCATGCGCCATAAAGTGCGTTCGTCCGCGCCTCTAGTAAGGCCTGCGATGGCAGTACGTCTGACGCATGAGCGTAGATGGCCGGTATGGCGTGTGCCAGAGCCGCAATGCCTTGCTCAGCCATCAGGTCCATGATGGGATTCCCGTCCTGTGCGTAAAGGCCCTCGGCGGCATGTGCGATGGCGTTAATGCCGCTGGTAACTGTCGAGGCCAGAGGAAGGCTGATACTCAGGGTTGGGTCGTAGATCACTGTGCGTGGTAGCACCCGCGGGTCCTTACCGGTTTTTTTGATGCCGGCCTCGGTGATGCCGTAGATTGAGGTCATCTCGGAGCCTGCATAAGTTGTCGGGATCGCGATGATGGGCAAGCCCGAAACCAGTGCAATCGCCTTGCCTAGGCCAGTGGTCGATCCGCCGCCGATGGCCACTGCGCAGCCAGCCCCCAGCTTCTCGGCGACCTGTCTGGCTTCGCGCGCGGTCTCGATCGGAACGTGCATGACGGCACGGTCGAATATGCCCGCAACTTGCGGTCCAAGCATGCCTGCCAAGCGTTCGGCCTGGTCGCGTTGCTCAGGCGTGCAGAGCAACAGCGCTTTGCTCAGGCCCAAGGCCTCGATCTCTGACTTGAGCATATGGAGCGAGTCAGCTCCGAAGATCACCCGCTGTTGATGGCTGGTATATGTGAAGCTTCTCATCACGTTCTTGTGGCACTGTTCGGATAGAGACGCTCAATTCGCCGCGTGGCGGATGTTGTCGAATTCGTATCAGTCAAGTTGCAGACCTATGGCTTTGACCAGCGCCGAATAGCGCTGGGTATCGGCCACGATAACCTTGGCCATTTCCGCAGGGGTGCTGCTCGTGGCTGTGAGCCCCAGACCCGCCAGCTTGTTGCGCACTTCGGACGCTCGGGCCGCAGACTCGAAAGCGGCCGAGAGGGCATGAATGCGCACAGCGGAGGTGCCACTCCGGACGGAAGCCCCGATCCAGGTCTCGCCGGTGGCCACTGGGTAACCGGCTTCGCTGAATGTTGGCACTTCGGGCAGCAGCTCAGAGCGGGTCGCACTGGTGATGGCGAGCATTTTGACCTTGCCGGCCTTGTGCGGTTGCGCGAGGTTTGGGATGGCATCGAATGCCATCGGAATTTGGCCCCCCATCAGGTCTTGGGTCATGGGCGCCCCACCCCGGTAAGGAGCGAAGGTCAGGTTGACGTCGGCAGCCTTGCTGAAGGCGTAGGCCATCAGGTGCCCCTCGCTCCCGATCGCCGCCATACCGCACATCGCTTTCTCGGGGTTCGCCTTTATCCAAGCTACCAGTTCCGCCACATTCTGGACCGGTATGCTCGGATGGACTGCCAGAGCCCAAGGAAATTTGGCAACGATTCCCACCGGTGCAAAGTCGCGCGCGGTATTGAAAGCCAGGCTTCGATAGAGCGCTTGCGAAATGCAATAGACGTTGACTGGGGCAAGCATCAGCGTGTTGCCATCGGGACGGGATTGCGCCAATGTGCCCGCCGCGATGTTTCCCGCCGCGCCCGCGCGATTCTCGACGATCATTGTTCCTAAGCTGCTAGTCGCATTTGAATAGACTCTGGCCGTGGCATCGATCGCGCCGCCCGCAGGGAATCCGACGAGCACTTTGACGACTTCCTGGGCCCACAAGGCGTCTGACCCCATCTGCGCAGCGAGGACCGTGCATCCCGCCAACAATTGGCGGCGAGTAATTGATATTTGTGGGTGCATGTTCAGTCTCCTTGGTTTTTTCTTGGAATACAGTGTCATTGGCGGGTTTATTGCGTCTGGACGGCCTTCAGCGGCATGCGGTCGAGCCAGGACTGGACTGTTGCAGGATCGTTGAACAGCGTGGACAGTTCTTCGCGCGCCTCCGCCTCGCTCTGGAGCACCGACTCCACGATCCCGCCCGGATTTGGCAGGCGGTTGGTGGCGAGCTCGAGGCGAATGCCATTCGGGTCATAAAAGTACGCGGACCAGAAGCGGCCGCCAAGCGCGATGGGGCCAATCAGGTCGACGCCCTGCTGCTTTACGTTCGCCAGCAGCGCTTCGAACTTCTCCGGAGGAACGTAGAAAGCGATGTGCTGCATGCCGCCGGGCAAGTCCCGGTTCTGCCGCTGCAAGCCCTTTGGATACTCGAAAAAGGCAAGGAGCTGATCATGACCCATGTCGAAGAAGTAGTGGCGCAGGTTGTCATGGGGCGGCTGACCACGGTCCCGCTCGAAGGGCACGCGGCGCACGTGCACGAGCTGCATTTGCAGCACGCGGGTATAGAAGTCCATTGTTGCAGGGAGGTCGTCGGTGACGAAGGCGAGGTGATCGATGCCGCGCATCGGTGTGGCAGAGCGTTGGCTAATGAGGGTCATGCTTGTTCCAGTGAGTTGATAAAAGGGCGAATGGTGGCTATTGCCGCCTCGGGGTTGTCGCCGGCAACGTGGTGTCCGGCTTCGATCTCTTGCGCCTGGATACGTGGATTTTTTTGCAGTACTTTGGGCAATGTTTCGGCCGCGAAGAGGTCCGATCGCGTCCCGCGCAGCACGAGAGTAGGGACAACGACATCGCTCAGTAGCTGCCAAAGGTCCACTCCGCGCTTGGGCGCCTCACCGGTTTCGAGCTGACGCCTGAACTGGTCGCGGAAAAAAGAATCGCGCTTAATGGCGAACCCACCAGCGACCGGCCTGGTGTAGGCCTCGAAGCGAGCCCGCTTGTCGGCGCCATCCGGTGAGTCCGGGTCGGTTCCAAAATAGCGCATCGCATCGGCCACGGTAGCAAAGGTGTCGGGTGTGGCCGCGACAGTGTTGGCAACGCGCTTCGATCCGGCGGGCGCGTTCTCGGGCGACCAGTCGACCAGTACCAAGCCGGCGACTCTTGCGGGATTGGCCGCTGCGAAGCAGGTGGCGCTGCGCCCGCCCATCGAATGCGCGACCAGGATCACCTTGTCCCACCGCAAATGATCGAGCAGGTGAGCGATATCGTCTGCCATGGTGGTCACAGAGTAATCGCCCGCTGGGCTGTACGTCGAGTCCCCGAAACCACGCATGTCCATGGCGCAGCCCAGGCGGTCGGTGCACAGTCGCGTACCGAAGTTAACCCAGTCGTAAGAAAAATACGACAGACCGTGAATGAACAGCACCGGGGTCCTAGTCGCCAGGGCGTCGGGGTCTCGCCGACCGAAAAGGCGATAAGCCAAGGTGACGTCGCCGGAGGGACATGTGTAAATGGTGTGGGACTCAATCATGTGACATTTATTTCCTGTTGCCGCGGGTTGATGCATTCAGTTCATGAAAATCGCGAGATGCTTCTTTTGTCGATGCTTTTTGATTGAGCTCAATGGTAGTTTTGGGCTTTCCTGTTGTCGACATCATGAAAGTCATAGGTAAAATGCATCGGGTGCATATGGAGAACCTGGAATTGACTCAGTTGCGTCTTGTCGAAGCGATAGCTGAGACTGGCAACCTGTCGTCCGCCGCGGAAGTAGTCGGCTTGTCGCAATCGGCAGCCAGCCATTCCCTGGCGCGATTGCGTAAAGAGACTGGCGACCCTCTATTTGTACGCACCTCACAGCGCATGCAGCCGACGCCGTACGGCGAACAGTTATGTGCAGCTGTGCACAATGCGTTGCTGCTGCTACGTGAAGGACTTCGGGGCGGCCGCAGTTTTGTTCCCGCCGATGCCAGCCGCATCTTCTCTCTGTACATGAGCGAGGCTGGACAGTTGACGATGCTCCCACAATTGCTGGCTTACTTGCGCGAGCAGGCACCCGGGGTACGCATTCATGTCAGCCGCCTTCCTGAGAAGAACCAAGGGAGTGCCTTGGAGGTGGGTCAGGTCGATATGGCGGTGGGTCACATCACAACAATGACTACCGGCTTTCACCAGCGCTTGCTGTTCCACGAGCGTTATGTATGTGTCGCATCGCTGGACAATGAGCTATTTGCCCAAGGAATGAGCTTCGAGGCGTACAAGCAGTCACCGCACGCCATCGCCGACTCCAGCGGCATGGCGCACTGGATGGTCGACCAGCAACTGGCGCGTCACAATGTGGTTCGCCAGATTGGTCTGGTCGTTCCCGAGTTCCTGGCGCTGCCCTTCGTCGTCCCGGGATCAGATCTGGTCGTCACCATGCCGAGCCGGGTGGCTGACCGGTTTGCGAAAATGATTCCATTGCGCGTGATGCCGTTGCCAGTGGAACTCGATCCTTATGAAATCTTGTTGTTTTGGCACGCGCGAGTACATATGGACCCTGCCAACCAGTGGCTAAGGCAAACCTTGGTGGCACTCTTCAAATCTTTCGAAGCGGATTTGCCGGCTCCATAAGAACGATCTCCGCGTTCTTGTGCTGTATCCGGTCTGAATTTAGGCGCTGAATCAGAGCGGGACGGTGACGTCTTCGGGCCGGCGAGCATCGGCCGAATCTTCGGTGGCAAACCAGTCCTGAAATTCAATCCAGTTGCTCGGGTAACTTTTGTTTCCACTTTGCCAAATTTCGTTCACCACGGGATGATAGGCTTTGTGGAGCTAGGGCGTGTTAACACAAACCACGAAGACCGTCAGCAACCAGGACGAAGCTGAG
>DAIOSZ010000154.1:0-3410 GCA_036752305.1 Burkholderiaceae bacterium
TTGTCGGGGTCCATGCCGGCGTTGCGGATGCTGCCCTTGAGGTAGTTGCCCAGCACGCCGGTGTAGAAGTTGGAGTAGACGATGTCGTCGGAGTTGCTGTCGCAGATCATCTGCTTGTAGGCATCCACCGCGCGCGCCTCGTGCGTGGCGATGAAAGCCGAGCCGATGTAGGCAAAGTCGGCGCCCATGGCCTGCGCGGCCAGGATGGCGCCGCCCGAGGCAATGGCGCCCGACAGCGCCACCGGACCATCGAACCACTGGCGGATTTCCTGGATCATGGCAAACGGGCTCTTGGCGCTGGCATGCCCGCCCGCGCCGGCCGCCACCGGGATCAAGCCGTCGGCACCCTTGTCGATGGCCTTGTGCGCGAACACGTTGTTGATCACGTCGTGCATCACCACCCCGCCCCAGGGTACGCTCCTGATCTCACGGACCGACACCCCGCCCCAGGCGTGCACGGCCTGGTTGACGTCCTCGCGCGCGCCCAGGCTGGTGATGATGACCGGCACCTTGTACTTGGCGCACAGCTGCATGTCGTGGTCGAGCCGGTCGTTGCTTTTGTGGACGATCTGGTTGATGGCGAACGGCGCCGAAGGGTTGCCCGGGTTCGCCCGGTCGTGCGCGGCCAGCGCCTCGGTGATTTCGTGCAGCCATTCGTCGAGCTGCGAAGCCGGGCGCGCGTTGAGCGCGGGCATGGAGCCGATCACGCCGTTGGTGCACTGGGCGATCACGAGCTTGGGGTTGCTGATGATGAACAGGGGCGAGCCGATCACCGGAAACTTGGCAACGCGTTGCAACACGGCGGGGATCTTGGACATTCAATGCCTTTCAGGGAGGGCCCGAGGGGGAGAAAAAACGGCCATTTTTGGAACGAATTCTGCCCTAAACCCTTTAAAACCGTCCACGGGCAGCTACAAAATCAAGAGTTCTCGTTGCGCGCGAATGCACGCTCAGAACGCGTCCATCGGCAAGGCCATCACGCTTTCGGCCCCGTGCACGATGGCGTCGCGCAGCGCCGGCGCCTGGCTGAGCAGGTGGTCGGCAAAGAAGCGCGCAGTGACCTGCTTGGCCTGCATGAAGGGGGCGTCGTTGCCCGCCGCCGCCTGGGCGTCGGCCACGAGCCAGGCGCGGCCCATCTGCCAGCCCGCGACCAGCAGGCCCGCCAGGCGCAGGTAGGGCACGCTGCCGGCGTAGACCGCGTTGGGCTCGCTCTTGCCGCGCGCGACGGTGAACTCCGCCACGTCGAGAAAGGCCTGGCGCGCGGCTTCCAGCCGGGCGGCGATGGCCTGCGCCGACGGGCTGGCATGGGAGCGGAGTTCGTCGGCGGTTTTCTGCACCTGGGCGGCAATGGCCTTGGCGGTCTGCCCGCCGTCGCGGCCGGTCTTGCGGCCGACCAGATCGTTGGCCTGGATCGCCGTGGTGCCTTCATAGATGGTCAGAATCTTGGCATCGCGGTAGTACTGCGCGGCGCCGGTCTCCTCGATGAAGCCCATGCCGCCATGCACCTGAACGCCCAGGCTGGTGGCCTCCAGGCTCATTTCGGTGGAAAAACCCTTGACCAGCGGAACCAGGAATTCGTAGAAGGCCTGGTTGTCCTTGCGCACCGCAGCGTCGGGGTGATGGTGCGCGGCGTCGTAAGCGGCGGCGGCCACGCTGGCCATCGCGCGGCAGCCCTCGGTGTAGGCGCGCATCGTCATCAGCATGCGGCGCACGTCGGGGTGGTGGATGATGGTCGCGCTGCGCGGGACCGAGCCATCGACCGGGCGGCTCTGCACGCGCTCCTTGGCGTAGGCGACGGCCTTCTGGTAGGCACGCTCGGCGACCGCGATGCCTTGCACGCCCACCGCGAAACGGGCGGCGTTCATCATGATGAACATGTATTCAAGGCCGCGGTTCTCCTGGCCCACGAGGTAGCCCACCGCGCCGCCGTGGTCGCCAAACTGGAGCACGGCGGTGGGGCTGGCCTTGATGCCCAGCTTGTGCTCGATGGAGACGCAGTGCACGTCGTTCCTCGCGCCCGGCGAGCCGTCGGCGTTGACCATGAACTTGGGCACGACGAAGAGGCTGATGCCCTTGACGCCCTCGGGCGCGCCCGCCACGCGCGCCAGCACGAGGTGGACGATGTTCTCGGCCATGTCGTGCTCGCCGTAGGTGATGAAGATCTTGGTGCCGAAGATCTTGTAGCTGCCGTCGGGCTGGGGCTCGGCGCGGGTGCGCACGGCGGCCAGATCGGAGCCGGCCTGGGGCTCGGTGAGGTTCATCGTGCCGGTCCATTGACCGGCGACCAGTTTTTCAAGGTAGATGGACTTGAGTTCGTCGCTGCCGGCGGTGAGCAGCGCCTCGATCGCGCCGTCGGTCAGCAGCGGGCACAGCGCAAAGCTCATGTTGGCGCTGTTGAGGATTTCGCCGCAGGCCGAGCCGATGGTCTTGGGCAGACCCTGGCCGCCGAAGTCCGCCGGGTGCTGCAAGCCTTGCCAGCCGCCTTCGGCAAATTGCCTGAACGCCTCCTTGAAGCCGGGCGTGGTGATCACCGCGCCGTCTTTCCAGTGCGACGGGTTGCGGTCGCCCTCGACGTTCAAGGGCGCGAGCACGCCTTCGTTGAACTTGGCGCACTCCTCCAGCACGGCCTGCGCGGTTTCAAGTCCGGCCTCTTCGAAGCCCGGCATCCGCGCCACCTGGTCGATACGCGCCAGGTGCTCAATGTTGAAGAGCATGTCCTTGACGGGGGCGATGTAACTCATGGTGCGTCTTTCTCGTGTGAATGCAAAAAAGGCATCGCGTGCGATGCCTTGTGGAACCGGTCGCCGCTGGAAATTACAGCGCCTTGACCATTTCGGGAACGGCGGTGAACAGGTCGGCCACCAAGCCATAGTCGGCCACGCTGAAGATGGGCGCTTCCTCGTCCTTGTTGATGGCGACGATGACCTTGCTGTCCTTCATGCCGGCCAGGTGCTGGATGGCACCGGAAATGCCGGCGGCAATGTAGAGCTGCGGCGCCACGATCTTGCCGGTCTGCCCGACCTGCAGGTCGTTGGCGGCGTAGCCGGCGTCCACCGCAGCGCGGCTGGCACCGATGGCGGCGCCGAGCTTGTCGGCCAGAGGCGTGATGACTTCATTGAATTTTTCCGCTGAACCGAGCGCGCGGCCGCCGGAGACGATGATCTTGGCGGCCGTGAGTTCCGGGCGCTCGCTCTTGGCGATTTCGGAGCCGAGAAAGCCAGCCTTGCCGCTGTCAGCCACGGCGGCGACGGCTTCCACGCTGGCCGACCCACCGGTGGCGCCCGCCGGGTCGAAGCCCGTGGTGCGCACCGTGATGACCTTTGTGGCGTCCAGGCTCTTGACAGTGGCGATCGCGTTGCCCGCATAGATGGGACGCTCGAAGATGTCGGGCGAATCGACCTTGGTGATGT
>DAIOSZ010000154.1:3420-9578 GCA_036752305.1 Burkholderiaceae bacterium
GATGTCGCTGATCTGGGCCACGTCGAGCTTGGCGGCCACGCGCGGTGCCACATTCTTGCCGCCGGCCGTGGCCGGGAACAGGATGTGGCTATAGCCGCTGGCGAGCGCGAGCACCTGGGCCGCGACGTTTTCCGCCAGGCCGTGGGCCAGTTGCTCGCCGTCGGCGTGCAGCACCTTGGCCACACCGGCGATCTTGGCGGCCGCCTCGGCCGCGGCGCCAGCCTGATAGCCGGCGACGAGGACATGGACGTCACCCCCGCAAGCGGCGGCGGCGGTGACGGTGTTGAGCGTGGCGCTCTTGACGGCGGTGTTGTCGTGTTCGGCAATGACGAGTGCGGTCATGGAAAACTCCTGAAATTCATATGGGGCAGCGGCGGGCGGCGCATGACAGGCAACCGTGCGGCGCGTCGATGACGGATGACGGACGCGTCATGCCGCTCAAGCGGCGTCATCGAGCGGCAAGGCCGCAAGGTCATCCGTCATTTCAGCCAATCACCTTGGCTTCGTTCTTCAGCTTGGCCACCAGCGTGGCGACGTCGGGCACCTTGACCCCGGCGCTGCGCTTGGGCGGCTCGCTGACCTTGAGCGTTTGCAGGTGCGGGGTCACGTCCACGCCGAGGTCGGCGGGCTTGAACGTCTCCAGCGGCTTTTTCTTGGCCTTCATGATGTTGGGCAAGGTCACGTAGCGCGGCTCGTTCAGGCGCAAGTCGGTGGTGACCACGGCGGGCAGGCTGACCGACAGGGTTTCGAGGCCGCCGTCGATCTCGCGCGTGACCTTGGCCTTGCCGCCATCGATCTCGACCTTGGAGGCAAACGTGGCCTGCGGCATGTCGGCCAGCGCGGCGAGCATCTGGCCGGTCTGATTGGCGTCGTCGTCAATGGCCTGCTTGCCCAGAATAACGAGGCCGGGCTGCTCCTTGTCGCATACGGCCTTGAGCAGCTTGGCCACGGCCAGCGGCTGCAGCTCGGCGTCGGTTTCCACCAGGATGGCTCGGTCGGCGCCAATGGCCATGGCGGTGCGCAGCGTTTCCTGGCATTGGCTCACGCCGCAGGAGACGGCGATGATCTCGGTCACCGCACCCTTTTCCTTCAGCCGCACCGCCTCCTCGACGGCGATTTCGTCAAAGGGATTCATGCTCATCTTGACGTTGGCGATGTCCACGCCAGTCTGATCTGATTTGACACGTACCTTGACGTTGTAGTCGACCACGCGCTTGACCGCGACCAATGCTTTCATGAGGTTGGCTCCGTTTTGGGGTTGTATCGGAAGATACAGGCGAACAATTCTACAAAAAGAACGATCGTTCTTTTTTTAATGCGGCCTGGGACAGATATGAGTTTACAGTGTGCGTTCCGGGTAGTCTGTCGTTGCCACGACAGATCGACGACAGATTGCGCTAGGCGCCCGACGTGAAAAATTTACCGACTGATCGGTCGGTGAATTCGGGAAAGCCATAGGCCGGTGGGCACGCTATCAGGACTATAGTTGCCTCATGACCCCCTCACGGGGTCTTGTTTCATTCGTTTCTTGAGGAGTCCTATGAAGAAAGCCGCTTTCGCAACCGTGCTCGCGTTGGGCAGCGCCGGTGCCATGGCACAGACGGTGCTGGCCGCCTCGTCGTGGCTCCCGCCGACGCATGCGCTGTCGGTGGCGCAAAAGGAGTGGTGCGATCAGGTTGAAAAAGGCACCTCGGGCCGTGTGAAGTGCAACATCCTGCCGCGCGCGGTGTCGGCGCCGCCCGGAACCTTTGACGCGGTGAAGAACGGCTTGGCCGACGTGTCCTTCACGGTGCATGGCTATACGCCGGGCCGGTTTGCGCTGCCCGCCATGGGTGAACTGCCTTTCCTAGGCAACTCGGCCGAGACGGTGGGCGTGGCCTTTGCGCGCATCGCCTCCAAGTACCCGGCGTTTGCCGATGAGCACAAGGGTGTGCGTGTCCTGACGTTCTTTACGCATGGCCCCGGTATCGCCTTCAACACGAAGCGCCCGCTCACCAAGGTGGAAGACGGTCAAGGCCTGAAGTTCCGCGTGGGCGGCGGCATGGTCAACGACATCGCCAAGGCCCTGGGCTGGAACCCCACGCTCAAGCCCGCGACCGATTCGTACGAATTGCTGTCCGGCGGCGTGATGGACGGCACCCTGTTTCCCGCCGAATCCACGGAGTCGTTCAAAATCGACAAGATCATCAAGTACGCGACCACCTTTCCTGGCGGTCTGTACAACGTCAGCTTCGTGTTCATGATGAACCAGGGCAAGTACGACAAGCTGAGTCCCGAAGACAAGAAGGTGGTGGACGCCGTTTCGGGCGAAAACATCGCCCGGATCATCGGCCGCGAATGGGATAAGGCCGACCGCCGCGCCACCGCGCTGATGCAGGCCAATGGCGTGCAGATCACCAAGGCGGATGCCAAGTTTGTCGGCGAGGTCAAGGCAAAGATTGCGCCGCTGGAGCAAAAATGGGTAACGGAGGCCAAGACGAAGGGTCTGGCTGACCCGGCCAAGGTGCTCGCGGAATTCCGCGCCGAAATCGCCAAGCTCGAAAAATAGCCCCGTTCCCGAAACCTCGCGGCACCCTGCTCGTCTGGCGGGTGCCGTTTTCGTTTCCTGGGGCCACCCTCCAACAGGACTGTTCCCGTGAACAAGTTGCTTGAAAATACGGCCGGAGTGCTCGCCGGCATCGCGCTCTTTGCCATCATGGCGCTCACCTTCCTTGACGTGGGCGGCCGCAAGTTCCTCGACCATTCGATCCCCGGTTCGCTCGAATTGACCGAGTTGCTGATGGTGGTGGTGATCTTTGCCGCGCTGCCACTGGTGTCGGCGCGCGGCGAACACGTGGTATTCGATTCGCTGGATGCCTACTTGCCGCGCAGCGTCAAGTGGGTGCAGCGCGGCTTGGTCAACCTGTTGTGCGGCACCGTGTTGCTGGCGGTTGCCTGGCTGATGTGGCGCCACGGCGACCAGTTCATGGCCAACGGCGAGACCACCGCGCAACTGAAAATCCTCAAGGCTCCGTTCATCTACGGCATGAGCGTGCTGTGCGCGATCACCGGCCTGGTGCACCTGTACCTGATCGGGAAGCCAGGCCTGGACGACGAGGAGAGCGTCGAAGGAGGCACGCTGTGACGGAAGCGCTCATTGGCTTTGCCGCCATCTTTGCACTGGCGTTGCTGCGCGTGCCCCTTGCCGTGGCCATGGGCCTGGTCGGTTTTGTCGGCACGGGCCTGGCGCGCGGTTGGGAGCCAGCCATGGCCAGCGCCGCGCAGGTGGTGCAGGAAACCGGGTTTGCGTACACGCTGTCGGTGATTCCGCTGTTCATTCTGATGGGCAACTTCGTCGCGCGCGCTGGACTTGCGCACGAATTGTTCCACGCGGCCTATACGTTCATCGGACATTTCAAGGGCGGCCTGGCGCACGCCACGATCGCCGCTTGCGCGGGCTTTGGCGCGATCTGCGGGTCGTCCATCGCCACGGCGGCGACGATGAGCAAGGTCGCCTATCCTTCGATGAAAAAACTTGGCTACAGCGACGAGCTGTCTACCGGCGTCATGGCCTCGGGCGGAACGTTGGGCATCATGATTCCGCCCTCGACCATCATGGTGATCTACGGCATCGTCACGGAGACCAACATCGGCAAGCTGTTCGCGGCGGGCGTGATCCCGGGCCTGTTGACGGCGGCTCTGCTGATGGCGGCCGTCGTCGTCATGACTTCGCTGGACCCCGAGCACGCGCCCGCGGGCGAGCGCTACACCTGGGCCGAGCGTTGGGCGGCGCTGCGCGGCATCTGGGGCGTGCTGCTGTTGGTCGTGGTGGTGCTGGGCGGCATTTATGGCGGCATCTTCACGGCCACGGAAGGTGCGGGCATCGGCGCGGCTGGCGCCTTCTTGTTCGCACTGGCGCGTGGACGCCTGTCGATGCACGACCTGAAGACGGTGCTCATCGAATCGGCACGTACCACGGCCATGCTGTTCACGCTGCTGATCGCCGCGACCGTGTTTGCCAATTTCGTGAACTTCACGACGATGCCCGGCGACCTGAAAAACTGGATCACCCACCTGGGCCTGTCGCCCGTGATGATCGTGGGCGCGATGATGGTGATCTACGTGATTCTGGGCACCGTGATGGAAGAACTGACAATGGTGCTGCTGACCATTCCGCTGTTCTTTCCCATCGTGGTTTCGCTGGGCTTCGATCCGGTGTGGTTCGGCGTGTTGATCGTGATGGTGATTCAGATCGGCCTGATCTCGCCGCCGGTGGGCATGAACCTGTTCGTCATCAACACCTTGTTGCCGGGCGTGGGACTGGGTAGCATTTTTCGCGGCTGCTGGCCGTTTGTGCTGGTGCTGGTGGTCACGCTGGGCTTGCTGCTGGCCTTTCCCGGGGTGAGTCTGTGGCTGCCGTCACTCATGAAGTAAGGGCGCTCTGCGCGCGAAATGCGCGCACCTTCTCCAGCAAGGCCACGTCATTCACATCGTCCACCTGGGCAGGCGCCAGAAATTCGTCGGCGTAACGCTCATAGACGCGACGCTTGACGAACACCTCGAACAGGTCGGGATCAATGTGCCCCGTCGTGGCGAAATTGCACAAAATGTCCATGGCCTGGGAAATTTTCATCGGCGATTTGTATGGCCGGTCGCTGGCCGTGAGCGCCTCAAAGATGTCGGCAATCGCCATGATGCGAGCTTGAATCGACATCTGCGAGGCCTTGAGGCCGCGCGGATAGCCTGTGCCATCCATGCGCTCGTGGTGCCCCCCGGCAAACTCCGGCACGCGCTTCAGATGATCGGGCCACGGCAGCTTTTCCAGCATTCGGATCGTCGAACTGATGTGCTGGTTGATCACCTGCCGCTCTTCGCCCGTGAGCGTGCCTGCGCGGATCGACAGATTCTCCAACTCGTCGGGACTGAGGAACGGCTGCGGCGAAGCAGCGGCGTCCCCACCAAAGCGCCATCTGCGGCGCTGAGAGATCTCAGCCACGCGGGCAAGGTCTTCGGCCTGCATGGCCTCGCTGCCACGGTTGCAACGGCGCAGGAACGCCTGCTCTTCGGTCAGCAAAGCGAGGTCATCCGCCAGATGGGCGGCGATCTGCGCATCGGTTTCCTGAGTTTCTCCCTCACGCGCGGCGAGGCGACGGCGCAGCGCGTCAATTTCCGCGTCCCGGCGCAGCACCTCAAAGCGAGTATCGATCAGACCGATGCGGTCGTACAGCGTCTGCAATTTGGTCGCTTTGTCGACCACGTGCACCGGCGTCGTGATCTTGCCGCAGTCGTGCAACATACCCGCGATGCGCAACTCGTAACGCCCTGCCTCGTCCATGCGGAAACCCGACAGCGCGCCTTCGGTGGTGCCGTGTGTCGCCTCGGCCAGCATCATGGTCAAGCGCGGAACGCGTTGGCAATGTCCGCCGGTATGGGCCGATTTCTCGTCAATGGCTTCGTTGACCAGCGTAATCAGCGATTCGAACAGCCTTTCCTGTTCACGCACGAGTTGGCGGTTGGACAGCACGATGGCCGCCTGTGAAGCCATGGATTCGACCAGGCTGAGGTCGGTGTTGGAAAACTCGACAACGCGACCGGAGCCTTCTTCCTGCGCATTGATCAGCTGCAACACGCCGATAACGTAGCCCGAGTGGTTTTTCATCGGCACCGTCAGCAGCGACACGGTGCTGTAGCCCGTGATCGCCCCCATGCGCTTGGGGCCCGTGAAGTCGTAGCCCTGCGCTGTGTTCACGTCAGGAATGTTGATTGTCTTATCCGACAACGCCGCGTGTACCGCCACGACTTGGTTGTTCGGCTCGCCGTTCAGCCCTTTGAGCGGCAGTTCGGGCAAGCGCACCGGCACCCCGGAAGTCCCACCTCGACGAATGTCCAGGCTGTCGGTGTGCATGATTTCAAAACGCAGCGCCGTGCCCGCCTCGTTCATCAGGTAGACCGTGCCGCCATCGGCTCGGGTCACGCTTTTGGCGGCAACCAAAATGCTTTCGAGCAGGCGGTCGATGTCGCGCTCTGCGGAAAGCGCCACGCCAATGGCGTTGAGCTTTTCCAACCGGGCTAGAACGTCGTTGAGTTCGGATTCCATCGCTTCGAATTTGGGCTCGGCAGTCTGCGGTGCCGCAAGAACGCGATGTTAGCGAAGTAATCGGCCCGCCCGCGCCGCAAAT
>DAIOSZ010000155.1:0-1933 GCA_036752305.1 Burkholderiaceae bacterium
GCCAGTTGCGCCTCGCAGCGGGCGACCACTTCGGCCTCGGTCAGCGCCTGCCCCGGGTTGAGTTAATATACGCGGCGGGCAGTTCACCCCAGGTGTCGTCGGGGATGCCGAAGACGGCGCATTCGGCTACTTGCGGCAGGGCGTAGATCACCTGCTCGATTTCTTTGGGATACACGTTTTCGCCACCGGAGATGAGCATGTCTTTGGCCCGGTCGATGAGTGTGATGAAGCCGTCTTCGTCCATCACGCCCACATCTCCCGAAAGGCCCCAGCCGCCGCCGAGCTTGAAGAACGCCGCCGTTTGCTCGGGTTCGCCGTAGTAGCCCATCATGACCTGATCGCCGCGCGTACCGACTTCACCGGGCTCTCCCGCCGCGCAGCGCGTGCCGTCGGCGCGCAGGACCGCCACATCCACGTTATACGGCTGGCGCCCGACGCTGCCGAGCTTGGCGGGCAGATAAGCGGGCGGCAGCGCGGCGATCACGCCCATTTCGGATTGCCCGTAAATCTGCGTCAGCTTCAAATGGGGCAGACGGCGCATCAGCTCTGCCTGGACCCAGTCCGGCATGGGGGCACCCGCGAAGGACAGCTTGGCCCAGCTTTGCAGGCGGCGCGTCTCCAGGTCCGGTTGCGTCGCCACGTGGTTGGCCTGCGTGGGCACCATGAAGCCGGCGGTGATGCCCTCTTGCTCCACCGCATCCAGAAAAAGCCTGGGCGACCACGGCGCGACGAACACGCAGCTTGCGCCCACCAGCACGGCCGGCTGGAACATGATGTTCAGCGCGGCCACGTGAAACAGCGGAGTGACGATGGCCACCACGTCGCTGTCCCACAGACGCTCTTCGTGCGCCACCGTTTGCGCGGTGACGGCCCGCGCGCGGTGGTTCATGAGCACACCCTTGGGGCGACCCGTCGTGCCACCGGTATAGGTCATGCAAAACGGCTCGCGCTCGTCGAGTTCCAGCATCGGCGGGGTATCGTGCTGGCCAGCCAGAAAATCCGACCAATGCACGCCTCGCGGAGGCAGCGCGGCTTCAGGCGAGGCGCCAATCACGATCACGCGCTGCACGCGCGGGCATTGCTCGCGGATGGCATTCCATTTGTCCAGGAAGGCCGCGTCAAGCAGCAGCGCTTCGGTATCGGATTTGTGCAGCACCCACGCCAGTTCGTCTGGCGCATAAAGCACCGAGACGTTGTTCAGGACCAGCCCGGTGCGCGCCGTGCCAAAGAAAATGGCGCCGTATTCGAGCAGATTGCGCGAGAGCACCGACACCTTGGCTCCCTTGGGCAAACCCAGTCCGAGCAGCGCATGCGCAAGCCGATTGGCGCTGGCTTCCAGCTCGGCATAGCTTTGCACGCGACGGATGCCATCCCCACCTCGAAAGATGATGGCGGCTTTGCTCGGAAAGCGTTGGCTGCTACGGCGCAGCAGATCACCGGTCAACATGGATGCGAGTGTGTCAGCCTGTGGCCGGCGCGGGGACGGTATTTGCCCGCATGCGGCATTGTGCGGGCAACATGGTCTATCGGGCAGCGCGCGCTGCTGGCCCCGGCCTAAGTGGCCGCGAGGGTAGAAAACGTGCCGCTCGCCTGCTTGTCGGCGTGATAGCTCGAGCGCACCAGCGCACCCACCGCCGCATGGGTGAAGCCCATGGCATACGCCTCGCGTTCGAACATCTTGAAGGTGTCCGGGTGCACGTAGCGCCGCACCGGCAGATGGCTGCCCGACGGCGCGAGGTACTGGCCGATGGTGAGCATGTCCACATCATGGGCGCGCAGGTCGCGCATCACCTGCAGGATTTCCTCGTCGGTCTCGCCCAGGCCGACCATCAGGCCGCTCTTGGTGGGCACCTGCGGGTGCAGCGCCTTGAATTTTTTCAACAGGTTCAGACTGAAGGCGTAGTCGCTGCCCGGCCGCGCTTCCTTGTACAGG
>DAIOSZ010000155.1:1943-9565 GCA_036752305.1 Burkholderiaceae bacterium
AGGCGGGGCACGGTCTCCAGGTTGTGGTTCATCACGTCGGGTGGAGCTGCCTTGAGGATTTCCAGTGCCCGGTCGTCTCGGCCACGAAAATCGGGCGTCAGGATCTCGATGCGCGTGGCGGGTGAATGGCTGCGCGTTGCGCGGATGCAATCGACGAAGTGCTGACTGCCGCCGTCGCGCAGGTCATCGCGGTCCACGCTGGTGATGACCACATATTGAAGCTTGAGCGCGGCAATCGTTTTGCCCAGGTTCTCGGGCTCACTGGTGTCCAGCGGGTCGGGCCGGCCGTGGCCCACGTCGCAAAACGGGCAGCGACGGGTGCACTTGTCGCCCATGATCATGAAGGTGGCTGTTCCGTGGCCGAAGCACTCACCGATGTTTGGGCACGAGGCTTCCTCGCAGACCGTCACAAGATTGTTTTCGCGCAGGATGCTCTTGATTTCATAGAAGCGCGTGGAAGGACTGCCCGCTTTGACGCGGATCCAATCGGGCTTTCGCAGCACCTCGTGCGGCTCGACCTTGACGGGAATGCGACTGAGCTTGGCGGCGGCCTTCTGCTTGGCCTTGGGGTCGTAGGTTTCGACGGATTGCGCTTCGCGCACCACGGGTGTGGACATGAATACTCTTTCTTCTGCTACAAAAGGGAGAGCAGATGGTCAGCCAGCGTCTCGGCAGCGTCGTGCCACGTGACCGTGACGCCGATTGTAGAAAGATCGACGGTCCGAAGGCCAGCGTATCCACAGGGATTGATGCGGTCAAAGGGCTCCAGGTCCATGGCCACGTTCAGCGCCAGGCCGTGGTAGGCGCGGTGGTTGGTGACTTTGATGCCCAAAGCGGCGATCTTGCCCAGGCCGGTGAAGTCGGGAACAGGCTCGGTCTGCGCGCCGTCCGCGTGCCGTCGCGGACGCTGGGCCAGCGGCGCGTGGCCAAAAGGGTCGGCCAGACGCACATAAATCCCCGGAGCGCCCGCCACGCGGTGACCCGTTACGCCAAAGCGGGACAGCGTGCGGATGACGGCCTCCTCCAGACGGTAGACGTATTCCTTGACGAAGTAGCCGCGCGTCTTCAGATCCACCAGCGGATAGGCCACCACCTGCCCGAGGCCGTGGTAGGTGACTTGCCCGCCACGGTCGGTTTGCACGATGGGAATGCCGCCAGGGCTCAGCAAATGCTCGGGCCGCCCGGCCAGGCCGAGCGTGAAGACGCTGGGATGCTCGCAAATCCATAGCTGCTCGTGGGGGTCTGGCAAGGGATCGGTGGCCCAGATCCGCATGTTCTCCAGCGTGAGCGCATACGCGCTCGGGCGGGGGAGAAACCGGCAGTCCATCGAGCGCTTGCGCCGCCTAGAGCACCACTTTGACCATGGGGTGCGTCGAAAGTGTGCGATAGATCTCGTCGAGCTGCTCGCGGCTGGTTGCCGTGATGATGAGTGTCAGGCCGGTGTAGTTGCCTTTGCTGCTTTCGCGGTGTTCGATGTCCGCGGGGCCGAAGGCCGGGTCGAACTGGCGTGCGATGTGGGTCATGGCCTCGGGAAAGCCCTCGGCCTTGGCGCCCATGACCTTGATGGGAAAGCGGCTCGGGAACGTGATCAGTGGCTCGCGATCAGGTGGGACCGGGGAGGGGGTAGGGGTGTTCATCCGGCTTCTCCTTGTTCAGGGATGTTCGCGAGCATGAGCGCCGCGATGTCGTCGTCATAGGCTTGGCGCAGCGCGCGGTAGACCGCGCCAGGGCGGCCATTTCCCACCGGCTGGCCATCAAGCGTGGTGATCGGGAGGATCTCCTTGGACGCCGAGGTGATCAGCAGTTCGTCGGCGGCCAAGACTTCGTCGCGGCTGATGGGCCGTAGCCTGAACGGAACGCCGTGTCGCGCGCAGAGCTCCTCCAGATAGCCATAGCGGATGCCCTCGAGCACGAGGTGGTTCTTCGGCGGCCCCTGGACGGCGCCATCCTTGACGACCCAGATGTTGCTCGCGGCGGCCTCGGAAAGAAACCCGTGGCGGAACATCAGGGTTTCGGCGGCGCCCGCATCCACGCTGATCTGCCGAGCCATGACGGCGCCCAGCAGACTGGTGCTCTTGATGTGTGCTTTTTCCCAGCGGAAATCGTCGGCCGTGACGCAGGCTATGCCGTGCTCCCGCAATTCCTGTCCGGGACGGGGCAGGGCCGAGCACATGGCGAACACGGTGGGCACAAGGCCAGGAAGCATGGGGTGTTCGCGCATCGCGACGCCGCGCGTGACCTGCAGGTATATGAGTTTGGCGATCTTTTGCCCCGCACTCCAGGGCCCTGCGTCGTACCGCTCAACGAGCGTGGCGACGATGCCGCGCCAGGTGGCGTCGTCGTATGGATTGACGATGCGCAATTCAGTCAGGCTGCGCTCAAGGCGTGCCAGATGCTGGTGGATGCGAAACGGTGCGCGACCGTAGACGGGCACGACTTCGTATACGCCATCGCCGAAGATGAACCCACGATCCATGACACTGACCCGGGCATCGGGCAGTACGCCGTATCGACCGTCGAGGTAGCAGGGCAGGGGGAGCAAATCGGATGCGCTCATGAGACGGATTATGGTTTTCCTACGGCACCGCGACGGCGCGGGTCTCCCCGACGGCCATCACCTCGAACTGTCCTGGCCCCAGGCCCGCGCGGCGTTTGGCGTCGGCCAGGTCACGCGGGGGCTGGTCGAGCGCTTCGTCGGTCAATTCAAAGGTGCCCCAGTGGATGCCAAGGGCTTGGCGCGCGTCGAGATCGCGCGCAATGTTCACGGCATCGTCAGGGTTGACATGCTGATCGCGCATGAACCAGCGAGGCTCATAAGCGCCGATGGGAATGAGCGCCAGATCGATTCGCCTGGGCAGCAAGCGCTCGCGGGTGGCGCGGAAATCCGCCGCGTGATAGCCGGTGTCGCCGCTGAACGTCCACACCAAGCCCGGGCCCTGCATGGCCCAGCCGCCCCAGAGCGTCTCGAAGCGGTCGAACAGGCCGCGCGCGGACCAGTGCTGCACCGGGGTGAGCATGAAGCGCACGCCACGCTCTTCCTGGCTGTGCCACCAGCCAAGCTCGACCACGCGGCGTGCGCCAGCGTCTTCCATGAAGCCCTTGAGCCCCAGCGGTACGAGAAACAAGGTCTGAGAGGAGCGCCGGGCGAGCGCCTCGATGCTGGGACGATCGAGATGGTCGTAGTGATTGTGGGAAATCACCACGACGTCGATCGGCGGGAGATCGACCAGCGCCACGCCCGGTGGCTGCGCGCGTCGAGGGCCCAAGAAGCTCAAGGGTGAGGCCCGCTCGCTGAAGATGGGATCGGTGAGCACATTGAGGCCGTCGGCCTGCACGAGCACTGTGGCGTGGCCCACCCAAGTCACCTGCGCTGCGCTGGGCCGTTGGATGCGCGCCATGTCTGGCGCCACGCTGGGCGTAGGTCCCGCAGGGATAGGAGGCAGGTCCTGTTGCCAGGCATTCCACCGCCAGCGGATCAGGTCGCCAAACGGCTTGGCGACCGCCACACCACTCGTATTCTGATAGCGCGGTGTGTAGCTGCAGCCGCCGAGCAACCCGATCCAGAGCAATGACAATGCCAGCACGCGCAAGCCGCGAGCGAGAAGTGGTGGATCGAGCATCAAGCGATTGTGCGGTGACTGGACGCACTGTGCACGGGTGGGGGCAGAGAGCGCGCCAATTTGTCCATATAATCAAAGGCTTTGATCGAAATGGCTGAGCCGTTCGCAACTGCCTCGCCTGCGTGGCAGCGTGTCTTGTAACCTGGGCGTAATTCCGATGCCGACAATTCCGCCCGGAGTCGCTGCGCACAAGCGAGAGGCCGAGCCGGTTTCCCCTGAAGACGACGAGTTCCGGCCGCTGACGGCCGGGGAGGCCGCAGCCCTGCGCCGCGAGCAGCCCCAGCTGTCGCTGATTCGGGTGTTGCTTGCGCAAGTGGTCGTGGGTGTGGCGACGGCTCTGATGGCCGCGCTGCTCACGGGGCGTGCCTCGGTGGGGTGGTCCGCAGCATATGGTGCCGCGGCGGTGGTGATTCCCGCTGCGCTGTTTGCGCGGGGGCTGGTCGGAAAGATGTCGTCGCTGAACGCGGGCGCTGCGGTGTTTGCGTTCTTTATGTGGGAGTTTGTCAAGATCGCGCTTACGGTGGCCTTGTTGGCGCTGGCGCCGCGGGTGGTTGAGGCCTTGAGTTGGCCGGCGATGCTGATTGGCATGCTGCTCGCGATGAAGGTCTACTGGCTGGCGTTGGGTTGGCGTCGTGTGTTCGCGGCGCCCTCGGCGAAGGTCTGACGAATGTTTGTTTGTGAATTGACGTTCAAGTTGTTTGTGGTGATGACCCATGTCTGCTGAATCTGCTGCTGCTAACGGCCCAACGGCTGGTGAATACATCGTTCACCACCTGCAACACTGGCAAAACCGCCCAATGAAGGGGGTGATCGACTTTGGCGTCGTCAATATCGACTCGGTGATCTGGTCGGTCTTGTTGGGCGTCGTCGGTTGCTGGTTGCTGTACCGCGCGGCGCGCAGCGCCACTTCTGGCGTACCGGGTCGTTTCCAGGCTGCCGTGGAAATTCTCGTTGAATTCGTGGACAACCAGGCCAAGGGCCTGGTGCACAACGCGCAGAGCCGCAAGATCGTCGCGCCGCTTGCACTCACGGTGTTTTTGTGGATTTTCCTGATGAATTCGATGGACTTTTTGCCCGTCGATTTGTTTCACAAGCTGTTTGCCTGGACCAATCTGGATCATTCGATTCATTACTTCAGGGTCGTGCCCACGGCGGACCTTTCCACCACGTTGGGCCTGTCCATCTCAGTGTTGTTTGTCTGCATCTTCTACAACATGAAGATCAAAGGCGTGGGCGGCTGGGTTCATGAGCTGTTCACGGCACCTTTTGGCGACAAATGGTTTCTTTACCCCTTCAACTTCATCATGCAAATGATCGAGTTCGCCGCCAAGACCGTCTCTCACGGCATGCGACTGTTTGGCAATATGTATGCAGGCGAGCTGATCTTCATGCTGATCGCGCTGATGGGCGGCGCGTTTGCTGCCTCCGTGTCGGGCATTCTGTTGCCTGTTGGGCACGTGATTGCCGGCAGTGTCTGGGCCATCTTCCACATCCTGATCGTCGGCTTGCAAGCCTTCGTGTTCATGATGCTCACGCTCGTGTATGTCGGACAGGCGCACGACGCGCACTGATCGCCACGGCTACCGTTTTTCCTTTTCCCTCAACCAATCCCTTTTTTTCCACAGGAGCTTTAAATGGAACACGTACTCGGCTTTGTCGCTCTCGCTGCTGGCCTCATCATTGGTCTGGGCGCCATCGGCGCCTGTATCGGCATTGGCATCATGGGCTCCAAGTATCTTGAAGCTGCTGCTCGCCAACCCGAACTGATGAACGAACTCCAAGGCAAGATGTTCGTGCTCGCCGGCCTGATCGACGCTGCTTTTCTGATCGGCGTTGGTATCGCGATGATGTTCGCCTTCGCCAACCCTTTCGTGCTGAAGTAATCACCCGTCCCCTTTCTCCATTGATAGGGAGTACGCCGTGAGTATCAACGCTACCCTGTTTTTTCAGGCCGTTGTCTTCGCGATCCTGGTGTGGTTTACGATGAAGTTCGTTTGGCCGCCGATCACCAAGGCGCTGGACGAGCGGGCCCAGAAGGTTGCCGATGGCCTCGCCGCCGCCGACAAAGCCAAAACCGAGTTGACCGCCGCCAACAAGCGGGTCGAGGAGGAATTGGCGAAGTCGCGCAACGAGACCGCCGCTCGCTTGGCCGATGCCGAGCGTCGCGCGCAGGCGATCGTCGAGGAAGCCAAGGCGCGGGCCACCGAAGAAGGCAACAAAATCATCGCCGCCGCCAAGGTCGAAGCCGAACAGCAGTCGGTGCAGGCACGTGAATTGCTGCGCGCGCAAGTCGCCGTTTTGGCTGTCAAGGGCGCCGAGCAGATATTGCACAAGGAAGTCAATGCCGAGGTGCACGCCGATCTGCTCAGCCGCCTGAAGAGCGAGCTGTAGCCGCGAGGACGATCTCCATGGCCGAACTTGCCACGATAGCCCGACCCTACGCCGAGGCCCTGTTCCGCGCCGGTACGGCCGATCTTGCCGCCGTTGAAGGCTGGCTGGACAAGGCCGCCACTGTCGCGCGCGACCCGCAACTGCAGGCTTTTGCCGCCAACCCCAACGCCACCAATGATCAGGTCTATGGCTTGTTGACCGGGGTGATGGGTGGCGATCCGTTGCCTCCACAGGGCGCCAACTTCCTGCGTACCGTCATCGAGAACGGGCGGCTGTCGGTGCTGCCCGAAATCGCGGAGCAGTTCCGTGCGCTCAAGAACTCGCAGGGTGGGTCGGCCGATGCGGTCATCTACACCGCGTTTACGCTGGCCGGCGGGGATTTGGACTCGTTGCGCGCGCCATTGGAGCGCCGCTTTGGGCGCAAGCTCCAGCTCTCCCAGCGCCTGACGCCCGACCTGATCGGCGGAGTGCGCGTGGTGGTCGGCGACGAGGTGCTCGACACCTCGATCAAGGCTCGCCTTGAACAAATGAAAGTCGCTCTTACGGCCTGATGGCAAGCCTCTGCGAGGCGTGCCAGGCCGCTCCATTTATCGAATAAGGAAAGAGTCATGCAACTCAATCCCGCGGAAATTTCCGAACTCATCAAAAGCCGCATCGAGGGGCTGGCCGCCAGCGCCGACATCCGCAACCAGGGCACCGTGGTCTCGGTGACCGACGGTATCGTGCGTGTTCACGGCCTGTCCGACGTGATGCAGGGCGAAATGCTCGAATTCCCCGGCAACACATTCGGCCTGGCGCTCAACCTCGAGCGCGATTCCGTCGGTGCCGTCGTGTTGGGCGCCTACGAGCATATTTCCGAAGGTGATACCGTCAAATGTACGGGCCGCATTCTGGAAGTGCCGGTAGGCCCCGAGCTGATTGGCCGTGTGGTCAACGCGCTCGGCCAACCCATTGACGGCAAGGGCCCGATCAACGCCAAGATGACGGACGTGATCGAGAAAGTCGCCCCCGGCGTGATCGCGCGTCAGTCGGTGTCGCAGCCGGTTCAGACGGGACTTAAGTCCATCGATGCGATGGTTCCGGTCGGTCGCGGACAACGGGAGTTGATCATCGGCGACCGCCAGACCGGTAAAACGGCGGTGGCGATCGACACGATCATCAACCAGAAGGGCCAGGACATGGTCTGCGTCTACGTTGCCATCGGTCAGAAGGCTTCGTCGATCAAGAACGTGGTGCGCGCGCTTGAACAGCATGGCGCCATGGCGTACACCATCGTGGTGGCGGCCTCCGCATCGGAGTCGGCTGCCATGCAGTACGTGTCTGCTTACTCTGGCTGCACGATGGGCGAGTATTTCCGTGACCGCGGCCAGGACGCGCTCATCATCTATGACGATCTGTCCAAGCAAGCGGTTGCCTACCGTCAGGTCTCGCTGCTGCTGCGCCGCCCGCCGGGCCGCGAAGCCTTCCCCGGCGGCGTGTTCTACCTCCACAGCCGTCTGCTGGAGCGTGCCGCCCGGGTCAACGCCGACTACGTTGAAGCCTTCACCAAGGGTGAAGTCAAGGGCAAGACCGGCTCGCTGACCGCGCTGCCCATCATCGAGACGCAGGCCG
>DAIOSZ010000156.1:0-9324 GCA_036752305.1 Burkholderiaceae bacterium
CCTGGGTCGGCTGCGGCGCGTGGGATCGGGTGGCGGCCCGCTGGCCGACTGGCTGGGGGAGCAGTTCGCCCAGCGCTTTGGTGTCGGGGCGGGCAACTACTTCGGCTCCAACGAAGGCGCGGCTCTGTCGTCCACCCCGCAGGATGTCCCCGATCACGGCCAGCGGGCGCAATTCTTTCCGCGCATCGGCGTACCGGGTTTCGAATGGTCGCTGTCGAACGCCAAGAAAGTGTCCACCCGCCTGGTGGATCTGGACAGCGGCGAAGACATCGTCGCGCCCGGCCGCGTCGGCGAGCTGCGCTTCAAGGGCCCGACCATTTTCAGCGGCTACTTCAATGCCCCTGAGCTGACGGCGCGCGCCTTCGACGCGCAGGGGTACTACCGCACGGGCGACCTGTTCGAAATCGCGGGCGATCGACAGCAGTTCTACCGCTTTGCCGGCCGTCACAAGGACATCGTGATCCGCGGCGGCATGAACATCTCATCCGAAGAGGTCGAAAACCTGCTGCTGGCCCATCCCAAGGTGCGCGAGGCGGCGGTGATCGGCGTACCCGATCCGGTGCTGGGCGAACGGGTGTGCGCGGTGGTGGTGGCCCAGCCGGGGGCCGCGCCGGACCTGCCCGAGTTGGTGGCCTTCCTGCGCGATGAGCAAGAGGTCGCGGCTTTCAAGCTGCCCGAGAAACTGGTGCTCCTGGCACAGCTGCCGCGCAATCCGCTGGGCAAAGTGCTCAAGCGCGAATTGCGCCAGTTGGAGGCGGCGCCGTCTGCGCCGGAGGCAGCATGAAGCCGGTGCTGCTGCTGATCCCCGGCATGCTCAACGATGGGCGTGTCTGGGCCGACGTGGCCAACGCGCTGGCGTCCGACGCGCAGGTGCGCCTGGCCAGCGTGGCGCAGGCGTCCAGCATTCCGGCCATGGCCGAGGCGGCCTGGCGGCCAGCGACTTCGCCAAGACGGTGGACGGCATCGTGAGCTGGGGCACCGATCACGCGCCGCCGGAGCTCGCCGCGCGGCTGCGCCAGATGATGCTGGAGGTGGGTGCCGAGACCGCCATCCGCCAGACCCGGGCCATCATGGCCCGGGTCGATCATCGCAACGCACTCGCGCGCCTGGACTTGCCGGTACTCGTGCTGTGCGGCACGGCTGACCGCATCACGCCGATGGCGCGGTCCGAAGAGCTGGCCGCGCTGGTGCCGCGGGCCCGTCTGGTACGCGTCGATGGCGCGGGCCACATGCTGCCTTGCGAGCAGCCCGCCGCCGTGGCGCAAGCACTGCGCGACTTGTTGCGCGGCCTTCCTTCACATTCCCAATCCGCAGAGGAAATCCCACGATGACTGCTTACAAAAAACGACGAACACTGGCCCGCATGGGCGCGGGCCTGTTGACCGCGCTGCTGGGCGCCACCGGCGCGGCACAAGCACAGACGCAGGCGCAGGCGCAGGCGCAGGCACAGACCTTTCCCGATCGGCCGATCCGCGTGGTGGTGCCCTTTGCACCGGGCAACACGCTGGATCAGGCGCTGCGCGTGGTCTCCGAGCAAATCAAGAAGAACACCGGGCAGCCCCTGGTGGTGGACAACAAGCCCGGCGGATCGGGCCTGATAGCAATCCAGGCCGTCCTGGCGGCTCCTGCCGATGGTTACACCGTGCTGCTGTCGAACATCGGCATGTTCGGCATCAACCCCCACACGTTCAGCAAGCTGCCGTACGACCCGCAAAAAAGCTTCCGGCATGTGACCGGTTTCGTCGGGGCATCCATGGCGCTGGCGGTCCACGCCAGCGTGCCGGCCAACAACCTGCGCGAGTTCATCGACTGGGCTCGCCCCAAAGGCAACGCCGTGTCATACGCGTCGTGGACGGCGGGGAACTCCTCGCATTTCGCGGGGGTCATCCTCAACCAGAAAGCAGGCTTGCAGATGCTGCATGTCCCGTTCAACGGCACGCCGCCGGCGCTGCAAAACCTGGTCGGCGGCCAGGTTCAGGCGGCCTTTTTGCCGCCGCTGGCGCTCAAGCAGCATGCCGATGGCGGCAAGGTCAAGGTGCTGGCCGTGACCAGTCCGCAGCGGTCCCCGCTGTTCCCCCAGGTCGGCACCTTCCGCGAGCAAGGCTACCCCGATCTGGAAATCCACATCTGGTCCGGCCTGGCCGTGCCAGCGCAAACGCCGGAGGCCATCGTCAACCGCTTGCATGCCGAGTTCGAGAAAGCCCTCGTCAGCCCGGAGGTGCGCGAAAAATTCCGGGCTTTCGATTTTGAAGCCCTGCCCTTGTCGCCCGACGAATTCACCCGTTTCGTGCAGCGCGACAACCAGCGCTGGGCCGAGGCGGTACGCCTGTCCGGCTTCAAGGCCAGCGAATGATGGCCGCCTTCAATCCCCGCCAATTGCGCGTTCCGGTCGTGGCGGCGCCGATGTTCCTGATCTCGGGGCCCGCGATGGTGCTGGCCGCCTGTCAGGCGGGCATCGTGGGCGCGTTTCCCACGCCCAACGCCAGGCCCATCGAACAGTTGGACGCCTGGATGCGCGAGATCACCGAAGGACTGGCGCGCGCGCGTGACCAGGCCACGCCAGTGGCACCAGGGCCATGGTGCGCCAACCTGGTCACCCACTCGTCCAACACCCGGCTGGCGGAAGACCTGGAACTGATTGCCCGCTACCAGCCGCCGCTGGTGGTCACCGCGCTGGGCAGCCCGCGCCCGGTCATCGACGTGGTGCATCGCTACGGCGGGCAGGTCATCGCCGACGTGACCACCCTGGCGCTGGCGCGCAAGGCGGTGGCGGCGGGCGCCGATGGCCTGGCCTGCGTGTGCGCCGGCGCGGGCGGACACACCGGTTCGCTCAATCCGTTTGCATTTGTCAGCGCGGTGCGCGAGTTCTTTGATGGGCTGGTGGTTCTGGGCGGTGGCGTCAGCGACGGCTGGGGCGTGGCAGGCGCCGTGGCCGCCGGTGCCGACCTGGTCTACATGGGCACGCGCTTCATACCCACCGTGGAGAGCCTGGCCGAACCCGCGTACAAGCAGATGCGGGTGGACTCCCCCGTTGAAGACCTGCTCGTCAGCGACCGCCTGACGGGCACGCCCGCCAGTTGGCTCAAGCCGTCGATGCGCCAGCGCGGACTTGATCCCGACGCGCTGCCCGAGGCGCCGTCGCGCAACTACGACAGCAACACCGCGCCAGCGGCCAAGCGCTGGCGCGACGTGTGGGCCGCGGGCCAGGGCGTCGGCGCGATCAAGGCCATAGAGCCCGTGGCAACCGTGGTGCAGCGGCTGGAGCAGGAGTTCCAGCAGGCACGCAATCGGCTGTGCTCTGCCTGAGCCTCGTCGATCACTTTCCTGGACACCGGAGATATCCATGACACTCGAACTGGTCCATGAATACCAGCCCACGCAAAGCGCGCAAGGGCACCCTTTCATGAGCGGCCCTTTCACGCCCAACTACCGGGAAGTCAACGCCACCGATCTCACGGTGATCGGCGACATCCCGCGGCGGCTCAACGGCGTTTACCTGCGCAACGGGCAGAACGCGCCCGTGATCCAGCGCCTGGGCGTCTACCACGCGTTCGATGGCGACGGCATGCTGCACATGATGAGCTTTCGCGACGGCCGCTGCGAATACCGCAACCGCCTGATCCCGACCAAGGGCTTCATGGAGGAGATGCAGGCCGGCGAGGCCTTATATGGCGGCTTGATCGACAACCCCCGCCTGTCCAAGCGTCCCGGCTGGGGCGCGCGTGGTGGGCTCAAGGACACGTCGGCCACCGACGTGATCGTGCACGCGGGCCGGGCGCTGACCATGTTCTACCAGTGCGGCGAACCGTACCGGCTGGATGCGCGCTCGCTGGCGTTCGAGGGCACCTCGCCCTGGGGCGAGCAGGTACTGGCCGATGGCGGCCTGTCGGCCCATGGCAAGGTGGATCTCGCGACCGGCGACCTGCTGTTCTTCAACTACGGCAAGCAGGCGCCCTACATGCACTACGGCGAGGTGGACCGCCATGACCGCCTGGTGCACTACGTGCCCGTTCCCCTGCCCGGGCCACGCCTGCCGCACGACATGGCGTTCACGGCCAACTACGCCGTGCTCAACGATTTTCCGCTGCACTGGGACGAGGCCCTGCTGGCGCAGGGGCGGCACAAGCTGACCTACGACCCTGGCAAACCGTCGCGCTTTGCCGTGGTGCCGCGCCGTCACGCGCCGCAAATCGGCATCCGCTGGTTCGAGGCCAGTTCGACCTATGTGCTGCACTGGCTCAACGCCTGGGAGGAGGACGACGAGATCGTGCTCCACGGCTACCACCAGAAAACGCCCATGCCCCGTGGCGGGTACGACAACACGGGCAACACGCTGGGCCCGGAACGGTACGGGCCGACGATCTTCGAGTGGCGCCTGAACCTGCGCACCGGCAAGACCCACGAGCGGCGGCTGGACGAGCGCTACCTTGAGTTCGGCATGATCAACGCCGAATACCTCGGCAAACCGTACCGCTACTCCTACAACATGATCGCGCACCCGGGCGCCTTCCTGTTCGACGGCATCCTGCGCTACGACCACAGGACCGGGCAGTCGCAGCAGTATCTGTTTGGCGAGGGCCGCTTCGGCTCCGAGTCGCCGATGGCGCCGTGCCACGATGCGCGGTTCGAGGACGACGGCTACGTCGTGAGCTTCGTCACCGACATGTCGGCCGATCGCTCCGAATGCGTGATCCTCGACGCGCGTGATATCGGCGCCGGTCCCGTGGCCCGCATCCTGCTCCCGCACCGCATCGGCAGCGGCACCCATTCGTGCTGGGCCGACGAGCGGGAGATCCGCTCCACCTGGGCCGGGCCGGCCTGATCTCCAACCCCTTACCCAATACCACCATGAGCACACCTGTCTACATCCTGGGCGGCCACCAGACCGATTTCGCCAAAGTCTGGTCGCGCGCCGGGCAGGACATCTCCGACATCACCCGCGAGACCGCGCTGGGCGCGCTGGCGGCCAGTGCCGTCGATGCCTCGGACATCCAGAGCATCCACGTGGGCAACGCATTTGGCGAGCTGCAGCGACAGCAGGCGCACCTGGGCGCCATGGTGGCCCAGGTGGTGCCGCCGCTGTGGGGCGTTCCGGCCATGCGGCACGAAGGGGCCTGCGCGTCTTCATCGCTGGCCGTGCTGACCGCCATGGCCGAGATCGAGGCCGGCCGATACGACTGCGTGCTGGTGCTGGGCGTGGAGGAGTTCAAGAACCTGCCCGGCAACCAAGCCTCGGTCAACCAGAACGCCGCCGCCTGGCAGGGCCACGAGGAGATCGACTGCACCTTCATGTGGCCGGCCGCCTTTGGCCGTGTCGCGCAGGAATACGAGCGCCGCTACGGATTGGACCGGCGCCACCTCAACCGCATTGCCGAAATCAACTACACCAACGCCCGCCGCAACCCGCTGGCGCAGACCCGCAAGTGGACCTTCGAGCCCGGCAGCTTCACCGACGACGACCAGCTCAACCCGCTGATCGAGCCGGGCACGCGTCGGCAGGACTGCGGGCAGGTCACCGACGGCGGCGCCGGCGTGGTGCTGGCCTCGGCCCGCTTTGCCGAACAGCACGCGCGACGGCACGGCATGGCGCTGGATCGCCTGGCCCGTATCAGCGGCTGGGGCCACCGCAACGCCGGCCTGCGGCTGCTCGACAAGTTCGAGCGCAGCCGTGACGACCCCTACGTGTTCCCCCACCTGCGCCAGGCCGTGCAGGACGCCTGGCAGCGCGCGGGCGTAGCCGGCATCGACGCCATGGACGGCGTGGAAACCCACGACTGCTTCACCACCACCGAATACGTCGCCATCGACCACCTGGGCCTTGCCGCGCCGGGCCAGAGCTGGCAAGCGGTGGAAGACGGCAGCATCGCGCCAGGCGGGCGCTGCCCGGTCAACATGAGCGGCGGCCTGATCGGCTGCGGCCACCCGGTGGGCGCCACCGGCGCGCGGATGCTGCTGGACGCCGCGCGGCAGGTCACGGGCCAGGCGGGCGAGACACAGATCGACGGCGCCCGCCGGATGCAGACCCTGAACATCGGCGGCTCCTGTGCCACGGTGGTCAGTTTCGTGGTGGAGCGATAGCGCGATGACGCCATAGCGCCATAGCGCCATAGCGCAATAGCGCGCGGCGGCTGGAACGCGGTCAGCCCCGCCCCCGCCGCCGTGACCCCCGCATACCGGGGGCCGCGCGGACGATCTTCCGCTCACCGTTGGCAGCGCCGCTCCATGCGCTACGGAAGTATCATTTTTGTAGCGCCCCGTGGTGATATTTTATTGAGAAATTGCCAAAATCACCCCAAAAATCGACCCCAAAACCCGGTCTGAATGCCTTGGCGAACAGTTTTTTGTAGATGTTTCAACATTTTTGTAGAGATATCAACACATTTCACTCGACCCGGTGGCCACCCGGGCGCGCTCAGTCCCTCAAGCGCTCGGCGACAAAGCGGCGCAGCACCTGCATCACCGGTGCCTCGGCACGCCCGGCCAGGCGCACGTAGGCGAAGCGCGCGTGGGTGTCGAACGGGCGGCGCATGCGCACCTCGGCCAGCCGCCCGGCCTCGATGCCGGCGCGCGCGGCGGCGATGATGCCCAGCAGCACCGCATCGGTGCGCTGCACCGCCTCCAGCAGGCTGCCCACGTCCTCGCACAGCAGGGCGGCCATGCGGTCCGGATGCGCCTGCGGACCGTAGCGCTCGACCAGCGCGCGCACCACCGCGTCCGACAGCGGCGTGGTGGCCACCGGGTAGTGCAGCAATTGCTCGAACTCCACATCGCGCCGCGCCGCCAGCGGATGGCCCGCGCGGCAGACGAAGCCGCCGCGCAGTTCCACGCCCTCGCCGATCAGCAGATCGGGCGCGGGTGGCACGCGGTGCACGTCGGCCACCAGCGCGTCCAGCTCGCGCTCGCGCAGCCGATGCAACTGCTGTTCGGTCGAGCCGCGCGAGATCACCACCCGCACCCCCGGGTACTGGCCCGCCACATGCTCCAGCAGCGGCGTCATCAGCAGCGCGCCGGGGCCAGACCCCAGGCCGACGCGGATGGTCCCGGCCTCGCCCTGGCGCAGCAGCTCGGCGCTGCGGCGCAGTTCCTCGGCCTCCAGCACCACGTGACGGGCCCGCGCCAGCACCGCCTGCCCCAGCGGCGTGAGTTCGTTGCGCTTGCCGATGCGGTCAAACAGCCGCCCCCCCAGCTCCTGCTCCAGCGCGGCAATGCTGCGGCTGAGCGCGGGCTGGGTCAGGTGCAGTTGCTCGGCCGCGCGGCTGAAGGAGCCGGTGTCGGCCAGCGCGATCAGATGGTCCAGGTGTTTCAGGTGCATGGTCAAATGATAACTACTGATCATGAAAACAATGAAATCAATGCATTGGACACATTGATTTTCTGACCCTACGATCGCGCCCATCCCATCCCCACGATTCGGAGCGATTCCATGGCTGTACCCAAGCGTCACTTCCTGCAACTGTCAGCCGTGCTGGCGCTGGCGCTGAGCGCTGCCAGCGGCGCGCTGGCCCAGGCTTTCCCGGCCAAGCCGGTGACGCTGCTGGTGCCCTACCCGGCCGGCGGCGTCTCGGACAACATCGCGCGCGCGATCAACGTGCCCCTGGGCGAAGTGCTGCAGCAGCCCGCCATCGTCGACAACGTGGGCGGCGCCAGCGGGTCCATCGCGGCGCAGAAGGTGCTGATGGCGCCCAGCGACGGCTACCTGCTGTTCCAGGGCTCGCCCAACGAGCTGATTCTGGCGCCCATGGCCATCCCGTCGATCAAGTACAAGGCCGAGGACTTCCGCCAGGTGCACCGCATCGCGCTGGCGCCCATGGCCATCCTGGCGCGCGGCAACCTGCCGGCCAGCAATGGCGACGAACTGGCTGCCTACGCCGCCCGCGCGGCCAAGGAAGGCAAGCCCATGACCTACGCCAGCGTCGGCGTGGGCACCTTCTATCACCTGCTGGGCGCCGAGCTGAGCAAGCGCCTGGGCGTGCCCATGACGCACGTGCCCTATAAGGGCGGCGCCGACGCCTTGCGCGATCTGGCCGGCGGCCAAGTGGACATCTTCATCACGCCCTACAGCCTGCCTCAGGTCGAAATGGCGCGCCAGGGGCGTTTGAAATTCGTCGCCACGCTTTCGCCCAAGCGCCAGCGCCTGGTGCCCGATGTGCCCAGCACGACCGAGAGCCAGGCGCTGAAGAACTTCACCGCCGAAATCGGCACCGGCTACTTCGTCAAACAGGGCACGCCGGAGGCCACGGTGCAGGCGCTGCACAAGGCGCTGCAAAAAGCCATGGACGACACCCGCACCAAGGCCGCGCTGTTTGCGCTGGGGCAGGACATGGCGCCCCCGCAGACCCTGGCCGACGCCGAGCGCGGCTACCGCCATGAGATCGCCACCTATCAGGCCATCGCCAAGTCGATCGGCCTGGCGCCGTAACCTGGCCGCAGCCTGAGTTTTAAGAAAAATTGGGCTCCAGCGCCAGTCCACCAAAAGCGATCAGCTATCTTTTTTTAGCTCTTCGCATCTTCAAGTCAGCCCATGACCCATCTCGCCGCCGCCACCCACCCCGCCCTGGCGCGCCAGCAGGCGCAGGCCGACGAGTTTGTCGCCGTGCGCCACGACATCCACCGTCACCCCGAGCTGGGCTTCGAGGAGGTGCGCACCAGCGAGCTGGTGGCCGAGCGCCTGGCCGCCTGGGGCTACACCGTCACGCGGGGCATCGGCGGCACCGGGCTGGTTGGCCAGCTCAAGCGCGGCAGCGGCAGCAAGCGCCTGGGCATCCGTGGCGAGATGGACGCACTGCCGATCCAGGAGGCCACGGGCCTGCCCTACGCCAGCCAGCATGCGGGCCGCATGCACGCCTGCGGCCACGACGGCCACACCACCATGGTGTTGGCGGCGGCCAAGCAGATTGCCGAGCACGGACGCTTTTCCGGCGCGCTGAACCTGATCTTCCAGCCCGCCGAGGAAGGCCTGGCCGGCGCCCGGCGCATGATGGACGACGGCCTGTTCGAGCGCTTTCCCTGCGACGCCGTATTCGCCATGCACAACATGCCCGGCTACCCGCAGGGGCAGATGCTGTTCCGCGACGGGGCGATGATGGCCTCGTCCGACAACCTGGACATCCTCATCGAAGGCCGCGGCGGCCACGGCGCCATGCCGCACGAGGCCGCCGACCCGGTGGTGGCCGGCGCCGCCATCGTGATGGGGCTGCAAAGCATCGTCTCGCGCAACGTCGGCCCGCTGCAATCGGCCGTCATCACCGTCGGCGCCTTCCAGGCCGGCGAGGCGCGCAACGTCATTGCCCAGACGGCCACCCTGCGCCTGAGCGTGCGCACGCT
>DAIOSZ010000157.1:0-9258 GCA_036752305.1 Burkholderiaceae bacterium
CCCCCAACGAGCAGAGCTTTGCCCGGAAGCTCCCGGTCCTGTGGCACAAGGCCGGGTCGGGCCCGGTGTTCGAGCGGACGCTCCCGCCGGAGACGCTGGCCCCGGACACCTTGCCGCCGCTGGCCGTGTTGCTGGTTGAAGACAATCTGATCAACCAGCAACTCGCCCTTCGCTTGCTTGAGAAGCTGGGACATCACGTCACCATCGCAGGCGATGGAGTGGAAGCGCTGAAGGCCTTGCACGAGCGCCCGTTCGATCTCGTGCTGATGGACTGCCAGATGCCCGAAATGGATGGCTATGAAGCCACTCGGCGCATCCGATCAGGGCAGACAAAGGCGCTCAATCCGAACATTCCGGTCATTGCGCTGACCGCCAATGCCATGAAGGGCGACCGCGAAATTGCGCTCGCGGCCGGAATGAATGATTACCTGACCAAGCCTTTGAAATCGGCCGAACTGCGCAGCATGCTGTACCGCTGGATGTCCAAGTCGTCCTGGGACCGCACCAAGGCGGCGGACTTCGAATAGCGCCTGCTACAAGGCCTTCGCCAGCCGCTCCAGGCCTTCGGCAATCCGATCCTCGGACGCCGTGGCAAAGCTTAAGCGGAATGTGGCTTTGTCGGGATCGTGCGCGAAGAAGGGGGCTCCGGGAACGAACGCAACGCCGCGCTCAATCGCGCGCTTGGCGAAATCCGCTGCATTTGCCCCCGGCGCCGTCAGCCGCGCCCAGAAAAACATGCCTCCGCGTGGCGGCTCGAACGCCACCGCAGAACCCAACCCTTGGCGCAGTCCCTCGGCCATGGCCCGTGCACGGGCCGCATAGACCGCGCGCACGCGCTCCAGCGTGGCCGGCATGCGCCCCATGGCCAGGTACTGCGCGGCGGTGGCTTGCGCAAACGTGCTGGTGTGCGCATCGCTGAACTGCTTGCACATCGTCGCGCGCGCCAGCAAACCCTCCGGTGCAATCAACCAGCCCAGTCGCAAACCAGGGCTCAACACCTTGCTCATGCTGCCGCAATAGGCCAAATGCTCGCGGCTGCCGGGTACCTGCGACGCGAGGGCCAGCAGACTCGGCGGTGGCGCTTCGCCAAAGAACAGTTCACCGTATGGATCGTCCTCGACCACCAGAACCCCGTAGCGCGCGGCCAGTTCCAGCACGCGCAGACGGCGCTCCAGCGACAAGGTGGCTCCACTGGGATTGCCAAAGCTCGGTACGAGGTAGACCAGTTTGGGCTTGTGCCGCTGGATCAACTCTTCCAACCGATCCACCTGCACGCCGTCAGCGTCGATGGGCGCTCCGATGACGCGAGCGCCATAAAGGCGAAAACACTGGATCGTCGCGAGAAAGGTCGGCGCCTCGACGATCACCGCATCACCCGGATCGATCATGGTCTTGCCGATCAGGTCCAAGGCCTGCTGGCTGCCGGTGGTCACAATCAGGCCATCGGGCGCAACCTGGACACCACGCCCCGCCATCAGCATGGACAACTGCGTCTTGAAGGGGCCAAAGCCCTCGGTTGCACCGTACTGGAGCGCCGCACCCGGGTCTTCGCTCAGTGCCGCTTCGCTGGCCTGACGAACACCATCCACGTCGAACATCGCGGCGTCGGGAAATCCCCCGGCAAAACTGATGATGCCAGGCTTGCCCAGAAGCTTGAACAGCTCGCGGATGGCCGAGGTTTCGACGTTGTCAAGGCGCTGGGCAAACTGCATGAAAGTATCCTCGTGAATGTTGGACGCGAGTGTACGACCCGCTACGATGCCACCATGACACGCGACGACATCGAGCATTTTTTCATCCTCCTCGCCGGCGCCAACCCGCTACCGGTGAGCGAACTGGAATATACGAGCGTGTTCGAGCTGCTCGCGGCCGTTGTGCTGTCGGCCCAAGCGACCGATGTGAGCGTCAACAAGGCAACGCGACGGCTCTTTCCTGTCGCCAACACACCCGCGGCGCTGATCTCGCTCGGCCAGCAAGGCCTGGAAAGCTACATTCGCACTATCGGCCTTTTCCGCGCGAAGGCCCGGCATCTGCTGGCGACCTGCGAGCAACTCGTCATGCGGCACGGTGGCCAAGTACCGCGCACCCGCGAGGCCCTTGAAGCCCTGCCCGGAGTGGGCCGCAAGACCGCCAACGTGGTGCTCAACGTCGCATTTGGCGAACCGACGATTGCCGTGGATACCCATGTGTTTCGCGTGAGCCACCGTACCGGCCTATCGTCGGGCGCCACGCCGCTGGCCGTGGAGCGCGACCTGCTGCGCAGAGTACCCCCCATCTACCTACCGCATGCACATCACTGGCTCATCCTGCATGGCCGTTACGTCTGCAAGGCACGCGCGCCCGCTTGCGCGAACTGCCAAGTCGCTCGGTACTGCGACTATGGCAAGACCCAGCTTAAGCTGCGGAATTCATAGCTGTCCGTGCTCGCTCCGCAGCCACCGGCTGCCGATAAGGCTTAGAAATTTGGCCCCTGGAGGCCGCTTTTGTGACGTGTCTGCCTAGCGCGCGGGCGCAAGGCGCGCAATCTCGTTGCGCAGGCGCGCATGATCCAGGGGCTTGGAGACGTATCCGTCCATATCGCCCGCACGGCACAGATCGGCGTATCCCGCCATGGCGTGCGCCGTCATGGCGATGATCGGTGTACGCGGCAGGCCCCGCTCGGCTTCAAGGGCGCGGATGCGCAGCGTTGCGCCAAATCCGTCCAATTCCGGCATCTGGATGTCCATGAACACCATGTCGAAATGACCGCGCTCGAAGCGCCGAATGGCTTCCTCGCCATTGCCTGCCATGGTCACCACGCAGCCATGCTTCTCCAGGGCCTTGCGTGCCACCAATTGGTTGATCGGATGGTCTTCGGCCACCAAAACGCTCAGACGCCGGGGGATACTGGCGGCTTCGGCTCCGTCCATCAAGAAGCCGGCCTCTCCGCCAGCACCGCCTGACGAGCCGTGCGCGGGCTCAAGCACCAGGTCGAACCAGAAGCGCGTACCAACGCCCTGCCCGCTTTCCACCTGCAGGCGTCCACCCATCAATTCCACGAGACGCGCGGAAATCGTCAGCCCCAAGCCGGTTCCACCGAAGTTGCGCGCGATGGACGTGTCGGCCTGGCTGAAGGATTCAAAAATGGACGACAGACGATCGGGCGCCACCCCGATGCCGGTGTCGCGCACCTCGAAGCGCCAAGGCGCATCGGCCTGTCCGGTCTGCGCGATCGATACTTCCACGCGCCCGACGCGGGTGAATTTGATGGCGTTGCCCACCAGATTGATAAGTACCTGACCCAGGCGTCCAGGGTCGCCAACGACGACGCAATCTTCGCGGCTCGGGTCGATGCACGCAGGTGGCAGGCGCACATCCAGGACGAGGCTTTTTTCCTGCGCCTGCAACGCCAATGGCGCAGTGGCATCGCGCACCAAACCTCGCAGATCGAAGGGAACGCGCTCAATTTCGATCTTGTTGGCCTCGATCTTGGAAAAATCCAGCACGTCGTTGATAACCAGCAAGAGCGATTTGGCCGATGTGTGGGCCATTTCAAGGTACCTGCGCTGCATGCCGTCCAGGCGCGTCTCCAGACACAGCTCGGTCATGCCAATCACGCCGTTGAGTGGCGTGCGGATCTCATGACTCATGTTGGCCAGGAAATCACCTTTGGCGCGGCTGGCCGCTTCGGCAGCCAGCTTGGCCTTCTCCATGGCCTGTTCGTAAACCTTGCGCACCGAGATGTCATGGCTCACGCCGATCGCACGCACCGCGCGTCCGTGGCGGTCGTACTCGATCACGCGCCCCTTGGAACTGATCCAGCGGTAGCCACCATCCGGGCCGCGCAGGCGCTGTTCGCTGTAATACAGCCCGGTGCGCTTTTCCGTCAGATAGCGACGCGTGGTCTCCAGGTACTGCGCCTGATCATCCGGGTGCATGATGCGCAGGATGGTGCCGGGATCGGTGGGCAATTCCCCGGCCCGGTAACCCAGCATGGTGTTCCAACCGGCGCTGTACTCGACGCTGCCGGCCTTCATGTCCCAGTCCCACATGGCGACCGCGGCGGCATCGAAAGCAAGCATCAGGCGTTGCTCCCGCTGGCTCAGTGCATGGTTGGCCTGCAACCCTTCACGCACCAGACGCTGAAGCTCCTCCGCCTGCGCTGTCAGAACATCCGCGAGGTCCGGTTGCGCGGCTTGTTCGGCGCCGACCGCCAAACCACAGCCTTCGGACAAAGCCTTGATGGTCGCTGCAAACACTGAGGCAACGCGCGCCAGGCGCTCCTCACGCTCCGCCGCGGCTCCTTCATCGGCCATGGACATCGCCAGCGGGCCTGGAAAGCCAGTCCAGTACCCGGGCCGCAACCTCGTTGTAAGCCGCTCGCTCAAACCCCGGAGAACTCGCCACGGGAGACGTCCGGCCCAATTCCTCGGCAAATGCCACGTCTGGGATCTCACCTATCCCGGTCAGGTCAGCGTTGGGGTCGGCATGCTGGCGCAAGGTAGCCAGCATGCGCCGATGCACCAGCGTGCCCAAGCCCGGCGCGACCTGCGTGACCACCAAGCCCAGTGGCATGCTGGGCCGCTGCGCTACCAGCACCTTGGACAGGGCATAGGTGTCGGATAGAGCATCCGCCTCGGACGTACTCACCAACAACGCGTGCGTCGCCAGGCCAACCGCGTACAAGGCGATTTCGGAAACGTTGCTGCCGGCGTTGAGCAGCACGATGTCATCGGTCTGCCCAGCTCTGGTGATGCCTTCGCGCAGGCGTGCGTCGGCTTCCGGATTCAGCAACGCGAACTCCGTGCCACCCATGCCGACCACGATCAGCTCAAAACCCTGCGCGGTGGGCAGGCGGGCGCTGTCAAAGCCGGCATTGGCCAGATGCTGTTCGCCGAGCGTGGTGACCCTTCCCAGACCGAGGTCGCGCGCCAGCGTCGTCATGCCCAGATCGGCGTCGATCACCAGCACGCGCAACCCACGACGCGTGAGCGCAGCAGCCAGGTTCAAGCACAGCGAGGCCTTGCCCGTTCCCCCACGGCCGCTCGTGATCGCCAGAACCGGACGTCCTGGGATATGGGGAGCGGCCGTATTGACCGACGCCTTGGATTTTCCCCCGCCACTCATGCAATGACTCCCGCGCGACGGGCTTTGCCTGCGGGAACCGCCTTGGGCGCCAAGCCCAGCAAGGCACGCCGCTCCGTTTCGGTCACGATGTACTCAGGCAGGTCTTCCATGTCGACTCGGTTGCGTCCGTTCTGTTTGGCCGCGTAAAGGTGTGCATCCGCGCGTTGAATCCAGAAATTGGCCGTCGAACGCGTCCACTCGGGCGCGTAAGCGCCTCCTACGCTCACGGTTACCGGCACCTGGAGCTCGGGCGACGCGGACACCGGCTTCGCCGCCACCGAACGCCTCACCCGCTCGGCCACCAACAGCCCAAAGCCGCGATGGCACTGCGGCAGCACCACGGCGAACTCTTCACCACCAAAGCGCGCCACCACATCCATGCTGCGCACGCATTCGCCCAGTATTTTGGAAACCTCCCGCAGCACCACGTCGCCTGCCGCATGACCGTGCGTGTCGTTGATGCGCTTGAAATGATCGATGTCGACCATCAACAACAAGGTGGGCTCGCCGGATCGCGCCACGCGCTCGACCTCCCGCTCCAGCACTGAACCAAAATATCGTCGGTTGGCCAACCCCGTGAGGGCATCGCGCTGCGACAGCTCACACAGGCCATCAACCACGCCTTGCACGCCTTCGATAGTGGGAGAGGAAGGCGGATGCGGGGGCTGCGCGGGACTCTCCCCCAGCAGGCGCCGCGCCTGCTCAAGCTTGAGCAGGCGCAAGTCGGCCAGGGCTGTCGATTCGGGCGTATCTTGGGTGGCGGGCATGCGAGCTTTCGGTGGCGGGCCGGAGCCAATGTGATGTCAAAGTGTAGAACAGGAGCCCGTTCGATGGTCTCCCTGGCACGCGGCCCAACCCTCGACCAGCGTTGCGTAGCGCAAACGAAGGCGCAGCTCGCGCTTGAGCCGTTCGTTGCTCAAGCGGCGCGACTCGATCCAGAAACGCCGCGCGGATTCCGCCAGCGTCGGCAGCAGGACATCACGCGACACGCGCGGCGGGCACTGCAACCCAAGCGAGGCAGCCAGGAAGTCATAGTACGCCCCCATCTTCAAGCGCGTGTCATCGGCGACGTTTGTCACCCGGGCGGGGCGCCCCAGAAACAGTGCGCGCAGACAGGCGCGGGACAAATCGTCGGCGTGAATGTGGTTGGTGTAGACGTCCTCCTGGGTGACGAGCACCGGCTGGCGCGAGCCGAGACGCTGCAGGACAGCAGCCCGCGAGCGCGTGGGTGCATATATGCCTGGCACGCGCAACACACTCACCCGGGGGCGGCTGGGCGCGCGCCCCCACCCACGCCACACCCGCTCGGCGGCCAGGCGTCGCCGCCCCGCCGCGCTCGCGGGCTCCGGCGCCCGCGTCTCGGTGACCCATGCCCCTTGGCAATCGCCGTACACCGCGCTGGTGGACACATAGACCACGGTACGGGGCGCTTGACGCCGCGCCAAGGTGGCGCGCAAAGCCTGCTCCCGGTGGGCTTCGCCGCCCTTCGCGGCTGGCGGCGCCAGTTGCAGCACGCGCGTGGCGAGCCCGGCGAGCCGCCGCAAACTGCGCGGCTCATCCAGATCGCCGAGCACCGGATGCGCCCCCGCGCGTCGCAGTTCCAGCACACGCCCCTCGCTGCGCGTCAGGGCAAACACCTTCACCCGTCCACTCAGCAAGCCCAGTACCCGCATCCCGATGTCGCCGCAGCCCGTGATCAACCAACGCTCGCGCCGAAAGCGCCCGGGCAGAGCGCGGGGCACAAGGCCAGGCGAACGAGGCAAAATCCCCACCGGGCGCGAAGCGCCACGCCGCGCCGTGTTTCTTGGTATTCCCATATCCGTCATGACATTTTCCATTACCGTTTTGCCCAGCGACCGTCGCTTCGAAGCTGAGTCCGCCGAAACCCTGCTGGCTGCAGGCATCCGCCAGGGCGTGGGGCTCCCCTATGGCTGCAAGGATGGTGCTTGCGGCAGTTGCAAGTGCAAGAAGCTCAGCGGCGAAGTGGTCCACGGGCCGCATCAGGAGAAAGCGCTGTCGGCCGCCGAGGAGTCGCAGGGCTACGTACTGACCTGTTCCGCCACGGCCTTGTCGGACGTGGTGCTGGAGTCGAGACAAGTCACCGAGGAGGGCGCATTCCCGATCAAGAAGATGCCGGTGCGCGTGCTCTCGCTCGAAGAAGCCGCGCCGGACGTGAAAATCGTGCGGTTGCAGTTGCCCGCCAACGACTCGTTTCAATATCACGCTGGCCAGTATGTCGACTTTCTGCTGCGCGACGGCGCGCGGCGCAGTTACTCCATGGCGACCGCGCCAGGGCAGGAGCAAACGTTGGAGTTGCACATCCGGCACATGCCCGGTGGCGTGTTCACCAGCCATGTGTTCGGCGCTATGAAGGAGAAGGAAATCCTGCGCGTTGAGGGCCCCTACGGCAGCTTCTTTCTGCGTGAAGGCAGCAATCGTCCCATCGTGCTCCTCGCCTCGGGCACGGGGTTTGCACCCGTCAAGGCCATGCTGGAAGGGATGCGGATCAAGGGCATCCAGCGCCCGGTTTCGCTTTATTGGGGCGGGCGTCGCCCACGTGATCTGTATCGCGACACATGGGTGCGCGAGTACCTGACCGGGATGCCGCAGTTGCGTTACGTTCCCGTGATCTCGGACGCCTTGCCCGAGGATGCTTGGACAGGTCGAACTGGCTTTGTGCACCGCGCCGTACTCGAAGACTTTCCCGATCTCTCGGGTTACGAGGTGTATGCATGCGGCGCTCCCATCGTCGTCGATTCGGCGCGCCGGGACTTCACGCAAACCGCCCACCTCGATCCGGCGAACTTTTACGCCGATTCCTTTACCAGCGAACTGGACAAGCACACGCCCTGAGCCCGGCAAATCCTTCGCCTGACCAGGGAGTGATTTGTCGGACAGAATCGGGCATGGATCGCAGAACCCTTCTTATCAGCGGCGCGGGCATTGCGCTCGGCTTGGCTCCATTTGTCGCCGCGGCGCAGGCCGCCCCAGGCGGCCCGCCCTTGCGCTTGATCGTCCCCTACGCGCCCGGCGGACCCATCGACGTGACGGCACGGCTGTTGGCCGAGCAGGTGCGCGGCGCCCTGGGAACGGTGATCGTGGACAACAAGCCCGGTGCCGGAGGCAACATCGGCGCCGATCTGGTGGCCAAGGCCGCACCGGACGGCCATACCATCGGCATCGCCGCCACGGCCACCCACGCGGTCAACCCTTGGCTGTACGCCCGCATGCCCTACGACGCGGCGCGCGATTTCGCGCCCATCACGCAGATGGTGTCCGTCCCCAACGTGCTCGTGATGAACGCCGAAAAGGCGCGGCAACTGCGCATCGAGACGCTGGCCGATCTGGTGCGCTACGCCAAGCGCAATCCTGCCCGCCTCAACTATGGCAGTGGCGGAAACGGCAGCGCAGGCCACCTTGCCGGGGAACTGTTCAAGGCGCGCGCCGGCATCTTCGCCGTGCACATTCCCTACAACGGCGGCAATCCGGCGCAACTGGCGCTGCTGTCGGGACAGGTAGACTTCAACATCGACAATTTGGCCACCGCCTCGCCCAACATCAAGAGCGGCAAGCTCAAGCCACTGGCCGTCACCAGCCCGCTTCGCTCGGCGCTGTTGCCTGGCATTCCCTCCATGGCGGAGAGCTATCCCGGGTTCGCCATCGACACCTGGTGGGGGCTGGTTGCCCCGGCCGGCACGCCCCCCGACATGCTCGCCAAGTTCAACGCGGCATTCACCTCCGCCCTGCGGCAGACCGCCACGCGCGAGCGTTTTTCCACCTTGATGGCCGAACCCACGCCAACCACGCCCGATCAGTTTGGCGCGTTCATGCGCACCGAGCGAGCCAAATATCAATCGGTTGTGAAAGCATCGGGCGCCAAGGTGGATTGATTGGGATTCGGTAGAGGCCTGCCAGCCCGCCGAACGTCGCAGCGAGCACCCGCACGCAAAAAAAAGGGCCCGGGCCAAGTCCGGGCGTCCAACGATGACTGCGTGGTGGCGGATGGTTGACCGTGTGCCCTGTGCTGACTAGCCTCCCGAGCCGATGAGCACTGGTGCGGGTTGCTGCGGGTCAAATAGAGACGGCTCTGGCAGAGAAAATGGCTTGTGCGCGCCGACCGAACTTTGACCACCCGTGCCGACTGAACATTGA
>DAIOSZ010000158.1:0-3165 GCA_036752305.1 Burkholderiaceae bacterium
GAGCAAGGTGGTTGAACGCTGCACCTACCCGCTGACCGGCGTGGCCTGCGTCAAGCGCATCTACTCGGACCTGGCCACGCTGGCATGCACGCCGCAAGGCCTGCGCCTGATCGACGCCGTGCCCGGCCTGAGCCGCGCCGAGCTGGAGCGCCTGATCGGCTTGCCCGTGGCCGGCTGAGCGGCTGGGCGACGCCCGCCATGTCTTCGTTTGCGCCGATTCGCTCCGTCGAGCGCGCGCTGGACGTGCTGCTGGCGCTGAACCGCGCGCCGCTGACCACGCTGCATCAGCTGCATTTGCAAACCCGCATCCCCAAGCCCACGCTGGTGCGGCTTCTGGAAACCCTGCAACACAGAGCCCTGGTCACACACGCGCCCGGCCACGGCGCCTACCGCCTGGCGTCCAGCGTGAAGCTGCTGTCTTCTGGCTACCACGGCGAGCCGCGCATCGTGGAGGCCGTTGCGGCACCGGCCGACGCGCTGACGCGCAAGATCAAGTGGCCCCTGGCGGTGGCCGTGCTGGACTATGACGCCATGTCGGTGCGCTACAGCACCATTGCGACCTCGCCGCTGGCGCTGTTGCATTCGACCATCAACATGCGCTTGTCGTTGGTGGGCCGGGCGATGGGGCGCGCCTACCTGGCTTTTTGCGGCCGCGAGGAACGCAAGATCCTGCTCGACGTGCTCAAGCTGTCGCCCAACGAGGAGGATGCCATCGCCCATGACCGAGCCGCCGTCCTGAGCCTGCTGAGCCGGATACGCCAACAAGGCTATGCGCTGCGCGAGCCGGGCATACGCCCGGTGTCGCGGACGCTGGCGGTGCCGATCCTGGAGAACCGGCGCGTGGTCGCCACGCTGGGCATGACCTGGATCGCCTCGGCCGTCAGCGACCAGGAGGCCGTGGCCCGCTACCTGGATCCTCTGCAGCGCCTGGCGCACCTGGCGGGCACGCGGCTGGCCAACCTGTAGGCGTCGCTCAGGCCTCGGGCGGCATGGGGTAGTCGGCGGCGTTGCAGACTTGGCCCTTTCTGGAAAAATCCCAGCGGGGCGGCGCGAAGATGTCCAGCAGCACGCCCGGAGCATCGATGTTGCGGCTGGTGTGAATCACCTTGGGCGGCACGACCAGCAGTGAGGGGCTGCCCATCTGCACCGCCTGATCTTCCTGCCACAGGGTCATGTCGGTTCCCCAGGGATAGCGCAGGTGGTGCACGTAGTTGCCCGCCAGGGCCAGCGAGCCCTGCTCGAAGTCCGCGTGGCTGTGCGGGGTGAGTTTGTGCACGTCGCGCGGTACGCTGCGCTTGAGCAAGGGATTGACCATCAGCTTGCGCGTGGAAAAGACGCGCATCTGGCTGCCTTCGGTCACGTAGTCCGGCAGGTGATAGTGACGCAGCCGGTAGCCGCCCACGGGCTCGGGCCATGCCGCCAGCGGCGCCACGTCGGGATTGGGCTGGGCGTAGGTGTCGCGGTTGTCGGCCAGCGCCAGAAGGTCGGTGGCGTCGCTGGAGAAGATGCGCGCCACCAGGCCAGAGCCTTCGATGCGCAGCGTGCTGTGCCCGGGCGGAACGATGGTCAGGCTGTCGGCGCCGGCACGCACCGACTCGGCACCCGCCTGCACCTGCACCCAGAGGTTCGGCGCATCGGGCGGTACGACGAGTACGTATTCGTCCGGGTTGTCGCGCACGAGCGTGTCGCCCGGTGACACGCGCGAGACGACCACGACGAAGTTCGTGCCCCGGGTGACCCAGGCGGGTGCGCTGTCGCCCGGTACGGTGCGCGGCGCGTAGCGTTGGTGGTTGGCTTGGGTGGCGGTTTGAGCGGGCAGCAGTGGCATGGATCGTCTCGCAAGGGTCATCAATCGGTATGCGCAATGGCCTGGGCAGCCTGGCGCAGCAGGGTCTGGTCGGAGGCCACGATGAACCAGTTGGCGCCCAGGGCGGCAAACTGCTCGCGCTCGGCGTTCCCGCTCACATGCATGCCGGCCCATTTGCCGGCGTTCCGTGCGGCCACCAGCACCTCGCGCGTGGCCTGCGCCACACGCTCGTCGCGGGCGTTGTCCAGGCCCATTGACAGCGCAAGAGCCGCGCGCCCGACAAACAGCCGGGCGGCGCCGGGAACGCCCGCAATGGCTTGAGCAGCGTCAACCGCCGCGGCAGACTCAATCTGGCAGATCGCCTGGGCCTGGTCGCCGATGCGCAGCGCCTCCTTCATGCCCAGGCTGCCATAAGCGGCAAAGCGTGGTGAGCTGGAATAGCCGCGCAAGCCACCCTGGTAGCGGGCCATGGCGACGACCTCGCGCGCCTGCTCGGCGCTGTCCACATGCGGGACCAGCAGGCCCGCCGCGCCGATGTCCAGCGCCGAAAGCACCACCGCCGGGTTAACCTCGGCGATGCGCACGAAGGCCTGCAGATGGGTGGTGCGCGCGGCCATCACCATCAGGTCGAGCATGGCGCGATCAAGTGGCGCGTGCTCGGCGTCGATGCAGACGAAATCGAGCCGGGTCGTGCCCAGGACCTCGATGATGTGGGGCGAGGCGGTCTTGACGAAGGTGCCGAGTTTGTAGGGGACGGGCATGGTCGATTTACTTCGGGGGTTTTTGCAGTTGCGGCCGGTTGTGCAGCTCGCCCAGTTCGGCGTAGAGCGGGCCACCCAGGCGGGAGATGGGACGCATCTTCACGCTGTCCACGTAACGGCCGTCGTACACGCGGGACGACAAATGGAACAACAGCACTTCGCCGATGTAGAGCGTGTTGAGCCCACGGCCCAGCGGGATCGCGCGCTCGAGCCGGCATTCCATCTGGATGGGCGAGGCGGCGATGCGCGGCGCCGCGACGCGCTGGGCGACAAGCAGTTCAATGCCCAGGGCGTCGATCTCGCTGACCTCGGACGGGTAGTCGGCGCTGGTGCCGTGCATCGCGTCCATGGTATCGAGGGTCGCCACGTTGACCACGAACTCGCCGGTTTCAACGATGTTGCGCGCCGTGTCCTTGAGCTGTCCGTCGCGGCTGCCAATGTTGACGGCAACCATGGGCGGGCTGTGGGCCACGTAGTTGTAGGAGCTGAACGGCGCGGCATTGACCACGCCGTCCTTGCTGCGGGTGGTGATCCATGCCACGGGGCGCGGCACCACCGCGCCAACCAGCAGCCGGTAGGCGGTTGCCGTATCCAGGG
>DAIOSZ010000158.1:3175-9217 GCA_036752305.1 Burkholderiaceae bacterium
GTGGTGGCGTCGAGCGTGGTGAAGTGGGCATCTGACATGGCCGGGGCGGTTGCGCGCTCGTCTCAGGCGCGGCGACCACTTCCTCCTTTGACGAAGACGCGGCGGCCGGTGTCGTGGAACACGGCGCGTTTCTCGGCGTCGCTCAACAGCGCGGTGGAGTCGATGGCACGTTGAACCATGTCTTAGGAGGTGCCCGACGAGGTGCCGATGTCCGAGCCCCACATGATGCGGTCGGCGCCGTAGAGATCGACCGCGCGGCGCAGCACCTTGTCGGCCGGTATCCCCATTTCACGGCAGATGTCGAGGTTGATCGAGGTCCACTTGAACGACACATTGCGAATCGGCGACAGCGTCTCGTAGCGCTCATCCAAACCGAAATGCTCGCCCTCGTCCATCTCCGGCTCCAGCAGATGGTCCAGGACGATGGACACGTTGGGGTAGGCCAGCGACAGCTCGATCAGCGCCGGGATCGATGGACCGCCACCGCCAATGGCCAGCACCTCCAGATCCATGACTAGGCCATGGGCGTTCGCCACTTCCCAGGTCTTGAGCGCCATGGGCGAGTTGAGCCAGGGCATGCTGCCGTCGGTCTGCCGTCCGCCAAACAGTCGTACCCCCGCCAGACCATGCCGTTCGATGTACTGGCGCACCAGCGGCGCGGTGCCCGGGTCTTCCGCGTCGAGAATTACGACGGCCGAAAACGTGTCGGGGTGCCGATCCGACGAATCCAGGATGTAGCTGTTGTCGTAGCGGTAGATCATGCGCTTTTGCACGGCGACGGCGCCATCGACGTTTTCTTCCTTCATCCACACCAGCATGCGCGAGACGTCGGGCACTTCGTTGATGGGCTGCGGGCCGTGGTGGCCGCCGGGCTTGCCGATCACCCCGGGCAGACGCGGGGGCGCGTTGGCCGCGCGCTGCATGGGGTTGCGCGGGTAGGCCGCCTGGTCGTCGGCAACCAGATGGGCGTGGGAATCGAACAGCAAGGGGCGGGAGGCGGGGTTCATGGTCGGTCCTGGTAGAGCGTGTGAAAGGGCGTTCAGTTGACGGTGACCCCTGCCGTGGCGATCACCTTCTGCCACTTTTTGGAGTCCTCATGCATCAGCTTGCGCAGCAGGTCCGGCGAGCCGGTGCTGACCACGGCGCCATACTGCTGGAGCTTGGCGCGACCGTAGGGCGTACCAATGATGCGGTTGATCTCGGTGTTGAGCGTCTTGACGATTTCCGGCGGCAGACCGGCGGGCCCGACCACCGCAAACCACACGGTGGCCACCATGTCGATGCCCAGTTCCTTGGCGGTTGGAATCTGCGGCAGGCCCGGATAGCGGGCGGCAGAGGTCACGGCCAAACCGTTGAGCTTGCCCGCGCTCAAATTGGGGATAAAGGCCGTGATGGGCGCGGAAAGCGCCTGAATGCTGCCACCCAGCAGATCGGTCATGGCCGGCGTATCGCCGCGGTAGGGCACCGTGGTGAGCTTGGCGCCGCTGACCATGGAGAGTTGCTCAAGCGCCAGATGACCGATGGTGCCGTTGCCCGGATGACCCACGGAATACTGCTCTGGCTTGGACTTGACCAGTTTGATGAAGTCCTTGAGGTTCCTGGCGGGGACGGACGGATTGCTCATGATCGCCAGCGGGATTTCGCACACCAGGGCGATGGGCGCCAGATCCTTGTCGGCATCAAACGGCATGCTCTTGTAGAGAAACTTGTTGTTGACCAGCGGGCCGGAGGTTGACAGACCAATCGTGTAGCCGTCGGGCGCGGCCTTGGCAACGGCATCCGTTCCAATGTTGCCGCCAGCGCCGGCGCGGTTGTCCACGATGAAGGGCTGACCGAGTCTGTCCGACAGACCCTGCGCAATGAAGCGCGCCACCAGATCCGTGCTGCCACCGGCCGGAAAGGGCACGAGCACGCGCACCGGCTTGTCCGGCCAGCCGGCGCTCTGGGCCCAGGCGGGCAATTGCATGGCGCAACCGGCACACAAGGCGGCCAGTGCGAATTTGAAGGTTCTGCGTTGCATGGTTTCTCCGAAAGGCCAGTTGTGAGGTCTTCGATCGTTCAGGCGGCCTGGCGCCCCTGTCGCAGGCGCGCCAGGATGTCGGGCAGGCGTTCCTGTGCCCGCTGAGCCAGATCGGTGTAGGTGCTGTTGCCATGCGCATCGATCGAGACCGTGGCCGGGCCGAGCGCCTGGACGTCGAGCGTCAGCAGGCGGAACTGCGAGATGTATTCGTCCCAGTGCGAGCTGCGCACCCCCCGCAACGCACGGGAGAGCAACGGACTGCCGCCGCCGAGGAACGAGAGGTAAGCGCAGCCGCATTCGCGCATCGCCTCCACGCTGGGAGCGTCCAGCCCGCCTTTGCCGCCGACCAGACGCGGGCCCAGGCCGCGCACGATGTCGGGCATCCAGGCGTCGTAGCGCGTGCTGGTGCTGGGGTTGAGGTAGAGCGGTTCGGGCACGCCCGCTTGCTCGCGCACATAGGTGCTCAGATGAAAGAAGGCGCCGCCACGCAGGTCCACCGGCAAGGCCACACCGGTGCGGGCGGCCTCGGCCATTCGCCTGTGGGTGGGGATGCCGATGCTCACTGTCACCGGCCCGGTCACCGTGACCATGTCGCCCACGCGCAACTCGCGCACCTGCGCGGCAGACAGCGGAAGGCTCAATTCGTGCAGACGGCTCATGGCGGTGCTCACTCGTACAACATTTCCACGCGCCCATCGCCGTGGATGCGGGCCGCCGTTCGGCGGTTGATCCAGCAGTTGAAGCACACCGCGATCGGCACGAAGCCGTGGCTGGCCGAATAGTCCACATTGACCGCCATCGCGCTGGTATCGCCGCCGGTGCCCATGGCGCCAAACCCCAATTGGTTGATCGCATCGAGCAAGCGTTTTTCCAGGCGCTCCAGCCGGGCATCGGGTTGCGGCTGGGCATGGGGCCGAAGCACGGCCTCCTTTGCCAGCCGCGTGGCCTGATCAAATGTGCCGCCGATGCCCACGCCCACCACGATGGGCAGGCAGGGCTGGGAGCCCGCGCGCAGCACCACATCGAGCACGTATTTTTCGACGTCTTCCTCGGTCGGGTAGACAAAGGCCTCCACCGCCTCCCAACGGCCCGTGCCCATGGCCTTGGGCGCGCACACGATGTCCATGTAGTCGGCGTCGTCGATCAGGTCGAAGCTGACAATGGGAATGTCCTTGCCGGCGTAGCTGCGCTCGTGCGTCAGCGGGTGCGTAACCATCTTGAGAATCGGTGGGTTGATGTTCGCGGCGAGCTGAGCGAACCCGTCCGTTATGGCCTGGCGCACCGGCCCGGCAAATTGCACGCGGGTGCCGATCTTGATGCTGTAAGTAGGGATGCCGACGTCGCTGCAGATCAGTTGCCCGCCGCCCGAGGCCGCATCCGCGCTCTCCAGCATCAGGGTGAAGGTGCGCCGCGCGGTGGCGTTCGTTTCGGCCGCGCCAATGCGCCCCAGAACGGCGCGCGTGTCGTCGGGAATCTTCTTGAGCGAACGCTCGTAGAGCGATGCGGTGACCGCCTGGATGATGGCGCTGTCGATGGGCATGGATCTGGCGTAAGGATGAGCGACCGGGAGCGATCGCCGGCGAGAATCATGCGTGTGCCACCGCGAAGGAACAAGAGGATTCTTGGTACTTTTCAGTGCTTGAAATTTTGCGCCACCGGGCGGCGCCTCCACCTTGGGTGCCCTGGTCGAACGCCGGGTCGCGCGCGGATTGAGAAGGAAAACACGGCATCGGCGTCATCCTTACGAGGTCAACAAGATGCCGCGCCGACCGAGCGCGCCGGAGCCCTTCAATGAGCGTGTACGCCAGCCGCGCGCCTCAGGTGCTCCCGCGCCAGTCGATGCGGTAGGGCACGACCACCGTCTCGGCGGCCAGGCGCTGTCCTTGCCGCGCGGCGTCGATGGCGCGCACCAGCAGTTCGCCGGCCGCGCGTCCCAGGCCGTGGCAGTCCACCGCCACGGTGGTGATTTGCGGCTCGCAGGCGGCGCTCACCTCGAACCCGCCGAATCCGGCGATGCCGATGCGTCCCGGCACGGCCCAGCCCCGCCGCTGGCACTCCATCAGCGCGCCAAACGCCGGATGGTCCGACACGCACACCACCGCATCCACGTCGGGCCAGCGCAGCAGCAGCTGCGCCACGCCCTGCGCGCCGTCGGCCATCGACACCGGCGCATGGCCGACGCTGAGCACGCGTTCCGCGTCGAGGCCGAGCGAACGCATCGCCTCGACAAAGCCGCGCCGCCGGTCGGCGCCGCGCGCGTCGCTCTCCGGCACGCCGCCCAGAAAGGCGATGTTCCGGTAGCCCTTGCCATGCAGCGCGCGCACCAGCGCGCCCACCGCCTCGGCGTTGGAGAAGCCCACGGTGTGCCCGCTCACCCTTGTAATAGCCGTTGAGCATCGGCCCGCCGGTGACCACGATCGCCTCCGGCCGACGCGAGAGCATGGCGCGTATCAGGCGCTCCTCGGCCGCCAGGTCGTAGTCGGTATAGCCCAGCAGCACGTGCAGGCCGCGCGCCTCCAGCGCGGCGGACAGGCCGTGCGCGGTGTCGGAAAAGTTGGAGTTGTTCAGCGCCGGTATCAGCGCCGCGACGATGCCCGATTGCTTGGACGAAAAGGTGCGCGCGGTCTGGTCGATCACGTAGCCCATCTCGTGGCAGGTGCGCAGGATGCGCTGGCGCAGCGCCTCGCTGGTGCTGCGCGAGCGACGGTCGGTGCGACTGAGCGCACGCGAGACGGTCATCTTGGAAATGCCCAGCCGCGCGGCCACGTCGGCCATCGTGACGGCGCGCGGGGGTATGGTGGAGGAATCGGTCACGACGCGAAGTTACCGGTTTCACAAATCAACGAGATCAGCCGTCAGTATGCACAGATGCTTAGCGTGTTTTCTAGGGTTTGCACCGATTACCGGTAACAGTTATCACGCCGACACTTCACCTGATCACGCAACTGCCACCATGTCCGCCCTCCAGGTCCTTGATCCGCGCTTTCTCGTCGCCGCCAGCGGCGCCGGGCCGCTGGAACGGCTGGCCACGGGGGCCGTGTGGAGCGAAGGCCCGGTCTGGCTGGCCGAGAGCGAAGAACTGTTGTGGAGCGACATCCCCAACAACCGCATGCTGGCCTGGCACGCCGCGCGGGGACTTTCGGTGTGGCGCGAGGCGGTCGAATTCACCAACGGTCATGTGCGCGAATGGGTGGCCAGCATCGAAGGCCCCCGCCCGCTCGGAGCGCTGCTCCACTGCTCGCACGGCCAGCGCGCCCTCATCCGCACGCGGCTGGACGCCCGGGGCCACCCGCTCGGCCACGACGAAGTTGTGATCGACCGCTTCCAAGGCCGCCGGCTCAATTCGCCCAACGACGTGATCGTCAAGCGCGACGGCACGATCTGGTTCACCGACCCGCCCTACGGCATCGTCTCCGACCGCGAAGGCCATCGCGCCGACAGCGAACTGGGCCGGTGCTACGTGTTCCGCTTCGACCCAGCCGCCGGCACCCAGGGCGTGCTGCGCATCGTCAGCGATTTCGTCGAGGAGCCCAACGGCCTGGCGTTCTCGCCCGACGAGCGCGTGCTGTACGTCAGCGACACGTCGGCGGCGCTGCGCCACGACGGCGGTGGAAACCACCACATCGTCGCCTTCGACGTGGTGGACGGCCAGGATCTGGCCAATCCCCGCGTGTTCGCGGTCATCAGCCCGGGCCTGGCCGATGGCTTTCGGGTGGACCAGCACGGCTTCGTCTACACCAGCAGCGAAGACAGCGTTCAGGTCTACCACCCCGACGGCACGCGCATCGGCCGCATCCCCGTTCCCGAGAAAGTGGGCAACCTCGTCTTCGGCGGCGCGCGCGGCAACGAACTGTTCATCTGCGCCAGCACCTCGCTCTATCGCATCGTGCTCGGCACGCGCGGAGCCACCGCATGAGCGCGCCGGGCCGCTCCCAAGCGCGAATCCCGCAGCACGACACGTGCGGAGGTCCAGTGAGCGCGCCGGGCCGCTCCCAAGCGCGAATCCCGCAGCGCCGTGCGCG
>DAIOSZ010000159.1:0-9212 GCA_036752305.1 Burkholderiaceae bacterium
GCAGTTGCGCAGCGTGCCGATCACGCTGCCGGCGGGCGGTTGGAGCCATCTGGCGTTTACGTTCGGCCCCGACACCGTGTTCAAGGTGTACGTGAACGGTGCGCTGCGTGCTGACGTGCTGCACGGCGGACGGTATCCGCGGATTGACGCACGCAGCATTCCCGTTGCCGTCAAGCTGGGCGCGGCCATGTCGCTGGCCGATGTGCGGGTCTGGGAAGGCGTGCTGACTCAACGTCAGGTGGCCGGATTCTGGTCACGCCGCGTCGATCCACGGGCTGCCGGGCTGCGCGTCAACTGGCGCATGGACGAATACGACACCAGCACTCAGTTGCGCGACAGTGGGCCATTGCGCCTGCATTGGCGCGCCAAGGGCGGCGGCATCGTCGCGCAGGGCGTGCCCAGCGGGAGCCATGGCCGCCAAGGGCCAGCGCTGCCGCGATCCTGGCGGGTGGCCGGCGTCGGAGCGCTGCGCGGCGAAGACTGGGTCAGCCTGCCGCAAGGCGATGGCACCCTGGTCGAGGGATTCAGGACCTTGCAGGAGCTGGATCTGATGTTTTTCGCGCCGGACGGCTCACCGCTGGTGCTGGCATCGGTGAGCGTCTCGCCGTCGGCGCGGATCCAGGTGCTGGAGTGCGGCGAAGGTGGGCTCACGCGCGTGAACGCCCTGGATCCGGGCGCAGCCTTGCGCCTGCGCACCGACGCCGCCGGGCGCCTGCGCCTGCGTCTGCTGGTGCAAGACCAGTTCATCATGCCCGACCTCTACCTGCGCGTGGACGGCCAGCCGGACACCCGAGTGCTGCGGGTTGACGAAGCGGCCTGGGATGAGCTTCGCCTCATGGGCGGAGGCAGCATGGGCGCGGCGTTGCAAGCCAGCGGGCAGAGCAGCGAGGACGCCAGCGCCAGTGCGTCGCTGTTCGTGGATCTGGCCAATGCCTTTGGCGCGGACGTGCCGCGCGACGGCGCGGCGGTAGCCGGCATCGGCAGTGCGTACCGCCTGATGAAACAGGAACTCGACAACGCCGGTAGCGGCCTCAAATCCATCGCGGACAGCCTGGAGTCGCTCGGTACGAAGGGCATCACGCAGGTCCAAGGGGCGTCCGCCGGAGCGGCGGTCTGGGTCCGCTCGGCGCGCCAGACCGCCAACCAGGCGTCGGAGGAATTCAAGCATCTGGTGGCGAGCGCCCGGCGTTGCGCATTCAATCCGGTGAGCAGCACCACGCTCGAGTATGTCGTCAATGCGCAGGAAATCGCCGTTGATCTCAGCGGCCAGCTCGACGAGACCGGCCGCGTGGTGGAAGGCGCGGTGCAGGTGGTTGGCGTGGTGTTGCTCAACGGCACGCGCCAGGTGTTCCGCGTGATCGTGACCACCGCACAAGAAGCCTGGGAGGTGATGCAGGCCCTGGCCAAGCGGCTGGCCGCGGTGCTGGAGGACCTGCTGAATCGGCTCGCCGAGCTTTGGCGCCTGTGGGAGTTTTTCAAGAGAGCTTGGTGGTTCCACCAGTGCCTGACGGAGGCGATGACTGGATACCGGCCACTTTCGGCGGCCCGATGGTGGGAGGTTCTGCCTTCGTCGCTGCCAGCGGTGGACCCGGCCGGGCAATGGACGCTGGGTGACATGTTGGGCGTGGGCAGTCTGGAAATCGCCAAGCTGCCCAAGGAAGTGACCTGGTTCAATGACCATCTCAACCGCTACCTCTCGGTTGTCACCGAAGGCATAGCGGGTTTCGAGGCCTTGCTGGCCACCGCGTGCGAGCAGCTCTGGGGCCTGATGCCTGACGGGTTGATTGAGCCGATCACGAGCCAGTTCGAGGCTTTCGGCGCGCAGGTGCAGGAATGGGTGGGGCGCTACGACAGCTTCACCGATGTGCCGCTGTCCGAGTTGGCGGGTGTCGGCAATCGTTTCCTGGGCGTTGTCCATTCCGACGCGTTTCGCGCCAGTTGGGCTCTGCTGGCCCCCTACCTGGACCAGGCGATAGACATCCTATGGACGCTGTACAAGGACTTGCTGACCCGCGAACTGGTGATGCCGGAATACGTGACGTATCTGCAAATCATGTTGGGCAAGGATTTGCTGGAGAAGACCATCGGGGGGCCGTTCCGCTTTGATGCGTTGTGGATTCCGGCCTTTCTATGCAGCGCGGCGGCCCATGCGAACGTCGATAAATGGGGCGTGAGCGCCGACAACGCCGTGGCCGCGGACGACGCACTGTTTGGCGAGTCGAGTCGTGTGCAAGCGTCGGCGGCGGACGCGAAGGGCATGTTGAAGGCGGGGTTCAACGACCAAAAGTATGACCAGGCGGAATTCGCACTGGGAGTCGCGGCCAGCGTGGCGGCCGGTGTCCTGGCTGGAATCGAGGTCGGGCAAGAAGGCAAATCCACGGAAGCCGCCAGCGTCCGCCGGACGCGTCTTCTCTGCACCTTTCTTCTGGGTAGCTTCACGCTCATGTCCAGCGCCGTGGGCGTAGCGCGAGACGGCGAGGACGATACCGCCTACGCGGTGGCGGCGGGTTCACTGGCCGATGGCGTGCTGGTTCTCGCACCGGTGGTGTTGGAGGTCTTCCAGAAGGAGCCGCCGGCATGGTTTGACAAGCTCATGGCGTACGCGGGCTCGGGTACTTTCATCTATTCGACGGTGGGGGGACTTGTGCAGCTTTCACAAGGCTGGGCGCACGGCGGCGAAGGGCTGAGCCAGGATGAACTTCAGAAAACGCGAACGGCGGATTGCATTGGGGCTCTCGGCATCCCGGCCACCTCCGCGCTGCGGCTGGTTCTGGACTATCTGGAGGACGAGCAGCGCAAGATTCAACTCAACCCCAACATGCCATCCAATACGGCCAACCGGGCCGCCTGGTTGCGGCAACGATATACCCTGGGAAAATGGGGTTGTATCTCCGCGATCACGCTGCAGGCCATGGTGGGCTTGGCCGTTGTTCGCTAGCCGTTCAGCTATCCGAGAACCGTAAAGTATGCCCATACAGACCATTTTGCAGATGGGCAACCCGCTCCTGCTGCGCCGCTCGCGCCCGGTCGAGCGCTTCGATACGCCCGAGCTTCACGCCCTGGTCGCCGATTTGTGGGACACCATGGCGGCCGCCCGGGGAGCGGGGCTGGCCGCGCCGCAGATCGGGGTTGATCAGCAGGTGGTGGTGTTCGGCACCGGCGAGCCGCTGCCGCGCTATCCGCAGGCGCCCGTCGTGGCGCGCACCGTGCTGTGCAATCCGACGATCACGCCGCTGGGGCCTGAGTCGGACCTGGGCTGGGAGGGCTGTCTGTCGGTGCCCGGCCTGCGCGGACGGGTCGCGCGCTCGACGCGCGTGCGCGTGCAGGGGTTTGACGCGCGAGGCAGGGAGCTGGATTTCGTGGCCGAGGGCTTTCACGCGCGCGTCGTGCAGCACGAGTGCGACCACCTGTGGGGCGTGCTCTATCCGATGCGCATGACGGATCTGTCCACGCTGGGCCTGGAGAGCGAGCTTGCCGCCGCCGGGCTCTGGCCGTAGCCACGCGCATTTCGTTACAGTCGCGCCATGGTTTTCAGCTCGAACATCTTTCTCTTCGCGTTTTTGCCGATCTTTCTGGCGCTGTACTACCTCACGCCATTTCGGTTCCGCTCAGCGCTGATCCTGGTGTTCAGCTACCTGTTCTATGCTTGGTGGCGGCCCGATTTTTTGTGGCTGCTGATCGGCGTGTCGGTGGGCTCCTATGCGTTTGCGCTGGCGATTGAGCGCGCCGAGGAGCCGGCGCGCTTTCGCATCCTATCGGTCGGGGTAACGCTGAACCTCCTGGCCCTGGGTTACTTCAAATACGCCAACTTCGGCGTCGAGTCGCTCAACGCGGCGCTGGTGGCCATCGGCCTGAAGCCGTTGGAGTTCGCGCATGTGCTGTTGCCCATCGGCCTGTCGTTCTACATCTTTCACGCGATCAGCTACCTGGTGGATATCTACCGTCGCGAGGCGCCGCCCGCCAAGAACCTGATTGATTTTTCGGCCTTCATCGCGCTGTTTCCGCATTTGGTTGCCGGGCCGGTGCTGCGCTACAACCTGCTGGCCGAGCAGTTCCGGGCGCGCGAGCACTCGTGGACCCGCTTCGCCAACGGCACGCTGATCTTCATGGTCGGCTTTTGCAAGAAGGTGTTGATCGCCGATTCCGTGGCGCCGCTTGCGGATGCGGCCTTTGCCGTGTCCAACCCGGCTTTTGCCGATGCCTGGCTTGGCACGCTGGCCTACACCATCCAGTTGTTCTTCGATTTCTCGGGCTACACCGACATGGCCATCGGCCTGGCGCTGATGATCGGTTTCGTGTTTCCGCAGAACTTTGACGACCCCTACACCAGCAAGTCGATCACCGAGTTCTGGCGCCGCTGGCATATGTCGCTGTCGAGCTGGCTGCGCGAGTACCTCTACATCGCCCTTGGCGGCAACCGCTACGGGCGCGGGCGGACCTACCTGAACCTGTTTCTGACCATGCTGCTGGGGGGGCTGTGGCACGGCGCCAACTGGACCTTCATCATCTGGGGTGCCTGGCACGGCGGCATTCTGGCGCTGGAGCGGCTGTGGAAGGAGAAGCACCCCAAGCCCCTGCTGCCCGGCTGGGTGGCCGTGGTCTGGACCATGCTGCTGGTGATGATTGGCTGGGTGCTGTTCCGTGCCGAGAACATCACGGCCGCCGGGCGCATGTTCGCCGGCATGCTGGGCGCCAATGGCATGGGACTGAGCTCGTCGATGAGCTGGCAGGTCACGCCTGACCGCGTGGGCGTGCTGGCCCTGGGCATCGCCTTGGTCTATGCCATGCCCTGGCTGCGGCGCCACAACGGCGGGCCGCTCAAGTGGCTGTTGATTCCGCTGTTTGCCTGGGCGGTGCTCACGCTCTCGGCGCAGGCGTTCACGCCCTTCCTCTACTTCCAGTTCTGATCCGTATGTCCGACGCTGACCAACTCATCCAGAACCGCCATACCACCGACCTCAACGGCAAGATCGCCGCGGTGGCGCTGATCGCCGTCACGCTGCTGGGTGGCTGGCAATTTGTGGGTGCGCTCAGGACTCCCGGCGGGCTGAGCTATCCCAAGACCTGGTCCGACTTCGTCGAAGGCCGCATGACCGACGGTCTGGCCAAGGCCATCGACAAGGCGCTGCCGGCGCGCGAGTCCATGATCGCCATCGCCAACGGCGTGCGCTACCGCATCACGCGCGGCGCCGATGATCAGGTGCGGGTGGGCACGGACGGTTGGCTGTACCTGACCGACGAAGTCAAATACGAGCCGCGCGCGGCCGACAACATGGCGCTGCGTGTCGGCACCGTCGCCAAGACGGCCGAGGCGCTCAAGGCCCAGGGCGTGCAACTGCTCGTGGCCGTGGTGCCCGACAAGGTGCGCATGGTGCCCACCCACATGGTGGGCGGCATGCCCGCCTACAACGCCTCGCGCTACGAGGAAGCGCTGGCCGCCTTCAAGGCCAAGGGCGTGCCGGTGGTGGACCTGCGCGGCGCGCTGGCAACGCCGGCCAGCGGCGAGCCGCTGTACTACCACACCGACACGCACTGGAACCAGCCGGGCGCGCAGGCCTCGGCACAAGCCATCGCGGGCGTGGTCAAGGCCATGGCGCTGGGCCTGGACGAGACGACGTTTGCCACGCAAACCAAGGGGCCGGTCGCGCCACGGCCGGGCGACCTGCTGCGCATGATGGGTCTGGAACACGCGCCGAACTTTCTGCGCCCCGCCCCCGACGAGGAGGCGCCGGTCGAAACCCGCCAAACCAGTACCGACGCGGGCGGCGGCGGCCTGCTGGGTGACACGGCCGCCGTGCCGGTGGTGCTCACGGGCACCTCATATTCGCTGCGCGGCAACTTCCATGGCTACCTGCAGCAGGCGCTGTCGGCCAAGGTGCTCAACACCGGCAAGGATGGCGGCGGCTTCATCCAGGGCATGGCCGATTACCTGGCCGACGACGCCTTCAAGACCGCCAAGCCCAAGCTGATCATCTGGGAACTGCCCGAGCGCTTCATGACTCCCAAGCTGGACGAGCGCGAAAAACAGGGCCTGAAAGTCCCGCCCGCGTAACCACTCCAAAACGCGGGTGACCAAAAAAACGCGCCGAAGATCTCACACATCTCCGGCGCGCGGATGCGCTCCTATCCCGCCCGGCGCCCCCTTGACGGGGAGGCGCGCTGGGAGTGGGCCTAAATCAACCCGGCCGGTTGCTGGCAAAGCTGGACGCCCTTGAGCGCGAAGCCCTTTGACGCGCCCGGGTACAGCCGCAGCTTGGTGTAGCCCTTGCCCTTGGACAGCAGCGGCGTCTTGAACGCATGCTCGCCCTCGTCGCCCGCCACGTTGAGCGTGAATTTGCGCGGCTCCACGCCCGGGCCGCTGGCTTCGGCCTGCACCAGCTTGGAGCCGTTGTCCAGGATGCGCGCGGACAGGTATTCGAGCTTGTCCACCGGCTGGGCAAAGTTCAAGTCCACATAGTCCTGCGGCGTGGTGGAGGCGGCGCTCACGTCGGCGCCCGCCCGGCCCTTGCCCAGGCTGGCCGCGTCGATGCTCACCTTGTTGGCCGAGGCCGCGCAGCTCTTTTGCACCCAGGCAGACGCCTTGAGCAGCCACTCGGTGTCGTCCATCACGTAACGCGCCTCGCGGTAGGGCATGGACGGGCCGGCCTTCACGTCGCGCTCGGGCATTTCCCAGATCAGCAGCTTGGGCCGGTTGGTCTGGAATGCGTCCTCGCGCAGGTAGGTTTCCAGGCCGACCCATTGGCCCTGGTCGGCGGCGATCGACATGGCCAGCGTGTCGCGCTGCAAGGTGTAGCGCACGGCGGCGGAAAACAGCGTCCAGTCGGCCGTATAGCTCGAACCCATCAGCGTGATGCCGACCTCGGGCGCGTTGCCCAGCAGGCCACCGCCTTGCTGGGCGCCGCGTGTCACGGAGAAGGCGCCAATGCCTTCCTGCGGCATGGCGGGCGAGCCCTTGGGCAGTTGCTGCACCAGATCGCCGGTCATCGGCCAATCCTTGTCGGACCAGACCAGCGTGTAGGGGGCGACAGGCGTGGCGTCGTAGGCGCCCTTGAGCGCCGGATCGGCCAGCACGGCGCCCTTGATGGCCTCGGCAGCCGCCAGCGCGCCCGGGGCGGCCCAGTGGGTGTCCTGGCGGAAGTACAGCGGCCAGCGGTCGTTGCGCTTGGGGCTGTTGAGCAGGACCTTGTTGATGTCCACGGTTTTCACGCCGGCTGCGGCCAACTGGCGCATGTAGGCGTCGTACTGGCCTTTCAGCGAGTCCGTCAGCTTGCGGTTGTCGGGCAGGTTCTCCGGGTACAGGCGGATCTTGATCGGCGCCATCGCCACCAGCACCTGCGTGCCGTTGGCGACCAGTTGCTTGTTGATGCGGCCCACCAGGTCGATGGCCTTGGCCGCGCCGGGCGCGTCTTCCAGGAATTCGTGGTTGTAGTAGAGCCAGCCGTTCTTGCCGATGATGCCCGGCGCCGGTTCCTGGGCAACGAGGGGGGCGGCGGTGAAGGCCAGCGCGAGCGCGGCGGCGATGGGGGTGAATGCGTGTTTCATGTCAGCAGAACCAGCGAGGTGGGGAGGAACGATCGAATCACTTGCCAGTGTAGCGCTCGACCTTGTTGGCATACACCACCGCTGTGGCGGGCTTGCCGGCCTCGCCCGGCGCGAACACGATGCTGTAGGCGCCGCCTTGGTCCAGTTTGAGCGCGGTACGCGCCAGCGGCGCCTTCTCGCCCGCCTTGGCGACGATCAGATCGGCGCTGATCGGATTGACCGCCAGGCCAGCGCTCGCGTGGGCGCCCACGCCCGCAAACACCTTGGTGGAGCCGTCGGCGGTGAGCACATCCACGGCGCCTGCCTTGGCGTCGAGGTTGTAGAAGCTCAGCATGGCCTTGAGCTTGTTGGTGTTGGTCTTGTCTTCCAACATGATCGGCGTGCCGCCGCCAGCGGGGATCAGCACCGTCATCGAGCGGCCGGGAGCGGCCTCCACCGTGGCGGGCGCGATCTTCCCGCCAGCCCTCACCGACAGCACGTGGCGGCCGGCCGGCAGCACCATGTAGTCGCTCGGCTGCACACTCGGCAGGCCCTTGATGCGGATCTTGTCGCCCAGCAGGATGTCGGCCGGATGGCCTGCGCCCAGCACGATGACGCGCACGTAGGCAGAATCGGCCGGCGGCTGCGGGTCGTACAGCGCGGTCTGCTGGGCCAGCGCCACGCCGCCCAGCGCCCAGCAGGCGGCAGCGGCCAGAACGCGGCGGCGCAGGGGGGCGGTGGCGGATGCGGTGGTTTTCATATCGAACTTTCGTGAGACAAGGCGGTACATCAGTGAATGGGCAAGCCCTTGTGCTGGGAGGCGGTCGCGCGGCGAAGCCGGTTTGCCCAGGCACAACCGTAACGTGGTGGCGGCGCCTGGCGGTTTACCTGGCCGTGGCATTTTTTTCATTTTCGTGGGGAATGTCACACGCCGCCGACCGGTTGCTGGCCTTTGGCTACGTGGTCTGGTGGGCCGGTGACTCTTGGAAGCAGCAGCCGCTGTCCACGCTGGACCGGCTGATGTTTGGCGACTTCGCCGTCGGCGCCGATGGCCAGGTGGCCAACCGGCACGGCTGGCCCGGCCAATGGGCCGAACTGCGCGCCGAGGTGCGGCGCCTGGGCGTGCCGCTGGACGTGTCGTACTCGATTCTCGAACCGGCGGTGTTCAACGCCGTGTTCGGCTCGGCCGAAAACCAGCGGCGCCTGATGAATGACATGCTGGCCACGGTGCGCGACACCTCCATTTCCGGCCTTCACCTGGACGTGGAGATCGTCGCCCCGGTAGCGCCGCAGGCCCGCGCGAACTACCACGCCTTCGTGCGCCAGCTCGTCCAGGCCGTGCGCCAGATGCCCACCCGCAAGCTGGTCAGCGCCTTCCTCACCTTTGGCGCCGACCAATACCTCTACGACGGCCCCACGGCGCAACTGTTCGACCACGCCATCCTGCAAGGCTACGACGCGCACTGGAAGGACGGCCTGAACGCCGGTCCGGTGGCGCCGCTCACCGGCCCCGACCTCATCACCTGGGAGAGCATGCGCGCCATGGCGCTGCGCCTGGGCCTGCAAAACCACCGCGTCATCCTGAGCTTTCCGATGTACGGCTACGAATGGGAGGTCGAGCCCTGCCTGCCGCGCGGCAAGCGCGTGGCCGAGGGCTCCATCACCACCTTCGCCGCCGCGCCCCCGGGCGT
>DAIOSZ010000160.1:0-9108 GCA_036752305.1 Burkholderiaceae bacterium
CCACCACCTACCCAAAACGCCCAACCACAGAGTATGTGGTTGGGCGTTTCGGCTTCTAGACCGGATAAATTGCCATGCTGGATATCGGTTTGCTCAGAAAAGATTTGAATGCGGTGGTCGCCCAATTGAACAGGCGGCGCAATCCACAAGCATTTCTGGATGTCAACGTATTTCAGGCGCTGGAGGGGCAGCGTAAATCGTTGCAGGTCAAGGCGGAGGAACTGCAGGCACGGCGCAATCAATTGTCAAAAGACATCGGCAAATGGAAGGGGCAGGGCGAACAAGCGCAGGCCGCCATGGCCGAAGTTGTCCGCATCAAGGCCGAGCTCGAATCTCAAGCTGCCGCCCTAGAACAGGTTCAGGAAAAACTGCAGGAACTGTTGCTCGCGCTGCCCAATCTGCCGGCCGCGGACGTTCCCGATGGGGAAGACGAGCGTTCGAACGTTGAACTGCGCCGTTGGGGCAATCCCAAGGGACCGCAAGACTGGGGGTTCACGCTGAAAGATCACGTGGACCTCGGCCTTCCACTCGGACTGGACTTTGAAGCCGGTGCCAAACTCGCTGGGGCTCGCTTTTCCGTCATGCGAGGGCCGGTTGCGCGGCTGCATCGGGCGCTTGCGCAGTTCATGTTGGACACCCATGCCTCGGCGCATGGGTATACGGAATGCTACGTCCCGTACGTGGTTTCGGGAGAAGCTTTGCGCGGCACCGGACAGCTGCCCAAGTTTGAAGCAGACCTTTTCGCGGCCAAGAAGGGAGGCCAGGAGAGCGAAGAAATGCTTCCAACTGAGTCCGCGCTCTATCTCATTCCAACCAGCGAAGTGCCGCTGACCAACCTGGTTCGCGGAGACATTCTTCCCGAGGCGCAATTGCCTTTGCGTCTGACCGCGCACACGCCTTGCTTCCGTTCTGAAGCAGGCAGCCACGGGCGCGACGTCCGCGGCCTCATCCGGCAGCACCAGTTCGACAAGGTTGAGATGGTGCAAATTGTTCATCCCGAGCAGTCCATGCAGGCGCTTCACGAGATGACTGGGCATGCCGAGGCCATCTTGCAAGCACTCGGCTTACCGTACCGAGTGGTTGTGCTGTGCGCAGGTGACATGGGATTTGGCGCGGTGCGGACCCACGACCTGGAAGTCTGGGTCCCCGCCCAGAACACCTACCGCGAAATCAGTTCAGTCTCCAATTGCGGCGACTTCCAGGCACGGCGCATGCAAGCCCGCTACAAGAGCAGCGCCGGTCGAAACGAATTCGTGCACACCCTCAACGGCTCAGGCGTTGCGGTGGGAAGGGCCTTGGTTGCCGTTCTGGAAAATTATCAGAACGCAGATGGCTCTGTTACGGTGCCCGAAGTCTTGCGCCCTTACATGCACGGACAGGAACTGCTGCGCGCCTGATAAAATCCCGCCGACGAAAGACCGCGGAGAGATGGCAGAGTGGTCGAATGCGCCGGACTCGAAATCCGGTATACGGTTTCTACCGTATCGAGGGTTCGAATCCCTCTCTCTCCGCCAAAGGCTCACACCGTCTTGTGGGCTGCGACGAATACCAAACTCGCCCCCGTGGTTTCCCACTGATTGAGGGCGCGCGCACATAATCGCCGCCATGGGCACAGCGTCGTCCCCCCACCCTGAGCAGCCCTGGTTGTCGGATGCCGCTGATCGCCAACACGCGAGCCGTGGGAGGATGGTGTGGCTGGCCGTAAGTGCTTCGCTCACCGTGCTTGCCATCGTGGTGGCCTGGTGGTTTGCTGCCAGCATGGCCATGAGTGGGGCGTCCGGGGCGGTTGGCCTGGCCGAGCGCATTCAGACGATCGAAAGTGCCGAGCGCGGCGTTGATGAGGCCATTGTCGCGCTGCGGGACGGCGCCAATCCTGGCGCCGGCGCCGGACTGGAGCGGCCCTTGGCCGCCCTGGAGTCCGCGGTAGAGCGCGCGGGCAGTGCCCTGAGCCAAGCCTCGCTCATCGACGAGGCGCCCATCGTCACTGCGCTGGCCGCGGTGCGTACCAGCGTGACGGGTCATCGGAGACTTGTCCAATCCGCCATCGAGTATTCGACAAGCGCGGTGCGCGAGCGTGACGCCGTGGCCATGAACGCGCCTGCATGTTCGGCAGCCTTGCGCGATCGGCCGCTGCTGGGCCGCATTCCCCAGGAGTTGCCTGGGTACCTGCGCGCGCTGGCGATCGGCTCTGCCGACGAGCGCCCCGAAGCTCGTCGCCAAGCGAAAGCGGCGCTGGCCACGCTGGGGGCCTTGCCCCTGACGTCCATGCCTGCGTGCGCCGCTGTATGGGAGGCGGCGACACACGCATTGCAGGCCTTCCAGTCCTTTGACGAACTTGTTGGTCAGTTTGCTCTACCTGAACACCGCGAGCCGGCAGCGGTGGCGCAGTTGCGCACAGCGTTTCGGGAGCAGTTGGTCAGCCGTCAAATCTACGCAGGGTGGCTTCGCGATGGGGCAGGCGCGGTTGCCCTCGTCCTGCTGCTGCTGACCTTCGGACTGGGGGCCTTGGCACTGCGCGGCGGGCGCCGTGACAGCACCCGCGAAGCCGGGCCATCGGCCACGCAATGGGAAGCGCTCAACCACCATGCGATGGTCAGCGTGACGGACGCGCGAGGCGTGATCACCCACGTCAACCCCATGTTCTGCCTAGTCAGCGGATACGAGGCCAGCGAACTGATCGGGCAAACGCATCAGGTTGTTCAATCGGGCGCGCATCCGCGGAGCTATTTTGCTTCCATGTGGGCGACGCTTGCCAGCGGAGGGATCTGGCAAGGCCAGATTTGCAACCGGCGCAAGGATGGCGGCCGCTTCTGGATGCATGCCACCATCGTGCCCGCGCTGGGCGCAGACGGTTCGCCGGTGGGCTACACGTCGATCGGAACCGATGAGACGGCCAGCAAGGAGCTCGAGTCCGCCAGCCGGCGCCAGCAGGCCTTTCTAAAGGGTGTCACCGATGCCCTGGGAGACGGCTTGTATGCGCAGGATCACCATGGCCGGTGCACCTACCTCAATCCCGAAGCCGAACGCCTGCTGGGCTGGACGCGCGCCGAATTCACCGGTCTGCCCGTGCACGAGACCATCCACGGCACGCATGCCGGCAATGCGGGCGGCGAGGCTGGGAGCTGCCCCATCGCAGCGGCCCTGCGCGAGGGTCAAAGCTATGCCAGTGACAACGAAACCTTCCGCAGGCGCGATGGCAGCCGCTTCCCGGTTTCGTTGGTGGCCAAGCCGCTGGTCATGGACGACGTCTTTGCCGGTGGCGTCGTGGCCTTCCGCGACGTCACGGCCCGCAAGCGCCAGGACCAGGAGCTGATGACCGCGCGGGGCGAGGCCGAGAAAGCCAACCGCGCCAAGTCCCGCTTTCTCGCCAACATGAGCCACGAGATACGCACTCCCTTGAATGCCATCGTGGGGTTGACCCATCTGGCGCAGGGAAACGCGGCCGGCGACAGCGAGCAGAAGGCCTATCTCGACAAGATCCAGACGGCGGGCCAGACCTTGTTGAGCGTCGTCAACACGATTCTCGACTTCTCCACGCTGGAGACGCAGCGCATGGTGATCGAGGAAAGCTCGTTTTCACTCAACAAGATGCTGGACGAAGCCTTGTCCAGCGTCACTGAGCGTGCCCGGGAGAAAGGCCTGAACCTGAGCCTCGAAATCGCCTCCGACGTTCCCCGTTCGCTGCGGGGCGATTCCGTGCGCGTCTCGCAGGTCCTGGGCAACCTGTTGAGCAACGCCGTCAAGTTCACCGCGCATGGCACGGTCACGGTCGCCGTGGAAAAGCGCGATGCGCACGACGAGCGGGTTCTGCTCCAGTTTTCCGTGCGGGACCCCGGCATCGGCATGACGACCGAACACATGGAAAGCCTGTTCCAGCCGTTTGGGCAGACCGACGACTCCACCACCCGGCGCTATGGCGGAACGGGTCTGGGCCTGTACATCAGCCGCCGTCTGGTGGAGCTCATGGGAGGAAACATCGAGGTGGAAAGCAAGTTTGGCGAGGGCTCCACCTTCCGTTTTTCCATCTGGCTTGGCCTGGCCGGAGAACATGAGGCAACGGCCGGCAACCTGCAGTTTGCCCCGGTGGATTTGACGGGGCTGAGCGTGCTGCTGGTTGAAGACAACGAAATCAACCGCCAGCTCGTGACCGAACTGATCGAGCGTCGTGGTGGCCAGGTCACCGTCGCTGCCGATGGCCGGCAGGCCCTGACGCTGCTTGAGACCGCGCCCGATCCACTGCCGTGGGACGTCGTTCTCATGGACGTGCAGATGCCGGTCATGGGCGGCATCGAGGCGACGCGCCTGCTCAGGGCCAACCCGCGCCTGCAGCGCATCCCGGTGCTCGCCATGACCGCGCACGCATTGGCCGACGAGCGGCAGCAATGCCTGGACGCCGGCATGAACGACCACATCGCCAAGCCCATCCAGCCGCCCTTGCTGTTTTCCATGCTGGCCCGCTGGCGTGGGGTGGAACGCGTGACCAACCGCGCGCAATCGCGCCTGGGGCCGCCGTCGCAGGCGGTGGAGCCCAGCCGGGTGGACATGCAGGGCGTGGACATAGACAGCGGCTTGGCCCATGCGGGAGGCGACATGGCGCTGTACCAGCAGGTCCTTCGCCTGTTCCTGGACCACCAGGCAAACGACGGCGAGCGCATGCGCGCATTCATTGCCGCCGGCGAGTGGGCCGAAGCCGAGCGCCTGGCGCACACCACCAAATCCGTGGCCGGCAGCATTGGCCACCACCACCTGGCTGACGCGAGCCGCGATCTCGAAAGTCTGCTGCGCATGCGCGCGCCCGAGCCCAAGCTGCGGCGCCCGCTGAATGCCTTCGCGCGCGAGCATGACCGGGCGATACAGGCCATTGGCCGTGCGTTGAGCGATCTGAACGCGCAAACCCCTGGCGCCGCGGCCCCACTGCCCGGCGACGTATACGCCTGCCAGCGGCAATTGGATGCGCTCATCGACCTCCTGCGCGCGCATGATGGCGGGGCGCTCGATCTGCTGGAGGCGCAAGGCGAACTGCTCTCGCGCTGCATCGAGTCGTCTACCTATAATTTGCTCCGGAAGTCGCTTTCGTCCTTCGACTTCGACGGCGCGCTTGAGCACGCGCTGACCGCCGCTTCGCAGTTGCCCCTTCCATCCGAGTCCATCGAATGAACGACGCCCAGCCGACGGTCCTGGTGGTGGACGACACGCCAGAAAACCTGGCTCTCATCCGCGGCCTGCTGCGCGCGCACTACAAGCTGCTCTTTGCCACCAATGGCGAGCAGGCGCTGCGCTTGACGCGCGGCGGCGAGCGCATCGACATCGTGCTGCTCGACGTGATGATGCCCGTCATGGATGGCTACGAAGTGTGTCGCCAGCTCAAGGCCGATACCGCCACCGCCGACATTCCGGTGATATTCCTTACCGCCAAGTTCCAGGTGGACGACGAGCGCCTGGGCCTGGACCTCGGCGCGGTGGACTACATCACCAAGCCCATCAGCCCGCCGATCCTCATGGCCCGCGTGCGCAACCACCTGCTGGTCAAGCAGGCGCGCGACCAGCTTGCCAATCTCAACGAAGAGCTCGAACGCCGCGTGCAGGAGCGCACCCGCGAGCTGATGGCCACGCAGGACGCAACCATCTACGCGATGTCAGCCATGGCCGAGACGCGCGACAACGAAACGGGCTTTCACATCCGCCGCACGCAGAACTACGTCAAGGAGCTGGCCCACGCCGTGCGCGCGCAGCTGCCGCGGCACGCGGCCGCGCTCAGCGACGAAGTCATCGAACTGCTGTACAAGTCGGCGCCGCTGCACGACATCGGCAAGGTCGGCATCCCCGACGCCGTGCTGCTCAAGCCCGGACGGCTCACGGCCGAGGAGTGGGAGGTCATGAAAACCCACGCGCGGCTTGGGCGCGACGCCATCGCGATGGCCGAGAAGCAGCTCACCAGCAGCAGCACCTTTTTGCAATGCGCGCGAGAAATCGCCTACGGCCACCACGAGAAGTGGGACGGCTCGGGCTATCCGCAAGGCCTCGCGGGGCAGGACATACCGCTGTCGGCGCGGCTCATGGCGATTGCCGATGTCTACGACGCGCTGATCACGCGCCGCGTCTACAAGGAAGCCTTTGGCCACGCCCAGGCCGTGGAACTGATCGCCGAAGGCTCAGGCCACCACTTCGACCCCGACCTCGTGACCGTCTTCCTCTCCATCGCCGAAGAATTCCACGCCATCGCCGAACGATTCCGCGATGGCGAAGACTCCTGATTTCATAGCTGCCCGTGGTCGTATTTAGGCGCATTCAGGCCGTTTTGGTTCGAAAAATCGCGCGCCCGACGGCTCAAAAAGATTGTTCATTCAGAAATTTGTAGAAATATCTACAAAATTGCCTTCGATGCCTGAATGAGCACCCAAAAAACACCTGTTTTTGAGATCATTTTTTGGCCGTTCTTCTATGAACGACAACCACGGACAGCTATCAATTTCGAAGTCCAGTGCCTCCGCGCACACGGCCTGTTCTCACAGCACCAGCAGCGCGCGGAAATCGTTGACGTTGGTGTAGGTCGGTCCTGGGGTCACCAGATCACCCGTCGCGGCAAAGACGGCATGGGAGTTGTGGCGCAGCAACTCTTGCAGCGGTTTGAGGCCTTGCGCCGCGGCGCGGGCCAGCGTGTCGGGCGCGACGATGGCGCCGGCACTGGATTCAATGCCGTCGATGCCGTCGGTGTCGGCGGCCAGCGCCCAGACGCCCGGCTCGCCTTGCAAGGCAAGGGCCGTACCCAGGCAGAACTCGGTGGCGCGCCCGCCGCGGCCGGTGGCGGCCCCGCTGACCGTGACCGTGGTTTCGCCGCCGGAGAGAATGACGCAAGGCCGCTTGAACGGCGTGTCGTGGTGTTTGACCGAGCGCGCGATTGCCGCGTGGATACCGCCCACCACATGCGACTCGCCCTCCAGGTCGTCGCCCAGCACATGGGCGGCCAGGCCACAGGCGCCGGCCAACTCGGCCGCAGCCCGCAGCGAGTCGCGCGGCGTGGCGATCATGCGCAATTCATGGCCGGCAAAGCGCGGATCGCCGGGCTTGGGTGTTTCGAAGGCGCCGCTTTCCAGCCCGGCACGGGCGGCGGGCGGCAGGTCGATGGCGTAGCGCTGGAGGATCGCCAGCGCGTCGGCGCAGGTCGTGGGGTCGGGGACGGTGGGGCCGCTGGCGATCACGGCCGGGTCGTCGCCGGGCACGTCGCTGATCGTCAAGGTCAACACGCGCGCGGGCGCGCAGGCCGCGCCCAGGCGGCCACCCTTGATGGCCGACAGGTGCTTGCGCACGCAGTTCATCTCGTCGATGGTCGCGCCGCTCTTGAGGAGCGCCCGGTTGACCGCCTGCTTGTCCTCCAGCGTGAGCCCCGGCGCCGGCAGCGACAGCAGCGCCGAGCCTCCACCGGAGATCAGGCACAGCACCAGATCGTCGGCCGTCAGGCCTTGAACGAGTTCGAAAATGCGCGCGGCGGCGCGGCGGCCGGCTTGATCGGGCACCGGATGCGACGCCTCGACCACCTCGATGCGCCCCGGCGCGGCCCGGTACGCGGGCGGCACATGGTCGTAGCGCGTGACAACCAGACCGGACAGCGGCGCTTCCTGTGGCCACAACGCATCGACGGCGGCCGCCATCGCACCGCCGGCCTTGCCCGCGCCAATCACCAGCGTGCGGCCGCGAGGCGGCGGCGGCAGCACCTCGGCCATCACCTGGCCGGGCAGCGCGCGCGCGACCGCTGCGTCATACAGCGCGCGCAGAAAGCCGCTGGGGTCTTGTCGGAAATCGGGCGTCATGGCGGAAAGGGGATGCGCCGAAGGCGTGGATCAGGCCTGGGCGACTTCGTGCGCGCCCATCAATTCCAGCGCCTTGACCAGCGCCGAATGGTCGAGCTGGTCCCAGCCCTGGGCGGCGCAGGCCTGCATCAGTTGCGCGGCACTGGCGGTTTGCGGCAGCGCCAGCGACATGGCCTTGGCGCCCTGCAGCGCGAGATTCAAATCTTTCTGGTGCAAGGCGATGCGGAAGCCCGGCGCGAACGTGCGCTTGATCATGCGTTCGCCGTGCACCTCCAGGATGCGGCTGGAGGCAAAGCCCCCCATCAGCGCCTGGCGCACCTTGGCCGGATCGGCGCCCGCCTTGCTGGCAAACAGCAGGGCCTCGCCCACCGCCGCGATGTTCAGCGCGACGATGATCTGGTTGGCCACCTTGGTGGTCTGGCCGTCGCCGTTGCCGCCCACCAGGGTCACGTTCTTGCCCATCAGGTCGAACAGCGGCTTGACGCGGTCGAACGTGGCTTGCGCGCCACCGACCATGATCGTCAGGCTGGCGGCCTTGGCGCCCACCTCGCCGCCGGAGACGGGGGCGTCCAGGTATTCGCAGCCCAGCGCGTTGATCTGCTGCGCGAACTGCTTGGTCTCCATCGGCGAAATGCTCGACAGGTCCACCACCGTCTTGCCGGCGGCGAGGCCCGCCCCCCCCCCGTTCTCGCCCGAAAAGGCCCTGGCCCCCTCGGGCGGGGCGGGGAACCTGATGGAAACGATAACCGACCGCCGCGCCCCCTCCCTGCCCCTTGCGCAGGTCACCCCCCCCGCCGAGACGAGTGCCTCGGGTACCGGGCCATGGGTGTTAACCGCCAGCTGATGTCCCGCCGCGCGCAGATGGCCCGCCATGGGGGCGCCCATGATGCCCAGGCCGATGAATCCGAGTTTGAGAGAAGTGCTCATGAAAATAAGTTGCCGTAAGGAGGTAGATCAGTACTGGGGCGCCAGCGGCGCGGCGTTGTTGGCGCGGTATTTGTCGATCAGGGCTTGCGAGGCCATGCGCAGCACGCCCAGGTCACTGCCGACGCCGACGAAGTTGATGCCCTGCGCCAGGTAGCGGCGCGCGTCGGCCTCGGCTGGCGCCAGGATGCCCGAGGATTTTCCGGCCGCCTTGGCGGCAGCCTGTACCTGGGCGATGGCGTCCTGCACCTCCGGATGACCCGGGTTGCCCAGGTGTCCGTACGCGGCGGCCAGGTCGCTGGGGCCGACAAAGAGGCAATCGACGTTGTCAACCGCCGCGATCTGCGCCGCCGCGGCCACGCCCGCGCGGCTTTCG
>DAIOSZ010000161.1:0-9089 GCA_036752305.1 Burkholderiaceae bacterium
ACCACCTACCCAAAACGCCCAACCACAGAGTATGTGGTTGGGCGTTTCGGCTTTGTACGGTGTCGAATTTTCGAGCTTTCGTCGGTGCGCATGCTACGCATGGCCGCCGTTCTCGGCCAAAGTTAGTAAACTAATCATCTTCGATCAGTCAGACTGAATATGGTCAACCCTCTCAAGAAACTTGCCAAGATCAGGGAGTTCGCAGGTCGCGACATCACGAATGCGGCCGGCTCTCCTTTGTCGCGGTGGGCCGTTTCGCGGGGAGTGACCTGCTCGCAAGCGCTGATGGGCGGAGACGTGCTCTACACGATCAACGGGCAGGCGCAAGGCATTCCATGGCGAATGGAAATTGGGAAATCGTCGCGCGAATACCTTCCAGGCTTGGAAATCAAGGCGCGGATGGAAACCCAGACTTCCGCGCAGTTCGGCGTGGTCATCATGAATCGCGCGCTCAAGCAACAACTTGAGCGTCATGCGTTCAGTCTGTATACAGATTCGCTGCAGACCACCTTGGATCCCCAACTCACCGATGAGATGCGATGGTTGGCGGTCTACCCTGAGACTGGCTGGTCTCGCCTGCCCATGGCTTTCTGGGATCGGTATTCGGTGCTGACCGACGATCGGCGAGGCGCCGCGCAGTGGGTCGATGAAGGCGTATACAAAGCCTTGCTGGAGTGTCGTCTAGAACTACCAGTCGAAGGTGGCGGGGTTGCGGAAATGCCGCTCATTCTTTCAGCTCAGCGTGGACGCATCTTGATTCGCACGGGCTATGACACCCAGGCACCCCGATCGCTTGATCCTCTGATCCGGTTGCTTGCCGAAGCCGCAAGGACCACGCTGGAACTTGGCGGCTCGACTGGAGAAACGAGCGCGCCCGACTCACGGCTTCCATCGCGTTGAGGGCTAGGCCTCTGTGGCTTGGCGACGTCGGAACATTCCGTATCCCTCCATCATCAGCACAGGCTCATCGTATTGATTGCGCATATCCCAACGCGTCAACACGAGCCCCACATCTGAGCGGCTTTTCATCGGCCTTGATTCAAGGACAGTAAGCTGAAGTCGCAGCGTGTCTCCCGGGTAGACGGGCTTGAGCCACTTGACGGTTTCCAATCCTGGCGAGCCCAAGCTGGACGTTTCGAATAGAAAGTTCGTTACCATCAAACGCATGGCCAACGCACAAGTGTGCCAGCCGCTGGCGGAGAGCTTGCCGAAGACGGAGTTCGCGGCTGCTTGGTCGTCCAGATGAAAAGGCTGAGGATCGAACTGGCTGGCGAATGAGATGATTTCCTCGCGCGTGGGACTCACGGCACCCAAATCCCGGGTAAAGCCGACGGGCATGTCTTCCCAGCAGTAGCGAATCTGTGGCATGGTGTCGAGGTAGATCGTGATGCTGAAGCACACTGTACGGCAACGTTGCGATAGATACCGCGCTGCAACACATATCCATGAACACTTATACCCAATTGCTGACTTCGGTGGACGGGCGCTCAATTCCTGTCTATGTGGCTGAACCAGATGCAGCGCTTCGTGGCGCCATCGTGGTCGTGCAGGAAATATTCGGCGTGAACTCGCACATCCGTGCCGTCACCGAGGGTTTTGCGAAAGACGGATATCTCGCGATTGCACCGCACACCTTTGAGCGTGTGGAGTCGGGGGTGGAACTGGGCTACGAGTCGGAAGACCGCGATCGAGGTATAGCGCTCAAAGCCGCGGTCGAAGCGCTGCCCTTCCCTGGCGTGATGCAGGACCTGCAGGCCACCGTGGATTGGGTTTCCAATCGGGCAACAGGTTCGCGCGTGGGAGTCGTTGGGTACTGCTGGGGGGGATTGCTCGCTTGGCGTGCTGCCTGCATGCTGTCGGGGTTGAGCGCTGCTGTTCCATACTACGGCGGTGGCATGACCAAGGCGCAGGAGATTGCACGTCAACCGCTCGTACCGGTGCTGGCACATTTCGCGCAGCATGACGCGAGTATTCCATTGGACGGGGTGGAGCATTTTCGGCAAGCGCAATCAGCGAACGGGGTACGCGTCGAGTTGTATCCCGCGCATCATGGATTCAACTGCGATCAGCGCTCTGCTTACGACGCGCCCTCCGCCGCCCTTGCTCGGGAGCGAACAATGGCTTTCTTTGCGGAGCATCTGAATTGAGAAAGGCCGACAGACGCTTTCGCGATATGTGCCTTCACTTGCGCTTTCCCGGCAACGTCTCAACCGTCACGGTGATGGGCGTCTCGGCTCCCCTGTGAAAGGCTCTTGATCATGGGAACGGAGCGTTCCAGTGTGCGAGAGCGCAAATACCGTTTGCGCATGAATACGATCAACAAGCCCAGGGCAATCAGCGTCATCGCTCCCACCGCCCACCAAACGCCGTTTTCGTCCTTGAGCAGCGGCATGCTCTGAAAGTTCATCCCAAAGAAGCCGGTGATCAGGTTTAGCGGCAAGAACAGCGCTGTCAGGGCCGTGAGCGTTCGCATCGTGTCGTTCGTACGGTGGCTCTGGGCCGAAAAGTGGATTTGCACGACCGACTCCGCACTTTGTTCCAAGCGGCGGGCGTGCTGCATCACGCGGTCAATGTGCTCGATGATGTCGCGTCCGCGAGCCACGAGGTGATCCAACTCCTGCTGCTCCAACGCCGCTCCGTTTCCACCGGCATTCTGTTCGCGCAGCGCATCAAGCCACTCGACCATCGCGTCGCGCTGTTCTTCACATAAATCCTCCAGCACGTGCAGTTGGCTGCGCGCGGCCATCAATGCGCTCCAATCGTCAAAGTTGTCCGAAGGCCCCAGAAGCTCGGCCTGCAGAGCTTCGAATTGGTCGGTGAGCGGGCGACGCTGTTCCAGATAGCTGTCGACCATGGTATTGATCATGCGCAGCATCAGGTCGGCTGGGCTCGTGGGCAGTCGGCTGCGTCCCCCCGTTGTCGAATCGGTGATCGACTCGTTGTGCACCGCATCGGCCAGATAGCGTTGGACGAAACTCACGGCGGTATAGCAACTCGGTGGATGCACTGAAATCAGCAACCGGTCGAACACCGCAAAGCCGACCGCGCGTGTGTGGATGCGCCGCAATCCACCGAATTTCCCTGGCGGGGGAGGTGTTTGAGTCGTCTCCGCGTCGGTTGCCAGGCGGCGGAAAATGATCAAGTCATAGACCGACGTGTAATCGTAGTGCGACGGATGTGCCGCATTGCTCAGGTCGGTGACGTGCAGATCCAGCAGTGGCGTACCGCCAACCGATGCGGCCAGCGCCTGAAGCGCGGGCCAATGCTGGGGCAGTGAGTCTCGATCGGTGTAGGCCCAGAGGAAGCCGCTCTCGGGCGCGGCAGGCGGCATCGCGTCCAGGAAGCGCAGCGTGCCGGCGCCAAACTCGACAATGCGGAAAGTTCCGCTGGTAGGCATCGTGAGCGCACCCGAATGCAGATCAGCCCCGTTCGCGCAGCCAGCGCGCGGCGTCCAGCGCGAAGTAGGTCAGCACACCGTCAGCTCCCGCTCGTTTGAAGGCCAGCAGGCTTTCCATCATCACCGCATCATGGTCCAGCCAGCCGTTTTGGGCCGCCGCTTTGAGCATGGCATATTCGCCCGACACCTGATAGGCAAAGGTCGGCATGCGGAAGGTGTCCTTCACGCGGCGAACGATATCCAGATAGGGCATCCCGGGCTTGACCATCACCATGTCCGCGCCTTCGGCAATGTCCAGCGCCACTTCGCGCAGCGCTTCGTCGGTATTTCCCGGATCCATCTGGTACACCTTTTTGTCGCTCTTGCCCAAATTGCCCGCTGATCCAACCGCGTCGCGAAACGGTCCGTAAAACGCGCTGGCGTACTTGGCGCTGTACGCCATGATCCGTGTATGTATCCGCCCGCGCGCTTCCAGCGCGGCACGGATCGCCCCGATGCGCCCGTCCATCATGTCGCTCGGCGCCACGATGTCCACGCCAGCCTCTGCCTGCGTCAGTGCCTGCTTGACGAGCACTTCGACCGTCTCGTCATTGAGGATGTAGCCCGTCTCGTCAAGCAACCCGTCCTGACCATGGCTGGTGAAGGGATCCAGCGCCACGTCGGTCATGACACCAAGTTCGGGAAAGCGGCGCTTGAGCTCGCGGACCACGCGCGGCACCAGGCCGTCGGGATTCATCGCTTCACTGCCCACGGGATTTTTCAAGGAACCGTCTATGACCGGGAACAGCGCCATCACCGGTATGCCCTCGGCCACGCACCGCTCGGCCACCGGAAGCAGGAGGTCCAGGCTCAGCCGTTCCACACCCGGCATGGAGGTCACGGGCTCTCGGCGCAGCGCGCCGTCCAAGACAAAAACCGGGTAGATCAGGTCGTGCGGCTTGAGCGTGTGCTCGCGCACGAGATCGCGCGTGAAACCGTCTCGCCGCAACCGGCGAGGGCGTGCGACGGGAAACATGGCCGGCAAGGGGAATATGGAGTTCATATCAAAAATTGTGCCCGAAGTTACTTGCCCGGCTTTTGTGTCAACTGTTGCCAACTTGCAACGGTCTGAGTCTGGGCGTATCGAGGCGGTGCTTGTATAGGGCGGAGCGGGTGGCGACAGATGCGAAACCCGTGTCGGCATCGGAGTTACGGGTTGCCAGTCGGGCGCGGGATTGGTAAATTCATGAGTGGGTGCTTCGGCATCCCCCGCTTTTCCTCCCTGAGCGGGTGCCTTAATGTGTGACAGCAAAAAGGCTTTTAACCCCGGGCCAGTGCCCGGGGTTTTTTTGCGTGTGTGCGTCGCGCCAAGGACAATCCCTCACATGGGCTGGATCGACACGCACTGCCATTTGGATGCCGCCGAGTTCGACGCCGACCGCTTGTCCGTGCGCCAGACGGCGCGCGACAAGGGCGTTTCCTACTGCATCATCCCATCGGTACATCGGGCAAACTTTGATGTCGTTCGCGCGCTCGCGCACGAGACCGGGGACTGCTACGCCCTGGGCATCCATCCGCTTTATGTGCGCGGCATGGCGCCGGGAGATCTGGAACGGTTGGAAGAGGCGCTCTCACGCCATCAGGACGATCCCCGCCTCGTTGCCGTAGGGGAAATTGGATTGGATTTCTTCGTGCCCGAACTGGCTCGCGAGCCGCTCGCCAGTCGTCAGCGCGACGTCTATCGGGCGCAGCTGCGGTTGGCACGCAGGTTCGGATTGCCCGTGCTTTTGCACGTACGTCGCTCGGTCGATGAGGTGCTCAAGGGCTTGCGCGAATTGCCCCCACCATCGGGACTGGCCCACGCGTTCAATGGCAGCGTGCAGCAGGCCCGGACCTTTCAGGAGCGTGGTTTCGCACTGGGATTTGGCGGTGCGTGCACCTACCCTCGTGCCACCCGCCTGCGTGAACTGGCCGCTACGCTTCCCTTGAGCGCCTTGGCACTTGAGACCGACGCACCAGACATGCCTCCCGCATGGCGCTACGTGACGGCGCAGGCACGGGCCAACGGCCATACCCTCGCGCGCAACGAACCTGGAGACTTACCCCGTATTGCCGGTGAAATTGCCTCGCTGCGCGGCATGTTGGCTCCAGACTTGCGCGATGCGGCCATGAGCAATGCGTTGCGCGTGCTGCCCAAGCTCGCGCAACTCGTTCTGGCCCGGCCGACTGGCTGATTGCCCGGCTACACAGCCCGCCTGGCGATCGGTGTCTCCGGCACGGGGTAGCCTGCGGAGCCAAACGTGTCGACCACCACTTTGTGCGTATCAAAGTACACCTGCCAATAGTGATCGGTATGGCAATAGGGGCGCACGCACAGCAGCGGGCCTTCGGGCGTGAAGTGCAGGATCTCGACATCTGGCGCCGGCGTGGCCGCCACGTTGGGAATCGCCGCTACCGCCGTGCGCAGGCGCGTCATGGCATCCTTCACGTCCACGCTGTTGGCGACCTTCGCCGTGCAATCAACGCGGCGCACCGGCAGAGAGCTGAAGTTCTGGATGCTGTCGGATAACACCTTGTTGTTGCCGATGATCGTTGTCACGTTGTCCATCGTGACGATGGTGGTTCCAAAAAGGCCCAGTTCCTTGACCGTTCCCGTCACGCCGCCGGCGGTCACGAAATCGCCCACCTTGTATGGTCGCAGCACCTGCATGAAAACGCCGGCCGCGAAGTGTTGCAGCAGGCCGCCCCAGGCCGTGCCGATGGCCAGGCCAGCGCCGGCAAGCAGCGCGGCAAACGATGTGGTCTTCACCCCAAAAATGTCCAGGATCGACAGGATCAGGACGATGTTGAGGATCACCGACACAATCGACTGCAGATAGTTCGCCAGCGTTGCATCGATCTTGTTGCCCCGCGCGAAAATTCGCCCGAGCAGATTGACGACCATGCCAATCAGCCAGCGGCCGATGATCCAGGCGGCGATGGCGCCCAGCACCTTCAAACCAAAATCCGCGCCTTGTGTCGTCAGAACCTGTGATTTCTTCCACAACCCGCTTGCTTGTGCTGGGCAGCTTTCCAGGTGGAGCGTCGCTGGCCGCGGGGCAGTACTACGCGCATCCCCGCAATGGTTTTTGGCCGGTGGTGGGCGCCATTTTTGGGTTGACGCTAGAAAACATTACTACGGCCAGCTATCAAAACAGGTGTGCCTGGCTGCAAAACTGGCGCATCGGGCTATGGGACGTCTATGCCCATTGCGAGCGCCAAGGCAGTCTCGACAGCGCCATCCGCAATGCCGTGCTCAACGACTTTGCCTCGCTCAAGCACCGCTGCCCGCAACTGGCCGCGGTTGCCCATAACGGCGCCGAGAGCTTCCGTCCCGCGCGCGCGGTGCAGGCCGTCAAAGCCCGGTTTCCCAGTGGTGGCGGGCGGCTTCCGTCACGCGCGCGCGGTGCAGGCCGTTCTGGGCGTGCCCGCGCACCGTCTGCCTTCCACCAGCCCGGCCAATGCTTCCTGGAGCTTCGAGCGAAAGCGTGATGCCTGGCGCGAATGTTTCGCGACGTACGGCCTGGTGGCGTAAGCTCGGCCTGTTTCCTGCACCGAGGAGATTCCCACATGAGCCCCGCAACTCGCGTTTCCCGTCGCGTCTGGCTCGCCACGCTTGCCGCGGGCGTGGCGCTTTCCGGATGTTCCGCGATCGCCCCGCCCAAGGAAGACGCCCGCGCAGGCGCGCCGATGGGGTCGGCGCTCCCACAGGTCAGGGCCGAGAGCGTGGGCCTGTCCACCGAGCGGCTGGCACGCATTGGCGCCTGGTTGAGGGCGGAGGAGGCTGCCAAGAACGTGCCCGGCGCCGTTGTCATGGTGGCCCGGCACGGCAAGACGGCCTATTTCGATGTGAGCGGCCTGCAAGACCCCGCCACGGGAGCGCCCATGACGCGCGACTCCATTTTTCGCATCTATTCGATGACCAAGCCGCTGGTTTCCGTCGCCGCGATGATGCTCGTGGAAGAAGGCAAGCTCCTGCTGGAAATGCCGGTTGCGCGCTACATACCCGCCTTCGCCAGCAGCAAGGTCGGGGTGGAGGTGGTTGACGCTCAAGGCGGCAAGCGGCTTGAACTCGTGCCGCAGCGCCGCGCCATGACGGTGCAGGACCTGTTGCGGCACACCTCGGGCTTGACTTATGGTTTTTTTGGCGACTCGATGGTGAAGAAGGCTTATCTCGACGCCGGTGTCGGTATTGCTGGCGACATGACGAACGCCGAGTTCGCCGACAAACTCGCCAGCCTGCCCTTGCACTACCAGCCCGGCAGCACCTGGGACTACAGCTATTCGACGGACGTGCTCGGCCGCGTCCTCGAAGTCGTCACCGGCCAGAGCCTGTACACCGTCCTCAAGACACGCCTGCTCGATCCCCTGGGCATGAAGGACACCAGCTTTTACGTCCCGGAGGCCGAGCGCCAGGCTCGCCTGGCCGAACCCTATGCCAGCGACCGGGTCATCGGGGCGGGCGCCTCGGTGGGTGATCCGCGCAAGGTGATGAAGTTCGAGTCCGGCGGCGGCGGCCTGGTGTCCACGGCTGGCGACTACGCGCGCTTTTTGCAGATGATGCTCAATGGGGGCTCGCTTGACGGGCGGCGATACCTGAGTCCACGTACCGTGGAGTTCATGACGGCCGATCACCTGGGGGTCGGCACGGCGACAACGCCGCTGTATCTGCCTGGCCCGGGCTACGGCTTTGGCCTGGGCTTTGCCACCCGCCGCAGCACGGGCGAGGCCAGCTTCGTCACGCCGGCCGGTGACTACTGGTGGGGCGGCGCGGGCGGCACCTATTTCTGGGCCGACCCCCGCAGCGATCTGTTTGTGATTTTCATGATGCAATCACCCAAACAACGTGGGCTATACCGTTCGGTGCTGCGCAACATGGTCTACGCGGCGGTCGAAAAATAGCCTCATCCCACTCCCCCCGACGAAAGGCGCCGAGCGCCGCCGCCCAAGCCGAGGTCAATGTCTCGGAGGGCGGTGGCGTGCGCTCGCTGCATCTGGGCACGCCGTGGATTCAAGGTTCGATGCGCATTGCACAGCCCTACGCGCTGGATCTCGAATACGTACAGCGCATGATGGCCTGGTTGCTCTTCACCGAACCCGAGGCGCTCGGCCGCTTCCACGCCATGCAACTCGGCCTGGGCGCCGCCGCGCTCACCAAGTTCTGCCGCAAGGTGCTGGGCGTCACGACAACGGCGGTGGAGATCAATCCCCAGGTCGTCGCGGTTTGTCGCCAATGGTTCAAGCTGCCGCCGGACGATGATCGCCTGCGTGTCATCGTGGCGGACGCGCAGCGGGAAATTCGCCAACCGGAATGGCTGGGCAACGTGGACGCGTTGATGATCGACCTGTACGACCATGACGCCGCCGCCCCCGTGCTCGACGACGCCGACTTCTACGCCGATTGCCGTCGCTTGCTCTCGCCCGATGCCTGCCTGACCGTCAACGTGTTCGGCCGCGGCGCCAGCAGCGGCAAGACGCTTGCGCATCTGCGCGACGTGTTTGGTGCGCAAGCGCTGTGGGCGTTCAAGCCCACGCGCGAGGGCAACACCGTGCTCCTGGCGCAGCGCACTCCTTCCCGGCCCAAGCGCGCGCTGCTCTCGGCGCGGGCCGACGCCATTCAATCCGCCTGGGGCCTGCCCGCGCCCAAGTGGCTGCGTGTGTTCAAGCCGCTGGA
>DAIOSZ010000162.1:0-3454 GCA_036752305.1 Burkholderiaceae bacterium
ACATAGATGGCCAGGATCATGACCATAATGAGCAGCGGTGGTACTTGGCTGTTTTTGACCCACGCTGCCAGTTCAACCGGCATTTGCGACAGCGCCAGTGCCGTATTGAGCATGTCGGCACCGAGCAAAACGAGGAAGATCATGGCCGTGGCTTGTGCTGCACCCAACGCGCTGTCGATGATCCCTTGCGTGCGCATGCCGCCGGTCGCCACCGCCAACACGCCACAGGCGGCGGCACCGATGGCAGCCGCTTCAGTCGGATTGGCCCAGCCGTCATAGATACCGACGATCACTACTACAAAAACCAGCAGTACCGGAAATACTTCCAGCAGCGCTTTGAAGCGCTCCGGCCACTCAATGCGCGGTCCCTCGGGGCCGAGTGCCGGCTTCCAGGTTACGAGTATTTTAATCACCACCATGTAACCAATAACAGCAATCAATCCAGGGATGACTGCGGCCACGAACAGCTTGCCAATGGATTCTTGGGTCAGAATTGCATAGACAACCAGCGGCACCGACGGCGGAATCATGATCCCGAGGGTGCCGCCGGCTGCCAGCGCACCGGTAGCAAGGCTACCGGCATAGTTGTATCGTTTCAATTCCGGTAGGGCGACCTGCCCCATGGTGGCGGCCGTGGCCAGCGAAGAGCCGCAGATAGCGCCGAACCCCGCGCAGGCTCCGATAGAAGCGAGCGCCTCCCCTCCTTTGTAATGTCCTATGAATGCAGTGACAAAACGGAACAGCGCGCGGCTTAATCCGCCATGGGTTGCAAACTGCCCCATGAGCAAAAACAGCGGAATGACGATCAAATCGTAGTTTGACAAGCGTGCATAAGCCAGATTCTTCAAAGAATTCAGCAAAGGAAGGGTATCGCCCCCGCTAAGGTAGACGTAGCCACCTGCGCCTACCGCAAACATGGCAATGCCAATCGGTACACGAACGACCAGCAGCGCCAAGAGCACTGCGAAAATGAGAAAGCCGACGGTAATACCGCTCATGCCGTACCTCCCTCGCGGGCTTGCAGATGCATGGCTGCCATGTACACGCCCGCAATGGCCAGAAGAACAAAACCCGGTACCATCAAGGCTTGGCCAATCCACACCGGCCAAGCCAGCACTGCGGATGTTTCGCCCGACTCCTTGCTGGCTAACGCCAGCGCTGTCGTGCGCCAGGCGATCAGGGCGGCAAACATTGCGACCAGCAGCGACCCGCAGGCATCCATCAAGTGCACGCGCGCTGCAGGAAACTTCTCCGTGAAAAAGTCGACCTTTACGTCACCCTGATGTAGATGGCAATAGGCGAAAAAGCATGCAGACGCGAATGCGGCCCACATTTGCAGCAGCTCCACGTCGCCCGGGACTGGGCCGACCCCGAGCTTGCGGCCTACGATCGAGATGATCGACATGATGACTAGGGCCACAAAGACGAGCCCGCCCGCAATTGCCATCCATTTTGTAACAGGGGCGAGCATTCGGCCAAATGGGCCGAACTCGAACGGAGCTAATGGCTCCGTATCCGCTATCGGTTCTTTCATAGTCTCCTCGATGATTATTATGGGTACGGATAAAGTAGTTTTGCAGGCTTGTCGGTTGACTCAAGCTTGCGCAAGTGTTGCAGCAGCGAGATCAAAGGTCATGGCCGATCAAACGCCGGGGGTTATCAACGAGGATTGCGTCGCGCACCTGCTGCTCCGGAACAAATTTCACCAGTGCGTTTAACAGTTGGCTGACGTCTGGCACTCGGAGCGGGTCGAAATATCCGGTATGTGGCCAGTCGCTACCCCAAAGCAGGCGGTCCGCGGCGATATGAACCAGTTCACGCGCAAACGGCACGACGTCATGATACGGATAGCCTCGCGGCGAGAGCCGATCCGCGCCCGAGATCTTGATCCAGACATTATCCCGGCGGGCCAGCGCGGCAAGCGCACGAAACGGTTCCTGGTCCAAGCCGAGTGCCGGATCCACGCGGCCGAAATGGTCGATCACCACCGGGGCTGGAATCGACTCAATCCACGGCCGCAAGTCGGGCAGTGCCGCACCGTCAAAGTGCAACTCGATAAACCATCCGAGGCCATCAATGCATCGAAGTACGTGGTTGAACACGTCGAGATTCAAAATTCCGCCATGCTTTGGATTAAAAGCAAAGCGAACACCGCGCGCACCCGCATGGTGAAGTGCACGGCAGCCGTCCGACGTCGCAGAGTTGTCCAGCCGAACGACGGCTAAATAGCGCCCTCCGGAACGAGCGACTGCATCTAGGTCGACAGAGTTGTCAAATCCATAGGTGTTCGCGTGTACGACAAAACCCCGTTCAATGCCAAGTGCATTGTGCATTTCGAAGCAAACCTCCAACGGTGCATCAGGCGGCGTATATTTGCGTGCTTGCGCGTAGGGAAATTGCGTCTGCGGCCCCAACACATGGAAGTGGGTATCCCACGCACCCTTCGGCACGGTCCAGTTGGGTTGCGACTGGGTTAATTGGGGGCCCAGGCAGTTCGGTATCGTTTTTTCCATACTATGAACGTCTCTCCTCTAGGAAGCGCCCCGCAGCGGCGAGGACTTGGTCTAGCATTTCGGGTGCATCGCCGAGGTACGTGCGCGGATTTCCAAGATAAGCGAGTGTCTCGATATCTAGAAATTGCGTGACCTCGGCCGTTTGGCCTAAGACCTCCGAAAGCTCCATCCCGCGTTCAATCGCGGTTTTGCAGGCCTCATGTAGTAAATCGTGGGCGGCAAGACGCCCCATATAAGGAGCAAGTGCCATCATGTAGCGCTCGGCGAGAATGATGCCCCGCGTAAGACCAAGATTGGTAGCCATGCGTCCCGGATACACGCGCAAACCGTCGAGCACCATGCGCACACGATCCACGCATCGATGGGTTTCGAGGAACACCTGCGGTACAGTTTCAAACTCGAGGAGCCCCTCGGCGCTGCGCTCTTGGTGCTGGCGCATCGACTGAAGCACTGTGCTTGCGTACTGCGCAGCGCGCGATGCAGCTACTGCTGCTTGAGCGCAATAGACCGGATTTGACTTGTATGGCAGCGTACTGCTGGCGTCCTTGCCGCCGGAAATCGGTTCGGCAAGTTCCCCGATTTCCGTGCTGGCGAGCTCAGCGATGTCCTGCCCGATCTTTGCCAACGTACCGCTAAGAGCAGCAAGAAACATCACGCGCTCAACTACCCTGTCGCGCATTGCACCCCAGGTAATAAGTGGCTCCGGCAAGCCAAGACGCGCCATGAGACGACGTCTGACCTGCAGCCCGAACCCCTGTAATGAAGCAAGCGAGCCGGCGGCGCCGGCAAACTCACCCTCCAAAGGATTGCGACGGAACACCTCCAGACGCTCGGCATGACGCAATCCGGCGCTGAGCCAGACCGCGACTTTGAAACCAAACGTAATCGGCAAAGCATGCCCGCCAAAAGTACGCGCCACCATGAGGGTGTCGCGATGTTCG
>DAIOSZ010000162.1:3472-4680 GCA_036752305.1 Burkholderiaceae bacterium
TGTGCCAGCAAATTGAAGGCCTCGTTGGCCTGCATTGCGAGCGCCGTATTCAAAATATCCTGCGTGGTAGCACCCCAATGGACGTAACGCCCGTGCTCACCGCATGCCCCGACAATCTGCCGTACGAGCGGCGCAATCGGATAGCCAGTATGTTGGTTCTGTGCATCTAACTCATCTAGCTCCATGAATTCAATTCTGGCGCATTGCCCGATTGCACGCGCAGCAGCGTCGGGCACGACGCCGATTTCCGCCTGCACCGAGGCGAGCTCGCGCTCAATACGCAGGTAAGCCTCGCACGCCGAACGCTTTGAGAAAATTTCCGGAATCGTACGGACGGAAACTTGACTTGACTCCATCCTGAATCCGTGACCTCAAGAGCGTAGCTGCTCACCCGGCGGGTGAATTTTACGGGTTTGAAGCGAGCGAGGTAAACGCAAGATTGGCTTAAAGCGTTGCTGGGCTGTTATCAAACAACCGCCTCTATAGCCGCTGCCGCCATGCGCCCCTTCACCATCAAACAACTCCCCTATGATCTGACGCCCGTGGCGGGCCTGGCGCTGGTGGGCCAGCATCTGCAGCGGCTGGGCCCCGTGTTCAAACGCATCGATGCCGCTTTGCCGGTGCGCACCGGCGTGGCCAGCAGCGACATCGTACGCAGCTACCTGGGCCTGCTCGCGCAGGGCAAGAGCGACTTCGACGCCATCGAGAACTTTCGCGGCGACACGTTCTTCAAGCAATCCCTGGGCATCGGCCTGCTGCCCTCCAGCGCGACGCTGCGCCAGCGCATGGACAGCGGCGCGGTACAACTGGTCGAGCACGTGCCAGCCCTGATCGAGACGCTGCTGGGGGCCGTGCGCCCCGACTTGGGCGTCCTGCCTTGCGGCTGGCTGCCGCTGGACATCGACGTCTTCCCGATGGACAACAGCGGCACGGCCAAAGAAGGCGTGGGCCGCACCTACACCGGGGTGGACGGCTACTGCCCGCTGGCCGCTTACCTGGGCACGCAGGGCTATTGCCTGGAGCTGGCGCTGCGCCCGGGGGTGCAGCACAGTGCCAGCGGCACGCAGCTGGACCTCAAGCGCATCGTGCCCATGGCCCAGCGGCTGAGCGGCCTGAGCAGCCGCGAGCTGCTGGAGCTGACGGCGCTGATCGCGGACATCGCGCAGCTCGCGCGGAACGTTGAAGGCGATGTTCTCTTTGGCGGTGGT
>DAIOSZ010000162.1:4690-6630 GCA_036752305.1 Burkholderiaceae bacterium
GTCGCCGCTGCCAACGCGGCGGTGTGGTGGGGCGGCGGCAAGGCGCCGATCCTGGTGCGCCTGGATGCGGGATTTGACAGCGCCGATCTCATGCGCGAGATGGCCGCTTGCAACAGCGCCGGCTTGCCGAGGGTGGATTGGCTGATCAAGTGGAACCCGCGCAAGACCGAGGTGGCCACGCTGGCGGCGCTGCTCGATGCCAACCAGGCCACACGCTGGCAGCATCCGCGCGCGGGCAAGCGGGTGACGGTGTGGGACGAGCAAGTGCGCATCGAGGGCTTTGAACGGCCGATGCGTCGCGTGATGCGGCTGACCGAGCGCACCATCGATGCGAAGGGGCAGCTGCTGATCGAGCCGCAGTGGGTGCTCGAGGGCTGGAGCACCACCCTGGCGGGCCGGCAGTTCGACGCGCAGGCGATCATCACGCTGTACGAGGGGCACGGCGCGCACGAGCAGTTCCACTCGGAGTTCAAGACTGACCTGGACCTGGAGCGCCTGCCCTCGGGCAAGTTCGACACCAACGCCCTGGTGTGCGCGCTGGCGGCGCTGGCGATGAACATCCTGCGCCTGCTGGGCCAGACCGGGCTGCATGGGCCGGATGCGCCGGTGCGCCACGAGGCCAAGCGCCGGCGCATCAAGACGGTGATGCAGGAGCTGATCTATAGGGCCGCGCGCCTGATCGATCATGGGCGCCGCCGCATCCTGGGGCTGGGTGCCAACGACCGCAGCGCGCAGGCCTTCGCGCGGCTGCACGGCCAGCTTGCGCTGGCTGGCTGCGGCTAAGCACGCCGCCCAGCACATCACGGATCGCGCAAATCGCTTCATCGGCGAGGTTGCGGCGTGGCCCGCAGCATGGCCCAGCGGCCACTGCGCGCTCGCAGCCCGTCCAAAGCCAGTCCAGCACGCAACGAGATAAGCTTGCACGACTTCATACTTGCCTTAGGACGCTATCGACCACGTCAATCAAACTCGGCACCTCGAAACAAGGGGGTTGAGGTCACGGATCCAGGTCCATGGTTTGTCTGAGAGCGGCTTCTCTCTCATTCCTTTCTTTACAAAGAATGACTGCCTGAAAATTAAATTGTATGTCAGCATAATATATGATTATCCGCAGAAATACAATCATCTAACTCAATTGATTTGTATGTATGCATACTATATGATAATAAGCATGCATACAAATATCGTCAACCTTTTGAAAGATCAGTCTCCGTTGTCCGATCTCTATTCGCGCTCAGGCTTCCTGGTCCGTCGTGCAAACCAGATTTTGATGGGCATTGCTGAGCAGGAGTGCGCAAAGATCGGACTCACCCCGCCGCAACACGTATGCCTGAGCGCGCTCCATCGATGCGACACTCTGGATCAGATCAGTCTTGGAAAGGCGCTTGGGATGGACCGTGCGACCGTGGGACAAATGCTTCGGCGCCTCGAATCCCGCGGGCTGGTGCGGCGAACGATCTCAACCGAAGACAGTAGATGCAAGCTCGTTACGCTCACGCCTGCGGGGAAAAAACTGGTTGCTCCGGCAGACGCAGCGGCCGAGCAAGTTTCGGAAAGATTGTTAGCCGCGCTGACGCCCAATGAGCGGAAAAAGCTGGTTTCGCTTCTTGCGAAGGCCATCGGCGCGCTTAACGATGAGTCTTCTACACCGGTCGAGCCTCCTCCCCTACAGCCCAGAGCGCGCGCTGATCGAGTTTCATAACGCATAGCCGGCTGCACTAGGGTCTGTTAACAATTAGCAAAATGTGTTTACATTCGGTATTTGAATAAGCGCATCCCGAAGATGCAAGAAATCAGAAAGCTGCTACGCGACGACCAATGGAACAAGCTGGAGCCGCTCTTGCCTGGCAAGGCCGGTGATCGCGGCTCGACGGTCCGGGACAATCGCCTGTTTGTAGAGGCGGTGTTGTGGATCGTGCGAACGGGTTCTCCTCGGCGCG
>DAIOSZ010000162.1:6640-9078 GCA_036752305.1 Burkholderiaceae bacterium
CGCGACTTGCCCGCCGCACTGGGGAACTGGCACACGACATACACGCGGTTCAAGCGCTGGGGCGAATCCGGCGTATGGCAGCGGGTCGTCGAAGCGGTCAATGGCGATCGCGACTTGGAAGCGCTGATGATCGACAGCACGGCGGTGCGCGCCCACCAGCATGCGGCCGGCGCTCAAAAAAAGCAGGCCCTCAAGCGATCGGCCGCTCGCGGACGTCGGTGCCGGTGGCCATCGAGATGCCGACGTCGGCCGCCGCCAGCGCCGGCGCGTCGTTGATGCTGTCGATGAGCGTCGCGCCGCTGCTGATTAACGTCGGCGATTGGGCCGTTTTCGGTGAGCCAATGCACAAGCGGCAATGGTTAGGAATTACGGTTGCCTTGACAGGTGCGGCAATTCTCGTTGCGCGAGGTGATATCGGCACGCTTGTGAACCTTCGATTCGGCAAAGGCGATCTGTGGATGATGCCGGCCGTTTTCAGCGTCGCAGCGCAGGCGCTGCTGCTGAAGCGCTCGCCGGGCTCGATCGGCCAGGCACCATTATTGGCGGCCTCGGTCATCGCAGCGCTCGTGATGATGCTGCCGATGATGCTGATGTCCGGAAGCCCGATTGGCCCGCCTTCCGGCACCAAGCTGGTCGCCGGTCTGCTGTATATCGGCGTGCTTGCGTCGGCCGCGGCATTACTTTTATGGAATCGCGGCGTTGCGCAGCTGGGGCCGGGAAGATCCGGCCCCCTTTCTCTACCTCATGCCGGGGTACGGCTCCCTGTTGTCGGGCGTTTTTCTCGGTGAAGCGGCAATGAATTTCCAGTATGCCGGCGGCACGCTGGTCTTTCTCGGGCTGTGGCTGGCACGCCGCGGGCGCGGCTGAGAAGGCGGTTCCCGCCATGCTCTCTTATCGCATGAAGTCGACAAGACGTTTGCAGCAATTTATATGATCGCAACTGTTTACCACCAAAGGAGCAAGCTATGGAATCGGCATTAATGCAAGGCGATGTCTGGGGCGGTTCGGCACAGGAATGAGCGGATCTGCATGAACCGGTGTTCATCCCGATGAATGAAGCCGTTTGGACAAGCGCCAAGGTCCGCGCCGGCCAGCAGGTGCTGGACGTCGGCTGCGGTTCCGGGCTGTTTTGCCATCTCGCGGCAAAGCGCGATGCGCAAGTAGCGGGCACCGACGCTGCGCCGAAGCTGATCGAGATCGCAAAATCGCGCACGTCGTCCGGCGACTTTCGCGTCGGCGAAATGGAAGAACTTCCGTTTGCCGATGGCCTGTTCGATCTGGTGACCGGATTCATTTCATTCCAGTACGCTTCCGATCCGATCAATGCCTTGCGACAGGTACGGCGCTTGGTCAAGCCGACCGGGGAAATCGTCATGGCGGTCTGGGGCCTTGCCCGCGATTGCCAGGCCGCCTCCGTCCTCAAGGCGTTGGGCAGCCTTCTTCCGCCTCCGCCGCTTGGGGCATCGGGTCCGTTTGGGCTGTCCGAGCCGGGCGTGCTGGAGAACATGTTGTCTCGTGCCGGTCTGATGCCGGAACAAGCTGCGGATGTGGATACACCGTTTGTCTTCTCCAGTGCCGACACTGCCTGTCGCGCATTCATGGCCTCGGGGCCTGGCATCATCGCCCCCAGGCGCAACGGCGAAGAAAAGCTGGGGGCGACCATCATGCCGGCATTGGCGCCGTTCAAGCAGCCGGATGGGACCTGCCGCATGGAGAACAAATTCATGTTCGTGCTCGCCGCGCCGTGAGCCGTCGGTTTTGCCTGGTTCAGCAATGCTCCGCTCGATGACATGATACCTTCAGGGTGTTGTCGTTTTTGCAAACAGCGAACCCGCCGCGCGCAAGACAGCTTGCCGCCCGGCGGGGTTGGAGGCGTCCGCAAGTCCATTGCATACCAGTTTTATTTGTATATTCTAGATAAATTAATCGTTTTATTAGTTTATTGATCCTCCGTATAGTGGTCCGTACTGACACACAGGAGGCATCATGAAAGAGAAAAGCATTTGTCTGGAAGCCGCGCTGCCAGTCGTTGCGTCGACGGAAGAGCAGCAGGGCAATCGCACGCTGCGGAGCCAACTGGTTCTTCTGCCCGGTCTGGCGCTGAGCGCCGTGCTGGCAGTGGCCGGCATCGAACTCGGCAAGATCGGCTGGTTTCCCGCGCATGGACTGAGCGCGCTGACGATCGCCATCGTGCTCGGCATGCTGGTCGGCAATACCTTCTATTCGCGCATCGCCGCCCATAGCGGCGCCGGCGTCAACTTTTCCAAGCAGACGCTGCTGCGCGCCGGTGTGGTGCTCTTCGGCCTGCGGCTGACGCTGCAGGACATCGGACACGTGGGCGTGGCCGGCGTGGTGATCGATGCGCTGGTGCTGTCGTCGACCTTCGCACTGTCGTGGTTCCTCGGCACCCGGCTGTTCAAGATGGATCGCAACACCGC
>DAIOSZ010000163.1:0-9046 GCA_036752305.1 Burkholderiaceae bacterium
GGGCATCCCTTACACCGGCTCGGGCGTCATGGCGTCGAGTATCGCCATCGACAAGGTGATGACCAAACGGCTGTGGATGGCCGATCGACTGCCCACGCCTCGCTACAAGATCCTGAGCACAGGACAGGCAGGCACCCATGTAAGCCTGGGTGTACCGGATGACCTTGGTCTGCCGCTCATCGTCAAGCCCGCGCGCGAAGGATCATCGCTCGGCCTGACCAAGGTGGTGGGCTATTCCGAGATGGCGCGAGCCGTCGAGGTGGCGGCGGCCATGGACGCCGACGTCTTGTGCGAGCAGTTCATAGCGGGCGACGAGGTGACGTGCCCCGTGCTTGGCACGGGCCAGGGCGCGCGCGCCCTGCCGGTGATCCGGATCGTCGCGCCGCAAGGCAACTACGACTTCCAAAACAAGTACTACACCGACGTAACGCAATACCTCGTGCCCTGCGGCCTACCGCCCGGAGAAGAGGTGGCAATCCAGGACCTGGTGCTGCGTGCCTACCGCAGTCTCGGATGCAGGGGATGGGCCCGCGCCGACGTGATGATCGATGCGGTCACGCGCCAGCCCTATCTCCTGGAGATGAACACCTCGCCCGGCATGACTGGGCACTCCCTCGTACCCATGTCGGCCAAGGCGGCGGGCATGAGCTACGAGGATCTGTGCCTGGAGGTCCTCGCGCTGGCAAGCCTCGATCACGCCGAAAGGCCCAAGCGCTGAGGCCATGCATCAAGCCAACCTGCCCTTGCCCGCCGACGTTCGCGCCATGAACGCGCTGGTCGCGCTTGCGGTGCTGGCGCTCGTGCTGATGGGGCTGGCGCTGGCTTGGCAATGGGCGCTGCGCAATCCAGCCTTCGATCTGACCCGCATCACGGTGCGGGGTGACACCGCGCACGTGAACGCGGCCACGCTGCGTGCCAACGTGGCACCGCGCCTGGCGGGCAACTTCTTCACGATGGATCTGAGCAAGACGCGCGCGGCATTCGAGGCCGTGCCCTGGGTGCGGCGCGCGAGCGTGCAGCGCCTCTTTCCCAACGCGCTGGCGGTCAGTTTGCAGGAGCACAAGCCTGTGGCGTTCTGGGGCGACGATGACGATTCGACCATGCTCAACGAGCAGGCCGAGGTCTTTGTCGCCAATGTCGACGAAATCGATGAGGATCTGCCGCACCTGACGGGCCCGACTGGCCAGGCGCCCCTGGTGCTTGCCATGTACCGGGCGCTGGCGCCCGAGCTGGATGTGATTGAGGCACCGCTCGCGATGCTGGAGCTCAGCCCGAGGGGCGGGTGGCGCGCGACCACCGAGGCCGACGCGGTGATCGAATTGGGTCAGGGCAGCGTGTCCGAGGTTCAGGCGCGGCTCAAGCGGTTTACGCGCTCGTTCACGCAGGTCGCCTCGCGCTACGGACGCGGCGCGGGCCACCTCGAGAGCGCCGACCTGCGCCACTCCGAAGGTTATGCCTTGCGCCTGCGTGGCGTGGGCGAACTCCCCCCCGAGCAGGCGCGGTTTGCCGCGCCCAAGAGATAGACAAGAGGACGGCACAACATGGCGAAAGAGTACAAGGATTTGGTCGTCGGCCTGGACATTGGCACCGCAAAGGTGATGGCCGTGGTGGCGGAGGTGCTGGGCAATGGCGAACTCAAGCTGGCCGGACTCGGCGTCGCGCCAGGCAACGGGCTCAAGCGCGGCGTCGTGGTCAACATCGATGCGACGGTACATAGCATCCAGCAGGCCCTCAAGGAGGCCGAGTTCATGGCCGACTGCAAGATCGGCCGCGTCTACACCGGCATCACGGGCAGCCACATCCGCGGCATCAATTCGAGCGGGATGGTGGCCATCAAGGACCGCGAGGTGTCGGCCTCCGACGTGTCGCGCGTTCTGGAAACCGCCAAGGCCATCAACATTTCCACCGATCAGCGCTTGTTGCTGGTCGAGCCGCAGGAATTCGTGATCGATGGGCAGGACGTGAAGGAGCCCATCGGCATGAGCGGCATCCGCCTGGAGGCCAAAGTGCACATCGTCACCGGGGCACAGAGTGCCGCGGAGAACATCATCAAGTGCGTGCGCCGCTGTGGCCTGGAAGTCGAGCAGCTCATGCTCAACCCGCATGCTTCCAGTTTGGCCGTGCTCACGGAAGACGAACGCGAACTCGGCGTGGCCCTGGTGGACATCGGCGCGGGGACCACCGATGTAGCGGTCTTTACCGGTGGAGCCATACGCCACACCGCCGTTATTCCCATCGCCGGGGACCTGATCACCAGCGACATCGCCATGGCGCTGCGCACGCCCACCAAGGACGCCGAGGACATCAAGGTGGAAAACGGCTTTGCCAAGCAATTGCTGGCCGACCCCGACACGCAGGTCGAGGTGCCTGGCCTGGGCGATCGTGGGCCGCGCATGCTCGGGCGCCAGGCCTTGGCCGGGGTGATCGAGCCGCGCGTGGAAGAAATCTTCTCGCTCGTGCAGCAGGTGATCCGAGACTCGGGCTATGAAGAGATTCTGTCCTCCGGCGTGGTGCTCACCGGGGGCAGCGCCGTCATGCCCGGCATGGTCGAGCTGGCCGAGGACATCTTCCTCAAACCCGTGCGGCGCGGCATTCCCAAATACAGCGGTGCGTTGGCCGACATGATCGCCCAGCCGCGCGCGGCCACGGTCATGGGCTTGCTGGAGGAGGCGCGTCTGGCGCGTTTGCGCGGCTTCAAGGTCGCGCAAAAAAATGGCTCCGTCAAGACCGCGTTTGGCCGCTTCAAGGATTTCATCGTGGGGAATTTCTGAAATTTCACCACCCGCTTTGGTGTGCACTGTTGTCAGCTAGCAAATGAATAGCTAAAAATTTGTAGCAAACAGCAGACACTCTCACTTTTTTATAGCAATGTTCTTTACACTTCGCGCACAGGAGAAGCAACCATGCCCATTGAAATGATCGAACCGGTGGAGACGAACCTAGCTGCCCACATCAAGGTGATCGGCGTGGGGGGCGGCGGAGGCAACGCGATCGACCACATGATTGCCCGCAACGTGGGCGGCGTGGAGTTCATCTGCGCCAACACCGACGCCCAGGTGCTGCGAGAAAGCTCCGCGCATCGCGTGGTCCAGTTGGGCGCCAACGGCCTGGGCGCGGGTGGCAAGCCCGACAAAGGGCGTGAGGCGGCGCTCGCCGCCGAGGCCGATATCCGGGCGGCCATCGAGGGGGCCCACATGCTGTTCATCACCGCCGCCAAGGAAATGGGGATGCTCACCGTCGGCGTGGTCACCAAGCCCTTCGACTTCGAGGGCAAGAAACGCATGGAGTCGGCCGAGGCTGGCTTGGCGGAACTCGAAGCCAACGTCGACTCGTTGATCGTCGTGCTCAACGACAAGTTGCTCGAGACGCTTTCCGAGGACGCCACGCAGGAAGATGCCTTTGGCCAAGCCAACGACGTGCTCCGCCACGCGGTGGGTGGTATCGCCGAGGTGATCAATGTGCGCGGCGTGGTGAACCTCGACTTCGAGGACGTGCGCACCATCATGTGCGAGAACGGGCGCGGGATGATGGGCACTGGACTGGCCAGTGGCGCCGACCGCGCGCGCGTGGCGGCCGAACAGGCGGTGTCTTCGCCTTTGCTCGAGGGCGTGGATCTGGCGGGCGCGCGCGGCGTGCTCGTGCTCGTCTCGGCAGCGCGTGGCTCGCTCAAGCTGGCCGAATCCAAGGTGGCGATGAACGCAATCCGCGGCCATTCGTCCGACTTGGCCAACGTGATCTACGGTACGGCGTACGACGAATCGCTGGGTGACCAGATCCGCGTCACCGTCATCGCGACGGGCTTGGCTCGCCCCAAGTCCTCGGCGGCCCGGCCGGCCATCACGGTGGTGCAGGGCCGGACCGGCACTGACGGCGTGGGCTTCGCGCTCGGCACGGGCATGGCTTCGCTGGCGTCAGGGACGGGTGGTGCATCGCCTTCCGGCCAGGCCAGTGTTGCGCCGGCCGGCGCGGCGGGGGGTGACTTTGGCGGCATGTCCGTTCCCAGCGTCTGGCGCACGCGCACCCAGGCCTCATCCAAGGTCGATGCGCTCTCCTCCAGCGGGATGGAGGATTTCGAGATTCCGGCGTTCTTGCGCAAGCAAGCCGATTGAACAAGGGCGGGGCGCAAGCCCGCCGGTCCCGCGCGGGTTGCCTGTCTTGCGTTTACCGTTGAGACATAGCGGCTGGCGCGGCCACACCTACAATCACGCCCCGTGGTCCAGCAACGCACGCTCCAGTCGATGACCCGCGCCGTCGGCGTGGGCCTGCACAGCGGTGCCCGCGTGGAGTTGACGCTTCGGCCCGCCCAACCGGACACGGGCATCGTTTTTCGCCGTGTGGACCTACCCGAGCCAGTAGACATTCCCGTCAGTGCCGCGGCCGTGAGCGACACGCGCATGGCCTCCACGCTCATCTCTCCGGACGGGCGAGCCAAAGTGCACACCGTGGAGCACCTGATGTCGGCTTGCGCGGGCCTGGGGTTGGACAACCTGTACATCGACATCACCGCCGAAGAAGTACCCATCCTCGATGGCTCCGCGGCTTCCTTCGTCTATCTGCTGCAAAGCGCCGGCATCCAACTGCAGAACGCGCCGCGCCATTTCCTGCGCGTGCGGGAGCCCATCGAGGTGCGTGAAGGCGAGGGCGCCCAGACCAAGTGGGCGAGGCTCGACCCGTACCACGGATTCAAGCTGGCCTTCGAGATCGATTTCGCGCATCCGGCGGTCGATTCCACCGGGCAACAGGTGACCTTCGATCTGGGCACGGGGGTCTACGCCCGCGACATTGCCCGCGCGCGCACCTTCGGCTTCACGCGCGACGTCGAGGCCTTGCGCTCCCATGGACTGGCGCGCGGCGGTGGCCTGGACAACACCATCGTCATGGACGACTACAAAGTTCTCAACGCCGATGGCTTGCGCTACACGGACGAATTCGTCAAACACAAAATGCTCGACGCCATGGGCGACCTATCCCTCGTCGGGCGACCCTTGCTCGCCGCGTACTCGGCCTTCCGCTCGGGTCATACGCTCAACAACCAGCTGCTGTTGGCGATGCTGGCCAGGCAAGACGCCTGGGAAGTCGTGACTTTCGAGAACGAGAAGCAGGCGCCGGTCGGCTTTGCCCGTCCCGCGCGCGCCTGGTAGCCATCTCACCCGTTCGTCGCTCGCAGCAGCGCTGCTGCTTCGCCTGCGGCGACGCGCCCTTCGTCGGTCGGCACCATCCACACCTCGACGGGGCTGCCCTCTGCAGAAATGCGCCGGGCTCGTGAGGCGTGCGTGTCATCGTTCGCCGTCGGGTCAATCCGCGTTCCCAGAAAGGCCAGGCGCGCGCACACCGCCGCGCGCAGCGCGGCGTCGTTCTCGCCGATACCCCCGGTGAAGGCGATCAGGTCCAGGCCGCCGAGCACGCCCGCGATAGCGCCGCATTCCCGCACCACGCGCTCCGTGAACAGCTCGATGGCCCGGCGTGCACCCGGCAGATTGCTGGTGCGCAGCACGCGCATGTCGGCGGCGATGCCCGACACGCCCAGCAGCCCGCTGCGGCGGTAGAGCTCGGCCTGGATGCGTTCGTGGTTCCAGCCCTCGGACAGCCAGTGCAGCAGCACGCCGGGGTCGAGCGCTCCGCTGCGGGTGCCCATCATCAGCCCGTCGAGCGCCGAAAAGCCCATCGTCGTTGCCCGGCTTGCGCCGCCGAGCGTTCCGCACAGGCTGGCGCCGTTTCCCAGGTGGGCCATCAGCACGCGGCCTCCGGCGCGCCGGGAGCGCTCGCGCAACACGCTCATCACGTACTGATACGACAGTCCGTGGAAGCCGTACCGGCGGATGCCCGCGTCGGCGTGGGCGTCTGCAATGGGCAGCCGCCACTCCACTTCCGGCAAGCTGGCATGAAACGCGGTGTCAAAGCAGGCGATCTGTGGCACGCCCGCGAACGCCTCGGCGCAGGCGGTGATGCCTTGCAGATTGTGCGGTTGGTGCAGAGGCGCCAGGGGGATGAGTGTTTCCAGGTCGCGCAGCACGGCGCCGGTGACCCGAACGCTGGACCGGTACCGCGCGCCACCATGCACCACGCGGTGAGCGACGGCGGCCAGCGCCTGCGCGTGCCCGGTCAGGCGCTCGCGCAACGCGGTCAGCGCGCCCGCATACCCACCGTCGAGGTCGCTCTCCAGACCGTCGACCTGGCCCGACATCAGGGCCTCTTCCACGCCTGGACTGTCGCCCCGCAATGGATAGAGTGCGAACTTCAGCGACGATGACCCGGCATTGACCGCCAGGATGACTCCAGGTTTCCGAATCATGGTGGTTCATCGCGGTACCGGTGCGCGATCACCTGTGCCAGCAGCGCCGAACCTACGCGTGCCGCAATGCCGTCTGCCCGGCTGGTCAGTGCCAGCGGAACGCGGGCACCCAGCACGATGCCTGAGCTGGTCGCTCCCCCCAGGTACTCCAGTTGCTTGGCCAGCATGTTGCCCGAGACGAGATCGGGCACCAGCAGGATGTCCGCGTCGCCGGCCACCGGGGAATGGATGCCTTTGGTGCGCGCGGCCTCGCGCGAAATCGCATTGTCGAAAGCCAGCGGGCCATCGAGCACCGCCGCCGTGATTTGTCCCCGCTCGGCCATCTTGCACAGCGCGGCCGCGTCCAGGGTCGAGGGAATGGCGGGGTTGACGGTCTCGACGGCGGACAGGATCGCCAGCTTGGGCCGCGCAATGCCGAGCATGCCCGCCAACGCGATGGCATTGCGCGCGATGTCGGCCTTTTCCAGCAGCCCGGGGGTGATGTTCAGCGCCGCGTCGGTGATGAACAACGGCTTGCCATAGGTCGGCACATCGAACCGGAACACATGCGACATGCGCCGCCCGGTCCGCAGAGCGGCCTGATCGAGCACGGCCCGGATCAGCTCGTCGGTGTGCAGACTGCCCTTCATCAAGGCATGGACGCGGCCGTCGGCCGCCAATTGGGCGGCTTTCTGCGCCGCAGCGTGACTGTGGGCCGTGTTCTCCAGTGCAAGTCCGTCCAGCAGCACGCCCGCCTTGTCCGCGCAATCGCGGATGCGGTGTTCCGGCCCCACCAGCACGGGCTCGATCAACCCCGTCTCGGCTGCGGCCAGGGCACCCTTTAATGAAAGCTCGTCGCACGGGTGCACGATGGCGCAACGCACCGGCGCGAGTCCCTTGCCCAGGGCCAGCAGATGTTCCAGTCTCGTGTCGGCTTCCAGCAGAGAGGTCATGTGTCGAGTATGGTGCAAGCGGGCATCAGTAGCTGCGCCCGGCGGCGTACATGGCGTGCGTCTTGCGCGTGAGCTGCGCGGCCTTGGCCAAGCGTGCCATGGATTCACCCGCGTGGGCGTGCGTGATCGCCAGCCCCAGCGCGTCGGCCGCGTCCTGTGAGGGCGCCGCCGGGAGCGACAGCAGCCGGCGCACCATCTCCTGTACCTGCGATTTGCCCGCGCGGCCATGTCCGGCCACGGCCTGCTTCATCTGCAGCGCGGTGTATTCCGCCACCGGCAGTTCGGTCGACACCAGCGCGGTCAGGGCCGCGCCGCGCGCCTGGCCCAACAGCAGCGTAGCCTGCGGGTTGACGTTGACGAACACGATTTCCAGTGCCGCCATGTCGGGCTCGTAGCGCGCAACGACCTCGCGCACGCCTTCAAACAACACCTTGATGCGCGCCGGCAACTGGCCTTTGTGCAGGTGCGTCGTGCGTATCGTTCCGCTGGCCACGTAGCTCAGGCGCTGGCCGTCCACGTCGAGCACGCCGAAGCCGGTGGTCTGCAGGCCGGGGTCGATGCCAAGAATGCGCATGCTCTGATTTTAGTAGCTGCTCATGGTCGGCTGGCGGCCATGGAGTGCCTGCATCGCGTTCAAGCGGCGAACGCCCAGCGCACCGAGTGAAAGAATACGGGCGCCGCGAAGCACAGCGCGTCCACGCGGTCCAGCAGCCCCGTCGCGCCGGTGACCGAGCGCACGCGGCCGTTCCAGGCCGGAATGCCTCGGTCGCGCTTGAGCGCCTTCATCACCAGATGCCCCATCGAACCCGCCGCGTAGGCCAACGCGGCCAGTCCCAGGCCTTGCACGGGCGAAAACGGCGTGATGCCCGAGAACACCAGGCCCCAGAACGCGGCCGCCGCCATGCCCGCGCCCCAGGAGCGCCATTCGAAGCTCGCGCTCACCTCGGCCACGAACGGCGGGCGCGGCCCGCGCCCCGCCCCCACATGCTGCACGATCATGCCGACCCGTACCACGCTGACGAGGAAGAACACCAGGAACACGTTGAGCGCGGCGGGCCGGTCCTTGAAATGCAACAGCAGCAAGGCCGGCACGTGGCTCACGCCGTACACGCAGACCATGATGCCCCATTGCAGCTTGGCGCTGCGCTCAAGAAAGCGCAGCGTGTCGCCCGACAGCGCACTGACGACCGGCAGCGCGATGAACACATAGACCGGGATGAACACCGTGAAAAGATCGAAGCGCCGCGCATCGACCAGCCAGAACTGCACCGGCAGCACCACGAAGAACGCCAGCACCAGGCTGCGGTGATCGCCCCGGCGCGTGGGCGACAGCGTGATGAACTCGCGCAGCGCAAAGAACGCGACGATCGCGAACAGCACCGTGGCCACCGCGTCGCCGGACACCCAACCCACCCAGAACACGATCACCATTGCCCACGAGGTGCGCAACAGCGCGCGCGCCTCGTCCAGCCGGGCCCGCACCAGATCCGCGCGGACCGATTCGCCGCGCTCGCGCAGCGACAACATGAACACCGTCACGTGGGTGATGAACAACAAGCCAAAGACGCTGATGAACAGCGCGCTGACCTGCTGCTCGGCGGTGAGGTTGCGCAAATACTGGTACATGGCCTCAGACGTCCCGCAGCGCGATCACGGCCTGGCGGGCCCGGTCCAGAAACGCGCGGCGCTCCTCGCCCGGCTCGGGCCGCACCGGCGCGCCGAAGGTCACCGAGCACAGGATCGGCACCGGCACCACCTCGCCCTTGGGCATCACACGCTGGATGTTGGCGATCCAGGCCGGCACCAGCACCACCTCCGGGAA
>DAIOSZ010000164.1:0-4697 GCA_036752305.1 Burkholderiaceae bacterium
GGCGGCGCGCACGGCGTAGCCGTCCATCGAGGAGTTGTCGCGCGGCGGCACCTGCAACGCGCTGACCAGATCCTCGGCCAGCACGCGGCCATCGGCGTCGAACGTGTCAATGTCTTCGGCGGCGCCCAGCGGCGCGGCCCGCGCGAGCAGGCGCGCCAGCGCGTCGTCCAGCGGCATCAACGGGGGGCGGCGGGAGGCGGCGGCGGCGGCGGGAATGTTCATGCGGCGTACTTGCGGGGGTCGTACTCGAAACGCTGCTCCTGCGCGATCAGCCAGTCGGCCACGGAGCCGGGGTCGTTCAGGTCGAGCAGGTCGCGGGCGGTGGCTTCGGGCAGTTCGCCGGGCGAATCGGTGGCGATGGCGGCTATGAAAGCGTCGTGCGGATACTGGGCGGGCTTGCCGGAGGCGGCGCGCCAGACCTCGATCTTGAGCAGGTCGCTGTGCTTGAAGCCTTCGACGAAAACCCAGTCGATGCCGTCGGACAGCTCGGCGATGAGCTGGTGCACCGTGTGGTGGACCGGCACCTCGTACTGGCGCACGATGGCCAGGCGCTGCGTGGACGCGACGACGACCTCGTAGGCGCCCGCCTCGCGGTGGCGGAAACTGTCCTTGCCCGGGTGGTCGATGTCGAAGGAATGGTGCGCGTGCTTGACCACCGACACGCGCAGGCCGCGCAGGCGCAGCACCGCGATCAGCTGCTCGACCAGCGTGGTTTTGCCCGAGCCCGAGAAGCCCGAGAAGCCGACCACCTTCATGCGCCGACCTGCTCCTCAATGTAGGCCTTGACGAGCGCGGCGTCGGCCGGCATCACGCGCACGCGGCGCGGCAGCGCCTCGATGCCATCGAACTTGGCCGGCCGGCCGGGCTCGCGGCCCACGGCCTCGACGATGGTGGCGGCAAACTTGATCGGCAGCGCGGTCTCCAGCACGATCATCGGCACGCCCGGGCGCACATGTTCGCGCGCCACCTTCAGGCCGTCGGCGGTGTGCGTGTCGATGAGCTGGCCAAAGCGCGCATCGGTGTCGCGGATGGTCGCCAGACGGTCGACGTGGGTGCTTTTGCCACTTTCAAATCCATAGCGCTCACGGCAGACCTGGAAAGCAGGGTCGGCCGAAAGATCGAAACGACCCGTGCTCGCGAGCTGCTCGCCGAACAGCGCCTTGACGCGCGCGCCGTCGCGCCCAAGCAGATCGAAAATGAAGCGCTCGAAGTTGCTCGCCTTGGAAATGTCCATCGACGGGCTTGACGTCTCGTGCGTATCGGCGGCGCCGCGCACGCGGTAGACGCCGGTGCGGAAAAACTCGTCGAGAACGTCGTTCTCGTTGGTGGCGGCCACCAGGCGGTCGATCGGCAGGCCCATCTGGCGCGCCACATGGCCCGCGCAAATGTTGCCGAAGTTGCCGCTGGGCACGGTGAAGCTGACCAACCGGTCGTCGCCGGACGTGGCCTGGAAGTAGCCAGCGAAGTAGTACACCACCTGCGCCAGCAGGCGCGCCCAGTTGATGGAGTTGACCGTGCCGATCTTGTGGCGGCGCTTGAAGGCCAGGTCATTGCTGACGGCCTTGACGATGTCCTGGCAATCGTCGAACACGCCCTCGATGGCGATGTTGTGGATGTTCGCGTCGAGCAGGCTGAACATCTGCGCCTGCTGGAACGGGCTCATGCGGCCGTTCGGGCTGGTCATGAAGACGCGCACGCCGCGCTTGCCGCGCATCGCGTACTCGGCCGCGCTGCCGGTGTCGCCGCTGGTGGCGCCCAGGATGTTGAGCGTCTCGCCCCGGCGCGCCAGTTCGTACTCGAACAGGTTGCCCAGCAGTTGCATCGCCATGTCCTTGAAGGCCAGTGTCGGGCCGTTGGACAGCGCCTCCAGGTACAGACCTGGCTCCAGCGGGCGCAGCGGCACGATCTCGCTCGTGCCGAACACCGCCTCGGTGTAGGTCTTCGCGCACAGCGCGCGCAGGTCGGCGGCCGGAATGTCGTCGATGTAGAGCGCCAGAATCTCGTAGGCAAGCGCGGCGTAGCCATGGTCCCGGTAAATCCGCCGCAGCTCGTCCAGGCGCGTGGCGTCGATCAGCGGGTAGGTCTCGGGCAGGTACAGGCCGCCGTCGGGCGCCAGGCCTTCGAGCAGGATTTCACAGAACTTGCGGGGGGTGGCGTCGCCACGGGTGGAGAGGTAGTTCATTTGATTGCTTCTCAAAACCCTAGACGACGTCTTGGCATTCGTTGTTTGACATGTTCATTAAACGCGTCAGCCAAGAGTTTCCGGCGATGCGACCAAAAATTTTTCGCATGCGAAATTCTCCATAAATCCGGATTCACTGGAATGCACTGCGATTCAATTACTCCTGAATCCAATTTACTCAGATACACATCGGGAGACATCATGTTTATGGACTTATTTGTAGCCTCCGAAGTAAAGGCCATATTTGCAATACAATCAGCCTCATGCCTCACATTTTCCATGAATTGCGCCCGCGGAAGCAAATGATGCTTGTTCAATTTCATGGCACTCGTAATTCTCACGCCGTCATGAAGATCGCGAATATCGCGATACTTGCAGGCGATGAACATTGCAAGCAGTCCATTTTTATCTGCCATTGCACCCGAAAAATCACTTGGCAACGCCTCTAACGTCTTCCCACCTTGCCTAAGGTTTGCTAACAGTGACCCAATAGGATCCTTTTCGCGACAAGCTTTCAAATCCTGCTCTAAAGCAGTTTCACTGGCAGAGCTATAACGATGCCTCAGCGCCGCCAATGACAGCCACCCAACCATTTCATCAACATTTCTGGTCTTCCTATCCATTCGATGACAAACGGCGATCAATGGAACGAGCAAATTAGCAGACCAAAGCACATCCATATTTAACAAGGATAACTCGCCCCGGAGAATATCAATAACCTGATCTGTAGCATTTTTCGTCTGCGCCCATGCCTTGCGCAGCTCCGTTGACTCCAGTTCGTGCAGCCGGGTTTGATTTCTGGCATCCGGTTTTGCAATGAAAGCACACACCATGAACAACTGAAGGGTAGAAAGTCGCCCATACCCCCTACCTCGCAAATCATCCGCATACGGAATGACCTCAGTCGAAATAAATTTATTGTGCCTTGCCGCTACTTTGGCACTCTGAATATCTTCCTTTCTAAGACGCATTCCCATCGTATTTATACGCTGGAATGCATCAACGGCCTCATCAAAAGAATGCCCCTCCATGCGGACCGCAGGAATCCGGTAATTTAGAATGTTTCGAACGCGATGAAATTTCTCTTTAATTTGATCGGAATTATTTTCAATCTGAATTCTGGCACGCAATTCCCGATACGACGAATCGCCAAAAATCTCCGATACATAGTACCATCCCGGGGTCTTTTTAGTCGCCGCACTTTCCAACTGAAATACATCATCCCCGGGATGGAAAACCACCCGAATATCCCCGTGAACAATTTTTTCCAATGTTCTGGTTCGTTGTTGCCCATCAATTAACCAACTCGAACTCTCGCTGTTGTTACGTCGAGGCGCGCCGGGACGACTCTCCACATCCAATGGACTCCGCCATAACAATATCGAATCAATTGGGAAGTTTCTGTAAAGCGAATCCAATAACTGGGGCGCCTTGCGCTCCTTCCATACATAGCCTCTCTGAAACTCCGGAATGGCCACTCTTCCCGTCTTGAAATCCTCAATCAAGGAATCAACTGTATACGAATCAATCTTTAAAGACACACCCATATCAAAGTCGCCCCCACGATTCATCAACTATAGAAACAATACTTTTCAAAATGAACAAACAACATCATTTCAGGACGATCAACGCCAATCACGACACCTTACCGCCATATCTCAACAAGATGTCTCTCAGGCCAGTTCTTCCTTGCGAATGCGCGTGATCGGCGCCAGCACCGAGGGCAGGGCCTGCAACTGCGCCAGCGCGGCGTTCATCGTGCCTTCGCGGGTGTCGTGGGTGAGCATGATCAGGTCGGTCTGCTGCTCGCCCTCGCCCGCCTCGCGCTGCAGCACGGCGTCGATGCTGATGCCGGCGTTGGCGACGATGCCGGTGACCTTGGCGAGCACGCCCGCCTCGTCGGCCACGCGCAGGCGCAGGTAGTAGCTGGTGATCACTTCGTCCATGGGCACGATGGGCAGATCGGACAACTGGCCGGGCTGGAAGGCCAGGTGCGGCACGCGGTTTTGCGGATCGGCGGTGTGCAGGCGGGTGATATCCACCAGATCGGCGACCACCGCACTGGCGGTGGGCTCGCTGCCGGCGCCCTTGCCGTAGTACAGCGTGGTGCCCACGGCGTCGCCCTGCACCATCACGGCGTTCATCGCGCCCTCGACGTTGGCGATCAGGCGCTTGGAGGGGACCAGGCTGGGGTGCACGCGCAGCTCGATGCCCTTGGCCGCGCGCTTGGCGATGCCCAGCAGCTTGATGCGGTAGCCCAGCTGCTCGGCGTAACGGATGTCGGCGGCGGCCAGGCGGGTGATGCCCTCGACATGGGCCTTGTCGAACTGCACCGGAATGCCAAAGGCGATGGCGCTCATCAGCGTGGCCTTGTGCGCGGCGTCCACGCCCTCGATGTCGAAGGTCGGGTCGGCCTCGGCATAGCCGAGGCGCTGCGCTTCCTTCAGCACCGTGTCGAAGGAAAGGCCCTTGTCGCGCATCTGCTTCGCATACGCCACGTTGTCCAGGTCGAAGC
>DAIOSZ010000164.1:4707-9035 GCA_036752305.1 Burkholderiaceae bacterium
CGCTGTGCCTCCTTGAGCACCACGTCGAAGTCCAGTCCCTTGTCGCGCATCTGGGTGAGGATGAAGTTGGTGGTGCCGTTGATGATGCCGGCCACCCACTGGATCTGATTGGCCGTCAAGCCCTCGCGCAGCGCCTTGATGATGGGAATGCCGCCGGCCACGGCGGCCTCGAAGGCGACCATCACGCCCTTGGCCTGCGCGGCCTGGAAAATTTCGGTGCCGTGCACCGCCAGCAGGGCCTTGTTGGCGGTGACCACGTGCTTGCCCGCGGCAATGGCCTCCAGCACCAGCGTGCGGGCGATGCCGTAGCCGCCGATCAGCTCGATCACGATGTCGATGTCCGGGTTGGCGATGACCTGGCGCGCGTCGCCCACCACTTGCACGCCCTCGCCGACGATCTGACGCGCGCGCGCGGTGTCGAGGTCGGCCACCATCGTGATCTCGATGCCGCGGCCGGCGCGGCGGCGGATTTCTTCCTGGTTGCGCGCCAGCACCTTGAAGGTGCCGCTGCCGACGGTGCCGATGCCGAGCAGGCCGACTTGGATGGGTTTCATGGGATCGATTCCGGGTTCAATAAGAGGGATTCAGGAGGCGTGGCGCTGGCGGTACGCGGCCAGGAACCTGGCCAGGCGCTCAATGGCCTCGCGCAGGTCGTCCTCGTGCGGCAGGAAGACGATGCGGAAATGCTGGTTGTCGGGATAGTTGAACCCCGAGCCCTGCACCAGCATCACGCGCGTCGCGCGCAGCACTTCCATGAAGAACTGGCGGTCGTCCTCGATGGGGTAGATGGCCGGATCGAGCCGGGGAAACATGTACAGCGCCGCCTGCGGCTTGACGCAGGTGATGCCGGGGATGGCGGTGATCAGCTCGTAGGCCAGATCGCGCTGGCGGCGCAGCCGCCCGCCTTCCTTGACCAGGTCGTGGATGCTCTGGTAGCCACCCAGCGCCGTCTGAATGGCGTATTGGCCCGGCACGTTGGAGCCGAGCTTGAGGTTGGCCAGCATGTTCAGGCCTTCGATGTAGTCCCTCGCGCGAGATTTATCGCCCGAGACGACCATCCAGCCGGCGCGGTAGCCGCAGGAGCGATAGGCCTTGGACAGCGAATTGAAGGTCAGCGTCAGCACGTCGGTGGACAGGCTGGCCATCGCCGTGTGGCGCACGCCTTCGTAGAGCACCTTGTCATAGACCTCGTCGACCAGCAGCACCAGGCCATGCTCGCGCGCCAGCTGCACGATGCCGCGCAGCAGCTCGTCGCTGTAGAGCGCGCCGGTGGGGTTGTTGGGGTTGATGACGACGATGCCCCGCATGCGCGGCGTGATCTTGGCGCGCATGTCCTGCAGATTGGGCATCCAGCCGTTGTCTTCCTCGCACCGGTAGTGCACCGGCACCCCGCCCGACAGGCTGGTGGCGGCCGTCCACAGGGGATAGTCGGGCGAGGGCAGCAGCATCTCGTCGCCGTCGTTGAGCAAGGCGTTGGTGGCCATCACGATCAGTTCACTGGCGCCGTTGCCCAGGTAGATGTCGTCCAGCGTCACGCCGGCGATGCCCTGCTGCTGCGTGTAGTGCATCACCGCCTTGCGCGCGGCAAAAATACCCTTGCTGTCGGAATACCCGGCCGAGTTGGGCAGGTTGCGGATCATGTCCTGCTGCACTTCCTCGGGCGCGTCAAAGCCGAACGGCGCCATGTTGCCGATGTTCAGCTTGATGATCTTCTGGCCTTCGTCCTCCATCTGCTTGGCGGCGTCGACGATCGGGCCCCGAACGTCGTACAGCACGTTGGCCAGCTTGGCGGATTTCTGGATGGGTTTCACGGTGACTCCGGGCGCGGTTTGCAAGAGCGAAAAACGTAGAATTTGAACACACCCCGCGCACCGCCTCCGGCCGAGCTTGCCGCATGGCAGCAATCGGCCCTCCGCTTTCTTCCATCAGCCCATGAAACTCCAGCCCGACCGCGCCGATCAGCCCACCGTGAACGCCTTTGGCCCCGGCTGGGTCGCCGTGAACGGCCAGCGCTGGGACAGCAGCCTGCTGCTGGCCGGCCCGGTGGTGGAGCCGCTGGCGGCGCAGCGCCACGAGGACCTGTCGGCCGAGTTCTTTGAAACGCTCGCCGCCCGCCTGGGCGAGCTGGCGGTGGAGGTTCTGCTGCTGGGCAGCGGCGCGCGCCTGCGCTTCGTGCCGCCCGCCTGGCTGGCTCCGCTGATGGAGCGGCGCATCGGCGTGGAAACCATGGACAGCAACGCCGCCTGCCGCACCTACAACTTCCTGGTGGCCGAACAGCGGCGCGTGGCGCTCGCGCTGCTGGTGGAAAACCCCGGCTGAAGACGGCGCCGAAGTTCCCCGAAACTTACAAGCTAGCCTTTTTGGAGCTAAAATACGGGGCTTCGGCCAAACGGGGCAATATAGCCCATGGTTTGGCCCTAGCGCAAGCGTTTCGCGCGCCGCTGGCGCGCCACCTTCTTGATTGAGAGCATATGGCCGTTGTTGTCAACAAACCGATTCCGGAATTTGAAGCAAACGCAACAGGGGGGGTGAAGGTCTCCAACACCTCCCACACAGGACAAACGGTCATCCTGTACTTCTACCCCAAGGACAACACGCCCGGCTGCACCACCGAGGCGATGCAGTTTCGCGACCGGTTCAACGACTTCACCAAGGCCGGTGCGCTGATTTTCGGCGTTTCGCGCGACAACATGAAGTCGCACGACGAGTTCAAGACCAAGCTCGAACTGCCGTTTGAGCTGATCGCCGACACGGAAGAAAAAATGTGCCACATGTTCGGCGTGGTCAAGAACAAGATCATGTACGGCAAGAAGGTCAAGGGCATCGAGCGCTCGACTTTCCTCGTCGGCCCCGACGGCCTGCTCAAGCAGGAGTGGCGTGGCCTGAAGGTGCCCGGCCATGTGGACGAAGTCCTCGCCGCCGTCAAGGGCCTGAAGAAAAAGGCTCCGGCCAAGGCAGCCTGAGCACCGCCCGATCCCGGCCTTGATGGATCGCCCCCTCTGACACCAAGCCGTCCGCTCCCGGACGGCTTTTTTGTTTTTCAAGCCCGCCTTCGCCATGCCCCTACCTCCCGCCCCGACGCAGCGTGCCTCGCTGCTGTCATCCCCGCCCGCCGCCGCGCCCTCTCCCGCCGATCAGCCCAAGGCGCCGCGCGCCCGCGGTGGCCGCGCCAGCCCCCCCACCGCCCTGGCCGCCGTCGTCGAACAGGCCAGCACGCCCGTGGCCGAGGCGCCGGCCAGTCCGGCCCCAGCGCCGATTGCCCCCGCCTCCGCTCACGTTCCCGCACCCGCCCCCCAGCGCGTGGCAACGCCCGCGCCCCGCTCCGCCCGCCGCGCCGGCGGCCCGGCCAAGCTCTTCGTGCTCGACACCAACGTGCTGATGCACGACCCCTCCAGCCTGTTCCGCTTCGAGGAGCACGACATCTTCCTGCCGATGATCGTGCTGGAAGAACTCGACGGCCACAAGAAAGGCATGACCGAGGTCGCGCGCAACGCGCGGCAGGCCAGCCGCTCGCTGGACGCGCTGGCCAGCGCGCAGGGCGCCGACATCGCGCGCGGGCTGCTGCTCTCGGGCACCGGCCACAAGAGCGCCACGGGGCACCTGTTCTTCCAGACCCAGGCGCTGGGCAACGCCGGCGCACTGTCCTCGCTGCCACAGGGCAAGGCCGACAACCAGATCCTCGGCGTGGTGCAGGCGCTGGTCGGCCAGCACCCCGGGCGCGAGGTGGTGCTGGTGTCCAAGGACATCAACATGCGCGTCAAGGCGCGCGCCCTCGGCCTGCACACCGAGGACTACCAGAACGACAAGACGCTGGAAGACGGCGACCTGCTCTACAACGGCGCGCTGGCGCTGCCGGCCGACTTCTGGACGCGCCATGGCAAGGGCATGGAAAGCTGGCAGCAGGGCAACGCCACGTTCTACCGCGTCACGGGGCCGCTGGTCGCGCAATTCCTGATCAACCAGTTCGTCTACCTCGAAGCCCCGGGCGAACCGCCGCTGTACGCGCGCGTGACGCAGATCCAGGACAGGAGCGCCGTGCTCAAGACGCTCAAGGACTACACGCACGCCAAGAACGCCGTATGGGGCCTGACCGCGCGCAACCGCGAGCAGAACTTCGCGCTCAACCTGCTGCTGGACCCGGACATCGACTTCGTCACCCTCACCGGCACCGCCGGCACCGGCAAGACGCTGCTGGCGCTGGCGGCCGGCCTGACGCAGGTGCTCGACGAACGGCGCTTCACCGAGGTCATCATGACCCGCGCCACGGTGAACATGGGCGAGGACATCGGCTTTCTGCCCGGCACCGAGGAAGAAAAAATGGGCCCCTG
>DAIOSZ010000165.1:0-9006 GCA_036752305.1 Burkholderiaceae bacterium
CCCGCGTGCGCAGTTTCGGCTACGAGTAAGGCTCGGCCTTGCAATGGCGTCCCCGCGCGTCAGCCATGAGAGCGCGTTCGTCCTGCACCAGCACGACTGGAGCGAGTCCAGCCTGATCCTGGACGTGTTCACCCGCCACCACGGGCGCGTGGCGCTGGCGGCCAAGGGCGTCAAGCGGCCGACCTCGGGCTTTCGCGCCGTGCTGCTGCCACTGCAGCCGCTGTCGATCGGCTACGGCGGCGATGGCGAAATCAAGACGCTCAAGAGCGCCGAATGGCTGGGCGGCCACGTCATGCCCGGCGGCGATGCGCTGCTGGCCGGCCTGTACGCCAACGAATTGCTCATGCGCCTGCTGGCGCGCGACGACGCGCACGCCCGCCTGTTCGATCTGTACGCCCAGGTGGTGCACGCGCTGGGCGCCGCGCCCGCCGATGCGCAGGGCCGCGCCGCCGTGCTCAGGGCGTTCGAGCTGCTGCTGCTGCAATCGGCCGGCCTGCTGCCCGCGCTGGACCACCAGACGCTCACCGGCGGCGCGCTCGATGAGGACGCCGGCTACTGCCTCACGCCCGAAGGCGGGCTGCGCGCCGCGCACGCGCCCGACGGCGATGCGGGCGGCGATGCGGCCAGCCTCCCGGGCGCGCGCTGGCTGGCGTTGGCGTTGGCGCTGGCCGATGCGGCCACCCCTGCGCTGCCCGCGGCGCAGGCGCTGAGGCGGATGCTGGAGGCGGTGCACGCCAGTGGCGACCCGGCCGCGCTGCGCCAGCAGACGCGCCTGCTGCTGCACTACCATTGCGGCGTTGCGGCGCTGTCCACGCGGCGCGTGATGATGGAGTTGCACAACCTATGAGCCCCGATCCCTGCGCGCTGTCGATCAACGTCAACAAAGTGGCGCTGGTGCGCAACACGCGCGCGCTGGGCATTCCGAGCGTCACGCGCGCGGCCGCGCTGTGCCTTCAGGCCGGCGCCCAGGGCATCACGGTGCATCCCCGTCCCGACGGGCGGCACATCCGCTTTCAGGACGTGTTCGACCTGGCGACGGTGCTCAAGGCCTTTCCCCGCGCTGAGTACAACGTCGAGGGCAACCCCTTCCACAATCTCATGATGATGCTGCGCCTGCTGGCCGAGCGCGGTCAGGCGCCCGCGCAGGCCACCTTCGTGCCCGACGACGCCGGCCAGGCGACCAGCGACCACGGCTTCGACCTCGCCCGGGACGGCGAGCGCCTCAAGCCCCTGATCGCCGAATGCCACGGTCTGGGCATCCGCGTGAGCCTGTTCATGGATGCGGATACCGACGCGGCGGCGCGCGTGATCGGCCAGGCCCGCGGGCTGGGGGCCGACCGCGTGGAGCTGTACACCGAGCCGTACGCCGCCGCCTGGGGCAAGCCCGAGCAGGCCCAGGTGCTGGCATGCTTTACCGCCAGCGCCCGGGCGGCTGCATCGGCGGGCCTGCAAATCAACGCCGGACATGACCTCAACCAGGACAACCTGGGCGACTTTCTCGACGCCGTACCCGAGGTGCGCGAAGTCTCCATAGGCCATGCCTTCGTGGCCGACGCGCTCGATGTCGGCTACGCCGCCGCCGTCAAAGGCTATCTGGAGCGCATTCACGCCGTGCGTCCCGCGCACCCCTGAAACCTGCAAGGAGCTTTGCCATGTCGCAGACCGGCACCCACGCAATCGGCCCCTACCTGACGTTCAACGGCAACTGCGAGGAGGCGATGCGCTTTTACGCGCAGGCGCTGGGCGTGCCGCTGGGTGAACTGCATCGCTTCGCGGACGCGCCCGCCGACGCCGGCCCCTCACCTGGCCCCGACTGGGGCCAGAAGGTGATGCACGCCAACTTCACCTGGCACGGCCAGCGGCTGATGGCCTCGGACGGTTTTCCGGGCCAGCCGCACGCCGGGTTTTCGGGCTTTGCGCTCTCGCTGAACGTGAGCACCGAGGCCGAGGCGGAGCAGTGCTTCGCGGCGCTGTCGGCGCAAGGACAGGTGACCATGCCGCTGGCGGCCACGTTCTGGGCGCGCCGCTTTGGCATGTTCACCGACCGCTTTGGCGTGCCATGGATGATCAATTGCGAATGAGCCGGGCATGATCGTCGGCATCGGCACCGACGTGTGCGACATCCGGCGCATCCGCGCCAGCCTGGAGCGGCACGGCGAGCGCTTTGCGCACAAGGTGCTGGCGCCGGGCGAACTGGCGGTCTGGCGGCGGCGCGGCGAGCGCTGGCCCGACCGTGGCGTGCGCTACCTGGCCACCCGCTTTTCGGCCAAGGAGGCGTTTTCCAAGGCCGTCGGCCTGGGTATTCGCATGCCGATGACCTGGCGCCGCTGTGAAATCGCCAACCTGCCCTCGGGGCAGCCGGTGATCGTGCTGCACGACGAGCTCAAGACCTGGTTCGAGTCGCGCGGCTGGCGCGCCCATGTCACGCTCAGCGATGAGTCGGAATACGCCGCCAGCTTCGTGGTGGTCGAATCGAGTTTGGAAGGAGTTCCCGGATGAGTCAGCATGCCCCGCTCGTCATCGATCTGTCCGGCCCGGCGATCACCGACGACGACCGTCGCCGCGTGCAGCACCCGCTGGTGGGCGGCGTGATCCACTTTGCCCGGCATTTTCAAAGCCGCGCGCAGATCACCGCCGTCAACGCCGAGCTCAAGCGCCTGCGGCCCGATCTGCTGATCGCCGTGGACCATGAGGGTGGCCGCGTGCAGCGCTTCAAGAGCGACGGCTTCACGCACCTGCCGCCGATGCGCCGCCTGGGCGAGCTCTGGATGGACGATGGCCGGGGCGACCCCGCCGCCAGCGCCGGCCGTGGCGCCATGCGCGCGCTGGGCGCCGCGCAGGCCTGCGGCTACGTCATGGGCGCGGAATTGCGCGCCTGCGGCGTCGATCTGAGCTTTGCGCCGGTGCTCGACCTGGATTGGGGCTCCAGCGGCGTGATCGGGGATCGCGCGCTGCACGCCGATCCGCGCGTCGTCTCGGTGCTGGGCCAGGCGCTGTGCCTGGGGCTTGCGCAGGCGGGCATGGCCGGCTGCGGCAAGCATTTCCCGGGGCATGGCCATGTGCGGGCCGATTCGCACCTGGCCAGCCCGATCGATCGGCGCTCGCGCAAGGCCCTGCTGGGCACCGACGCGCTGCCGTTTCGCGCGCTGGCCGGCAGCCTGGGCGCGGTGATGCCGGCGCATGTCGTCTATTCCAAGGTGGACGCGCGGCCGGCCGGCTTTTCGCGCGTGTGGCTGCAAGACCTGCTGCGCGGTGAGTTCGGCTTTACCGGTGCGGTGTTCAGCGACGATTTGATGATGGAAGGCGCGCGCCACCTCGACGGCCAGCCCTGCAGCACCACGCAGGCGGCCCTGGCCGCGCTGGAAGCGGGCTGCGACATGGCGCTGCTGTGCTACCAGAGCCAGGACGGCGGCGCGGGCGTGGACGAACTCATCGACGGCCTGGCGCGCGCGCAGATCGAGGGCCGCTGGCAGCCCGACGCCGCCAGCGAGACGCGCCGCCTGCGCCTGCTGCCCAGCTCGGCCATGCCCGATTGGGATGACCTGATGGTGGACGAGCGCTACCTCGCGGCGCTGGAGCGGCTTCCGTGAGCGTCCGGGGGTGAATGGCGGACTTTAAAATTCATAGCTGCCTGTGGTGAAATTGATTGAATATTTCAGTCATTTCATGGTCAAAAATCAGGTGTTTTCAAGGATTTTTGTAGAAATGTCAACAAAAAATGTCACAACATCTACAAAAATCGCTCCATCAACGGTTTGAGGCGTGCCTCAGAGGCCATTTTTGAGTGCCTTTTTGGCCTGAAACGCCCGAAAAACAACCACGGGCAGCTATCATTTTTAAAGTGACCGATTGGCCCCTTGCCGCTGATGTCCATACCCGCTGACCTGGCCTACGCACTGCCGATCGTCGCCGCCGCCTATCTGGTGCTGGGTCTGGCCGCCTTTGGCTCGGCGTTGATCGCGGTGCCGCTGTTGGCCTGGCGCTGGCCCCTGGCCGAGGTGGTGCCGCTGATCCTGATGCTGGACGTGCTGGCGTCCATCCTGCTGGGTGGCTTGAACCTCAAGAGCGTGGCCTTTGCCGAGATCCGCCGCATGCTGCCGGGCTTGGTGCTGGGCACGGCACTGGGCCTGTGGCTGCTCAAGGTGCTGGACGCGCGCTGGCCGCTGGCGCTGCTGGGCGCCTACGTGGCCATGGTCGGCCTGAACGCCTTGCGCGTGCGCGGTGCGCCGCCGGCACCGGCCGGCCCGGGCGGTGCCTGGCCGGCGGGCGTGGCGGTGGGCGTGGTGGAGATGCTGTTCGGCACCGCGGGCCCGGTGGTGCTGGCGTGGTTGAACCGGCGCCTGGCCGACGTGCGACAGTTGCGCGCCACCGTTCCGGTGACCATCGTCGTCGCGGCCTCCAGCGTGCTGGTGGGCATGGGGCTGGACGGGCGCCTGTCTTCCGCCGCGCTGTGGCAGCGCCTGGCCTGGCTGCTGCCCGTGGCGCTGGCCTGTGTGTGGCTGGGCAATCACCTGGCGCGCCATGTGCCTGCGGCGCGCATGCGCCAGATCATCTGCGCGCTGCTGGCGGCCAGCGGGCTGATGCTGATCTGGCGCGCCTGGCGCGGCTGAGGATTGCCGGACAATGGACGTTTGACGAAGGAGATTTTCCGCATGCCGAGTTCTGGTTTTCACCCGCGTGAGCGCCGCCGCCTGCTGACGGCGGGAGCCGCTTGGGCCCTGGCGGTGGCGGCCCGCCCCCGCCGGGGGGCAGGACTATCCGGCCAAGCCGGTGAAACTGGTCATCCCGTTTCCGGCGGGCGGCAGTTCCGACGGCATTGGCCGCCAGCTGGCCGACAAGCTGGGCTACGTGCTGCGCCAGCCGGTGGTGGTGGAGAACAAGGGCGGCGCCGGCGGCATCATCGGCACCGACTACGTGGCCAAGCAGCCACCGGATGGCTACACGCTGGTGCTGGTTGACGCCTTTCACACCAGCACGCCTATCTACACCCGCAAGATGCCCTACGACGCTGTGAAGGACTTCACTGCGGTGTCGCTGATCGGGCAATGCCCGGCTGTGCTGGTGGCGGGGCCGGGCTTCGAGCCGCGCGCGGCGCAGGAGGCGCTGGCCTTCCTCAAGGCCAATCCGGGGCGCGCCACGATGGCGCTGGTGGGAACGGGCAGCGTGGTGGTGGACCAGTTTCGCGCGCGCTCGGGCTTGCAGATCCAGCCGATTCCCTACCGCGGCTCCTCGCCAGCGCTGGTGGACTTGATGAGCGGGCAGGTGCAGCTGATGCTCACCACGATGGCCAGCGCGGGAAGCCACGTCAAGGCAGGCAAGCTGCGGGTGCTGGCGGTGACCGGCACCAAGCGGCTGGAGAGCCTGCCGCAGGTGCCCACCTTCAACGACCTGGGCATCAAGGGCATGGACTATGAGCAGTGGTTCGGCGTGCTGGGCCCGGCCCAACTGCCCGCGCCGGTGGTGCAAAAGCTCACCGGCGCCATTGCGCATGTGACCGGGCTGCCCGAGGTGCGCGAGCGCCTGGCTGGCCTGGCGCTGGAGGTGTCGCCGCCCGGCCCACAGGAGATGCGGCGCAAGCTGGAGGGCGAGGCGCTGCGCTGGCGCAAGCTGGCGCAGGAGATGAACATCCAGCCGCAGGACGGCTGATGGTCATGCGGGCAGGCCGCCGTCGGCTCATTGTCGCGCTGGTCAGCGCCCCCGTGTGGCTGGCGTCCGGCGCCGGCCTGGCGCAGGGAGCGGATGCGCTGTCGCAGATGCAGCAGGCCCGGCAGACGCTGGCGGCGTTGGGCATGGCGCGGCTGGAAGGGTTCTCCACCCAGTTGCGCGCGGCCATTGTGCAGGCCGACGCCGCGCTGCGCGGGCGCCGCTGGGCCGCGGTGCTGGACGCCTTGAAGCCCTTGGAGAGCGTGGCGCCGCTGGAGCAAGTGCCGAGTTACGACGCACAGCTGCTGGCGTCGGCGGCCTACCTGGGGCTTGGTGACGCCGCGCGCGCCGCGCGCCACCATGCGCTGGCGCAGGCGATGCGGGAGCTGCTGCTGGCGCGGCTGGGCGATGCCAAGACGCCGCGCACGGCGCTGCAGATTCTGATGGTCAACGACCTGGTGGAGTGGGCGAGCCTGAAGGGCTTGCGCATCCTCGGCATGAAGGGCTTCATGTCGCGGGGGCGCCCGGCCTATGAGATCACCTACCGGCCTGACGAAGGCCAGGGGCTGGATGCGCAGGCCTACGCGCAGTTTGACGAGCGCATCGCGGCGGCGCGGCGCTGAGCGGCCTGGCCGTCAGGACGGCTCAAGCACGATGGTCACCAGCGCCGAGGCGTCGTGCAGCGCCTTCACGCCGTGTGGCACGCTGCCGGCCAGGTAGACGAGCTCTCCCCCCGTGAGCGTGACGGTGCCGCTGGGCAGGGTGACTTCCAGCACGCCTTCGACGCACTGGATGGTGATGTCGCCCACGACTTGGTGCGCGGGCATGCCTTTGCCGGTGGGCAGCACCAGACGGATGACTTCCAGGCGGTCGGTCTTGAACAGCGCTTCGCTGCGCGATTGCGCGAGCGCGGCGCCAAGCGGGCGCACGCTGGCGCGTTCTCCGCTGGTCAGATGATGCAGGGCCATGAGCTACTCCCCGCCCAAGCGCCGCGCCGAGTCAGAGCGCCTCGCGCTTGAGCGCAGGAAAGAGTATCACGTCGCGGATGCTGGCGCTGTCGGTGAGCAGCATCATCAGCCGGTCGATCCCCACGCCGCAGCCGCCGGCCGGTGGCATGCCGTATTCAAGCGCGCGCACGAAATCGTGGTCGTAGTACATGGCCTCGTCGTCGCCGCTGTCCTTGGCGGCCACCTGGGACTGAAAGCGCGCGGCCTGGTCCTCGGCGTCGTTGAGCTCGGAGAAGCCGTTGCCGAACTCGCGGCCGGTGACGTAGAGCTCGAAACGCTCGGTGACCTCGGGCCGGGCGTCGTTGGCGCGCGCGAGCGGGCTGATTTCGGTGGGGTGCTCCATGATGAAGGTGGGCTCCCACAACTGAGATTCGACCGTTTCCTCGAAGTACAGCACCTGCAGGCTGGCCAGGCTGCGCGCGGACAGGCGGTCTTTGTCCTCGGACAGGCCGAGTTTCTTGAGGTTGGAGACGAGCCAGGCGGCGTCGTCCACGTGCGCGCCGACCTCGGTGTGCGCGAAGATGGCTTCGCGGATCGTCATGCGCTTGAACGGCTGCGCCAGATCGACGGCGCGGCCCTGGTAGCTCAACTGCAGCGTGCCCCGCGCCTGCAGCGCGACATGGCGGATCAGCGCCTCGGTGAAGTCCATCAGGTCGCGGTAGTTCCAGTACGCCGCGTAGAACTCCATCATGGTGAATTCCGGGTTGTGGCGGACGCTGATGCCTTCGTTGCGGAAATTGCGGTTGATCTCGTAGACGCGCTCAAAACCGCCGACCAGCAGGCGCTTGAGGTACAGCTCGGGCGCGATGCGCAGGAACATCTGCTGATCGAGCGCGTTGTGGTGCGTGGCGAAGGGCCGCGCGTTGGCGCCACCGGGGATCGGGTGCAGCATCGGCGTCTCGACTTCCAGGAAGCCATGCCCGTCCATGAAGGCGCGCATCGACGCGATGGCGCGCGAACGGGCGACGAAGCGCGCGCGCGCGGCCTCGTCCATCATCAGATCGACGTAGCGCTGGCGGTATTTGATCTCCTGGTCGGCCACGCCGTGAAATTTGTCCGGCATGGGACGCAGGCTCTTGGTGAGCAGGCGCACCTGGGTCGCGTGAATCGACAACTCACCAGTCTTGGTTTTGAACAGCGTGCCCTGCGCCGCGACGATGTCGCCCAGGTCCCAGTGCTTGAAGGCTTCATACGCCTCCTCGCCCACGTCGCCGCGCGTCACGTAGATCTGGATGCGCCCGCCGGTGTCGCCGAGCGAGCCGTCCTGCAGCGTGGCAAAGCTCGCCTTGCCCATCACGCGCTTGAGCATCATCCGGCCCGCCACGCTGACGGCCACCCCCTGCGCCTTGAGCGCCTCGCCCTCGGCGCCATCGTGCGCGGCATGCAGGTCGGCGGCGCGGTGCGCAGGTTGGAAGTCGTTGGGAAAGGCGATGGCGCCCCCCGCAGCCTGGGCGGTCCGCAGGCCCTTGAGTTTTTCGCGACGCTCGGCGATGAGCTGGTTGTCGTCGGTGGTGGCGGGCAAAGGAGGCGTCGTGGTGTTCATGAGCGGGAGCAGGAAGCGCGGAGCAAACCGGTCATTTTAAATTTTTGGCCGGGCCGGTTTGCCTGGGAGCGCGCAAGGCGAGCCGATAATCGCCCGCATGTGGTGGAAAGCGGGAGTCCTGTCCTTTGCCGTGCTGCTGGGCAGCCGCTTGCGGGGACTGCTGCGCGAGTCGGCCCTGGCCTCGGCGCTTCGCGCCTCGCCCCAAGGCGATGCCGCCGTGCTGCTGCTGACGCTGCCCGATTGGCTGGCCTCGGGGACGGCGGGCGGGGCGCTGTCGCTGGGGCTGCTGCCGCTGTTCCTCTCGCTGCGCGCCGCGGTACGCGCGCTGGTGTCGTTCACCAAACACGAACTCTGTCCCGACGATCCCGCCTGCCTCGCCGATGCGAAATCCTATTTCGCCCTTGCGCTGAATCTGCTTGCGCCAGGCAAGCCATCCCTGCTCGCGATCGGCGGGCGCTCCGGAACCGGCAAGAGCCAGCTCGCCCGCAGCATCGCCGGACGGATCGCGCCTGCGCCCGGCGCGGTGCTGCTCCGCTCGGACGTCATCCGCAAGGAGCTCGCCGGCGTCGATGCGCTGACGCGGCTGCCCGCGGCGAGCTATACGCGCGAGAGCTCGGACCGCGTCTATGGCGAGATGTTCGAGCGCGCCCGCAAGGCGCTGACGCAAGGACACTCGGCCATCCTTGATGCCGCGTTCCTCACGGAAGCCGAGCGGACGGCTGCGGCGGCAATCGCCCGCGCGGCCGGTGTCGAATTCCACGGCGTCTTCCTCACCGCCCCACCCGATGTCCGCGCACGCCGCATCGGCTCGCG
>DAIOSZ010000166.1:0-8881 GCA_036752305.1 Burkholderiaceae bacterium
CGGCCGGTAGTCAGCGCACGGCTACCGGATGACCACGGAGCGCATGGCCGACACGGCGCCCGCGCCGACCGCGGCGCCAAAACGCTTGGCCAGGCGCTCGGCAACGTTTTCCTTGCGCGTGTAGTCCACGATGTCCTCGGCCTTGACCACGTCGCGGGCGACCGAATCCAGGCTGCCGAGCTTGTCGGCCAGCCCCAGTTCGATGGCTTGCTGGCCGGTCCAGAACAGGCCGCTGAACACCTCGGGCGTCTCTTTCAGGCGCTTGCCACGGCCCTCGCGCACCGCGCCGATGAACTGCAGGTGAATCTGCTCCAGCATGCGCTGCGCGTGCTCGACCTGCGCGGGTGACTGGGGACTGAAGGGATCGAGAAACCCCTTGTTGTCGCCGGCGGTCAGCAGGCGCCGCTCGACGCCGAGCTTTTCCATCGTGCCGGTGAAGCCAAAGCCGTCCATCAGCACGCCGATGCTGCCGACGATGCTGGCCTTGTCCACGAAGATGAGGTCCGCCGCCGAGGCGATGTAGTAGGCTGCGGACGCGCAGGAGTCCTCGACCACCGCGTAGATCGGTTTGTCGTGCAGCTTGCGCAGGCGGCGGATTTCGTCGAAGACCATGCCCGCCTGGACCGGGCTGCCGCCAGGGCTGTTGATCAGCAGCACCAGCGCGCGCGAGCCGGGGTCGTCGAGCGCGCTGCGCATGCTGGCCACCAGCGATTCGGCCTTGGACTCGCCCTGCGGCGCGATCTCGCCCCGAATCTCCACCAGCGCCGTGTGCGCCGTGGACGCCGCCGTGCCTTGCGCGCGTTCACCCAGCAGCACCCAGGCCAGCGCGGCCAGAAACACCAGCCAGGCCAGCCGCACGAAGGTGCGCCAGCGCCGCGCGGTGCGCTGCTCCTCCAGCGTGGCGAAGGCGAGCTTTTCCAGCGTCGCGCGCTCCCAGCCAGGCGCTACGGAAACCGTAGCTGCTCGTGGTGGTTGTGTGGACTCTGGTCGATGATTTGACTCAGAATTTTCAGCGGGGGCGGCCTCGCGGCCCGGCTCGGTCATGGAATGGGGTCGAATTCAAAGGGCCGCAAATTGTAGGCCGTGTGCCAATAGACCACACCGTCGCGCTCGGTCAGCGCAATCGGCACCAGAGCGCCCCGGCATGGCCCGCCCCGGCATTCGCCGCTGGCCGGGTCGTAGACCGCGCCATGCGTGGCGCAGATCAGCCATTCGCGGCTCAAGTCCCAGAAGCGCCCGGGCTGGTAATCCAGCTCCATCGCCACATGCGTGCAGCGGTTGAGGTAGGCGCGCGCCAGTCCTTGATGGCGCACGGCGAAGGCGCGGCAGGTCTGGCCCGCATAGACCACGTCAAATGGCACGGCCAGGCCGCGCTCGGCAAGGTCGGCGCTGGCGCACAGCGCGATCTCGCTCACGGCACCGCCGTCAGGCGCGGGAACTGCGAGGGGCGCCGGGCGCGTGGCGTCAGCCATGTTGGCTCAGCCAGTCCGCCAGTTCCGCCACGCTGTGCAACACGGCGCGCGGCCCGAAGGCCTGGAAGGCCTGGGAGTCGTGCGCCCCATAGCTCACGCCCAGGCTCGCGCAGCCCGCCAGCGCGGCCATCTGCAGGTCGTGCGTGGTGTCGCCGATCATCAGCGTGCGCGCCGGCGCCACGTCCAGCTCGTCCATCAACTCGTGGAGCATGCGCGGGTCGGGCTTGCCAGCGGTCTCGTCGGCGGTGCGCGAGCTGTCGAACACGCCATGCAGCTCGGCGTTGGCCAGCGCCTCGTCCAGGCCGCGCCGGCTCTTGCCGGTGGCCACGGCGAGCTTGTGCCCGCTGGCGCGCAGTTGCGCCAGCAGCGGCAGCACGCCGTCAAACAGGCTGAGGTCGTCGGCATGCTGGCGGTAGTGGTGCCTATAGCGCTCGCCAAGCAGTGGATACCGCTCCTTGGGCACGTCAGGCGCGGCATGTGCGAGCGCGGGCATCAGCGCCATGCCGATCACGTAGGCCGCGGCCTCGCGCGTCGGCCGCTGGCCGCCCACGTCCTCCACGGCCGCCTGGATGCAGCGCACGATGATGCCGGTGGAGTCGTACAGCGTGCCGTCCCAATCGAAGGCGATCAGGTCGAAGCGGCGGGAGTGGCTGGGCATGGGCTGGGGCTCCAAGTCTGCAAGAGGGAGGGCAAGGGGGATTCCAGGGTCAGGGTCTCGGCGGTGAGCGGATGCGCGAAGGTCAGCCGCCAGGCGTGCAGGAACATGCGCTTGAGTCCGGCCTTGGCCAGTTGCCGGTTGCGCTCGAAGTCGCCGTATTTGTCGTCTCCGGCAATGGGATGGCCGGCCTGGGCGAGGTGCACGCGTATCTGGTGGGTGCGGCCGGTCTTGATGGTCACTTCAAGAAGGGTCGTGTCAGCGCCCTGGGCTCGCGGTTTTACCAGCGTGATGGCGCGCAGCCCCTGCGGGTCGTCGCGGGCGACCACCTTCACGCGGCGCTCACCGCCTTCAATGAGGTACTTGTGCAGCGGCACGTCGATGACCCGCTTGCGCGCCGGCCACTGGCCCAACACCAGCGCGAGATAGGTTTTGCCGGTTTCGCGCTCGCGAAACTGTTCCTGCAGGGCCTTGAGCGCGCTGCGCTTCTTGGCGACGAGCAAAACGCCGCTGGTTTCACGGTCGAGCCGGTGCACCAGTTCCAGGAAGCGCGCCTGCGGCCGCGCGCGGCGCAGTTGCTCGATCAGCCCGAAACTCAGGCCGCTGCCGCCATGCACCGCCACGCCGGCCGGCTTGTCGATGGCGATCAGGTGCTCATCTTCGTAGAGGATGGGAAATTCGCGCGGCGGCGCCGTGTCGGCATCGCCGTCGAGCAAAGTTCTAGCCAGCGCACGCGCCGCCACCCGCACCGGCGGCAAGCGCACCGCGTCGCCCTCGGCCACGCGCGTGTCGGCCTGCGCGCGCCCCTTGTTCACGCGCACCTCGCCCGAGCGGATGATGCGGTAGACATGCGTCTTGGGCACGCCCTTGAGGTGGCGCAGCAGGAAGTTGTCCAGGCGCTGGCCTTCCGACTCGGCGTCCACCGCCAGCAGGCGCGCCGCTTCCATCTGGCTCATCGGCCCGTGCTCCTGTTTGAACCCACCGTACCCGCCGGTGCTTGATGCCTGCCTATAATGCCCCCACGCCTTTCGTGCGCCTCGTGATGGATCGGGCTTGAGTTTAGCCGGGTCGCCGGGCCGCGATGGGCGCTGGCCGATACCGCTTCCGGGCGGCGCGCCACGGCTTCTTCCCTTAGCGGAGCCGTCCCGCGTCCATCCGGTTGCCGAAGTACGGCGCGATCGAAAACCCCACAACCGGATTTCCTTAGCTTTGGTGGCTGCCTCATGCGGCAGGCCGCCAAGACAAGCCCTCGGCGAATGTTGGCCCTGTTGCTGTTGACCGTTCTGTTTTGCTGGCTCCACCTGCATCGGCCCATGCCCGTGCCAGGCGCGAGCCGCCAGATTCTGGCCGTCCTTGGACGGATGGAGTCTGGCGCGCGCGACGAACGCAGCGGCGCGGTGCTCTGGCCCTTCGCCCCCGCCCACGCCCCACCGCCCAGGCCCGCTGCCGTCTGAAGGCGCTGCCCGCTCGCGGCGGCGCCTGCATCTCCCAGCGTGATCCGAGGCTGTCTGCGCGTGGCACCCGGTGTCGCTGTTTTCGCTCGCGCCCTTCTTTGCCCGGTGTCGTATGCCCCTTCGTGGGGCTGTGAATTGACATGACCGAGGAGAGCATCAACATGAAACGGATGCTGATCAACGCCACGCAGGCCGAAGAGCGCCGCCTGGCCATCGTGGACGGGCAAAAGCTGCTCGACTACGAAATCGAAATCGAGGGACGCGAGCAGCGCAAAGGCAACATCTACAAGGCCGTCGTCACGCGCGTCGAGCCCAGCCTGGAAGCCTGCTTCGTCGACTACGGGGAGGACCGCCACGGCTTCTTGCCATTCAAGGAAATCTCCAAGCAGTACTTCGCCGAGGGCGTCGCGCCCAGTCAGGCGCGCATCAACGACGCCATCCGCGAGGGGCAGGAACTGCTGGTGCAAGTGGAAAAGGAAGAGCGCGGCAACAAGGGCGCGGCGCTGACGACCTTCGTCAGCCTGGCCGGGCGCTACGTGGTGCTGATGCCCAACAATCCGCGCGGCGGCGGCGTCAGCCGGCGCATCGAGGGCGAGGACCGCGCCGAACTCAAGGAGGCGATGGACCAGCTCGAATACCCCAAGGGTATGTCCATCATCGCGCGCACCGCCGGCATTGGCCGCAGCGCGCCGGAACTGCAGTGGGATCTGAACTACCTGCTCAAGCTCTGGAGCGCGATCGATGGCGCCTCGAAGGCGGGCAAGGGAGCGTTCCTGATCTACCAGGAATCGAGTCTAGTGATCCGCGCGATCCGCGACTACTTCAACCACGACATCGGCGACATCCTGATCGACACCGACGACATCTACGATCAGGCCAAGCAGTTCATGCAGCACGTCATGCCCGAGCATGCGACGCGCGTGAAGCGTTACCGCGACGACGCGCCGCTGTTTTCGCGCTTCCAGATCGAGCACCAGATCGAGTCGGCCTACGCGCGCACCGTGACGCTGCCCTCCGGCGGTGCGATCGTGATCGACCACACCGAGGCACTGGTCTCGATCGACGTGAACTCGGCCCGCGCCATCAAGGGCGGTGACATCGAGGAAACCGCCACGCGCACCAACCTGGAAGCCGCCGACGAGGTGGCGCGCCAGATGCGCCTGCGCGACCTGGGCGGTTTGATCGTGATCGACTTCATCGACATGGAGGAGAGCAAGAATCGCCGCGATGTGGAAAACCGCCTGCGCGACGCGTTGCGGCAAGACCGCGCTCGGGTGCAGTTCGGCTCGATCAGCAAATTCGGCCTCATGGAAATGAGCCGCCAGCGCCTGCGCCCCGCGCTGAGCGAGGGCGCCTCGATTCCCTGCCCGCGCTGCGGCGGCGCCGGCCATATCCGCGACACCGAATCGAGCGCGCTGCAAATCCTGCGCATCATTCAGGAAGAGTCCATGAAGGACAACACCGCCGCCGTGCTCTGCCAGGTGCCGGTGGAAGTGGGCAGCTTCCTGCTCAACGAGAAGCGCGCCGAGATCACCAAGATTGAGCTCAAGCAGCGCATCCACGTGATGCTGGTGCCCAACAAGTCGCTGGAAACCCCGCACTACCGCCTGGAACGCCTCAAGCACGACGATTCGCGCCTGGACAACATCGCCGCGAGCTATCAGCTTGCCGAGGAAATCGAGGAACCCACCACCGTCACACGACGCAGCCAGGAGCCGACCAACCGGCAGACCCCCGTCATCAAGGGTGTGCTGCCGGATCAGCCCGCGCCCGTGGCGCCGCCCAAGGTCGAGCCGCCCGCGCCGGTCGCTGCGGCCCCGGTCGCACCGCCCGCGCTCCCTCCGGCACCGGCGTTGCCACAGGCTACCGACGCCGGATTCATGGCCTGGCTGCGCCGACTGTTCGGCGCCAGTCCCGCGCCGGCTCCCGTGGCACCGGCAGCGGCGGTCGCGCCACCGCCCGCCAGTTCTCCGCCGGCCGACAAGGCCGAGGGCGCGCGCCAAGGCGGACAGCGTGGCCCGCGTGAAGGGCGTGGCGGCGAACGCCGCGATGGCCGCGGTGGCCGTTCAGGCCGTGGTGGTGAACGCGGCGAGCGTGGCGCAAACGCCGACAACCGCCCGCCACGGGGCGACCAACCCCAGGAGGCTCGCGAGCCCAGGGCACCTCGCGAAGGGCGTGACAACCGTGGCCCGCGCGACGGCGAGAATCGCCCGCCGCGCGAAGGGCGCGACAACCGCAACGAGGCGCGCGAACCCCGTGAGCCGCGCGGCGCCAGCGCCGCGCCGCAGGCCCCGGCAAACGCCTTAGCGCCGAGCGATGGCCAGCCCGTTGCCGGCGACACCGAAGGCCGCCGCGCCAACGGCAACCGTCCCCCGCGCCGGGAACGCCCGCCACGCGACGACGTTCCGATGGCCGAGCGGCAAGACAGTCTGCCGGAAGGCCAGGCCACGGCAATGGAAAGCGGCGCCACCGGCGGTGAAAACCCGGGCGCGGAGCGCGCCGATGGCTCCGAACGCGGTGAGCGCCGTCCGCGCGAGCGCAGCCGGGAACGCCGGGAGCGCCGCCCCCGCGAGGATGACGGCAGCGCCTCCCCCGCGCAGCTCAGTGAAGGCATGGAAGCCGGGCCCACCAGGATGCCGGCCGAGCCGGTCTCGGCGCCGGTCAGCGACTCCGGGGCAACAGCGCCCGCGCCTCAGACTGGCGCGGCGCGCTCCATGCCGCTGGTGCAATCGTTTGCACTGCCCCTGGCGGACATGCAGGCCCTGGCCAGCAGCGCGGGCCTTGAGTGGGTGAACTCCGACCCGGCGCGCGTCTCGGCCATCCAGGCTGCGATCGCCGCCGAGCCGCGTCCCATCCACGTGCCTCGCGAGCGGCCGCCGCTGGTCGCGCTGGATGAAGGCCCGCTCGTGCTCGTCGAGACCCGCAAGGATCTGGGCGCGATGGGCCTGCCGTTTCAGTAGGCGATCGACAAGCCGTCCAGGTCCACCCGGACCACCGGCTTGCCCAGCGCGGCGCTGGCCGCCGCGGCAAAGGCCTCGCCCCAGGCGGGGTCGCGCAGCCGCTCAGCCCCAGCGGCGCGCGCGACCACGACCACCTTGTCGGCCGTGAGAATCTTGCCCGAGGCGCGCAGCGGTTCGGCATCGAGAGCCAGAATCTGCTCGTCCAGCCAGCGGCGCGCCGCCTCGTGGGGAATGGGCTGGTGTTCTTCCAGGTCGAAGCGGTACACCGTCTCGCCGTCCTTCACCGTCACTTCGCTGCGCATCGTGTGACTCCTGTCGTTTCGTGCCTGGCCCAAGCGTACCGCAAGCCGCCGTTGGCGGGCATCAGCCGCGACGCGCTTTCACCGCCTCGGACAGCAGGTCGAGCACTTCCAGCGAATCGTCCCAGCCGATGCAGGCGTCGGTGATGCTCTGGCCGTAAGCCAGCTTTTCCACCTTGTCCTTGCCCGGCGTGAACTTCTGCGCGCCTTCGTGGAGATGGCTCTCCACCATGACGCCGAACACCGAGCGCGACCCGCGCCGCATCTGCTCGGCGATGTCGCGCGCCACATCGATCTGGCGCTTGTGCTGCTTGCTGCTGTTGGCGTGGCTGCAATCGATCATCAGCGACGCCGGCAGGCCGGCGGCCTTCAGTTCGGCACAGGCCGTCTGCACGCTCGTCTCGTCGTAGTTGGTGCTCTTGCCGCCGCGCAGGATGACGTGGCAATCCTTGTTGCCCTGCGTCTGCACGATGGCGACCTGGCCGTTCTTGTGCACCGACAGAAAGTGATGCCCGCGCGCGGCGGCCTGGATCGCGTCGGTGGCGATCTTGATGTTGCCGTCGGTCCCGTTCTTGAAGCCCACCGGCGCCGACAGGCCCGACGCCAGCTCGCGGTGCACCTGGCTTTCGGTGGTGCGCGCGCCGATGGCGCCCCAGGAAATCAGGTCACCGATGTACTGCGGTGAAATCACATCCAGGAACTCGCTGCCCGCCGGCAGGCCCAGGCGGTTGATGTCGATGAGGAGCTGGCGCGCGATGCGCAGGCCCTCGTCGATGCGATAGGTTTCGTTGAGGTACGGGTCGTTGATCAGGCCCTTCCAGCCCACCGTCGTGCGTGGCTTCTCGAAGTACACGCGCATCACCACCTCCAGCGTGTCGGCAAAGCGCTCGCGCTCCACCTTCAGCCGCTTGGCATAGGCAATCGCCGCTTCGGGATCGTGGATCGAGCAGGGACCGATAACGACCAGCAGGCGGTCATCCTTGCCCGCCATGATGCGGTGGATGTTCTTGCGGGTGTCGGCCACGAGTCCCTCGGCGGCGGTGCCGCGGATCGGGAAGAAGCGGATCAGGTGTTCGGGTGGCGGCAGCACGGTGATGTCCTTGATGCGTTGGTCGTCGGTCTGGCTGGTCTGGTCGGCGGGATGCGGCGGATACCAGGGCTCGTTGCCGCGGCCGGACGCGCTGTCGCTGGAAGAACGGTGGGACATGATGAAAACTCCTGATGAAAGTCGATGGAAAAGCGCGAAAGCAAAAAAAAACCGCCGGGCTTGTGACCGGCGGTTTTGCGAGATCGGGCGTGTATTCGGGCTACGCGCTTACCTCTCGTCCGCCGGGGACCGAGAACCAAAAGTAAAAGTAAGCAAACGCGATGCGCGAAAACATAGGGCGTGAATGTACCACAGCCGCCAGGCACCGCGACTGCGCCGCCGGGGTGCTATCGTGGCCCGATACCCCAAGGAGAACCCCCATGAACGGCGCGCACGCCCTGGTCCACACCTTGCTCGACGCGGGCGTGGACACCTGCTTCGCCAACCCCGGCACGTCCGAGATGCACTTCGTGGCCGCGCTCGACGCAATCCCGGGCATGCGCTGCGTGCTGGGCCTGTTCGAGGGCGTGGTGACCGGCGCCGCCGACGGTTACCACCGTCTGGCCGACCGCCCCGCCGCCACGCTGCTGCACCTGGGGCCGGGTCTGGCCAATGGCCTGGCCAATCTGCACAACGCGAAGAAGGCGCGCAGCGGCATCGTCAACATCGTCGGCGAGCATGCCACCGGACACCTGGCGCTCAATGCCCCGCTCACCAGCGACATCGAGGGCCTGGCGCGCCCGATGTCGCACTGGGTGCGCACGCTGCCTTCCACGGCGCGCATCGCCACCGAGGGACGCGAGGCGGTGGTCCAGGCCCGCGTGCGTCCTGGGCAGATCAGCACGCTCATACTGCCGGCCGACATGGCCTGGGGCGAGGCGCCCGACCTGCCGGCACCGCGCGGACCAGTGGCCGAGGGCGCCAGCGCCGCGCTGGCGCCCGAGGCGGTGCGCG
>DAIOSZ010000167.1:0-8666 GCA_036752305.1 Burkholderiaceae bacterium
GACGATCAGCTCATGCGTCCCCTGGCTGGCGATGATCTCGGTCGCGCCTTCGGCGAAATAGGCGCTCGCGCCGAGCACGCGCACGGCGTGGTAATGCGTGAGCAGAACATACTTGATCGGCTTGTCGCTCACGGTGCGAATCTTGGCAATCAAGTCCTTGGCCATCTCGGGCGTTGCCGTGGTGTCGCTGACCATGATGTAGCGGTCGCCAATGATCACGCCCGAATTGGGGTCACCTTCGGCGGTGTAGGCCCAGCAATGGGCGGACAGCTGCTCAAACGTGATCTTTCTCTCTTGCAGGTCGGCCTGCGATGCAAAGGCCTTGGTGGGCGCACTCATGAACGGTCTCCGTATGGGTTGAAATGTTGAATTTTACCTAATCGTAATTAATTTCGTTTAGGTGAATTTCATGCGGACGAACGTGGACCACTGAATCCATGTTCGAGCAACTGGATCACCTCCTCCGCAAAGGCTTCGTAGCTCAAGGGTCCATCGGGCTTGAGCCAGGTGAACGTCCAGTTGATCATGCCGAACAGCATCATCGTCAACGCCGACTGATTGCGTGGCGTGAAGCGCTCTGGGTACGCGCGGCGCAGATGGCGCATCACGGCAGACACCACATCGCGTTGGCGATCGAGAATGCGTTCACGCAGCTCCGGCGCCAGGTAGGGCGTTGCCGTTACCAGGGCCACGTGACGCGTGCCCGCGCGCTCGTACTCCAGCAGGAACGCGCGCACCAACGCGTGCAGCGCGGCCAGGTCGTCGAGCTTGCCGCGCTCGGCGGCCGCCTCGCTGGTGGCGATGAGCGCCAGCAATTGCTGGGTGTAGCGGTCGAGCAGATCAAACAGCAAGGCTTCCTTGCTTTCGTAGTAGTGATACAGCCGCGCCTTCGACGTGCCACAAGCCCGCGCAATGTCGTTCATGCTCGCCACCGGATAGCCCTGCGCGGCAAAGCAGGCCGCGGCGATTTCGAGAATCTCGTCGCGGCGCAGATCGTGAACGGCTGACTTGGGACGGGCCATCGGGTGAAACGGAAAAAGGGGGCTGTGGCGGACACCATGATGCCACCTCGCGTAGAGACCTGCCCCTAATGTTCTAGTTGCCCGCGTCTACACATGAGCGGCCACGCTCACTACAGTCCATCCATCCCTTCGACCCGTTTATCAGAAAGGCAATCATCATGGTCAAGAAATTCAAGAAAACCGCAGCGGCCGACGACACTTCCAGCCTGGGCGCCACCATCAAGGAGTCCGCACAGCAGATTTGGCTGGCTGGCCTCGGTGCCTTTTCCAAGGCCCAGGAGGAAGGCACGAAAGTGTTCGAAACTCTGGTGAAGGAAGGCCTGTCGCTGCAGCGCAAGACGCAAGCCGTTGCCGAGGAGCGCATCAGCGAAGCCACCAACCGCATGAGCGACATGGCCAACGGCATCAGTTCCAAGGCCCAAGGCCAATGGGACAAGCTGGAGAACATTTTTGAAGAGCGCGTCTCCAAGGCCATGGGCAAGCTCGGCATGCCCAACGCCACCGAACTCGCCTCGCTGAATGCGCGCGTTGATGCATTGGAGAAGAAACTCGGTCGCGCCACCTCGGCCGCCGCCAGCAAAACACCGGCGCCCAAGACAGCCGTGACGCGCAAGCCGCGCGTGCGCAAGGCCGCCGCCGCCGCCGCCGCTGCGCAATAAACCGACTCGCCCGAGACGGACATCGCGCCCCCGCGCCGACAAGGCCCGGGGGCGCGCGTTTTTCGGCGCCCCACCTGCGTCCGTTACAGTCACCTCACGCCGCACAGCTTTGGGAGCAGCATGGTCAAGAAAGCGCCCCGCCGCACCGCCGAAAGGATTCTGGAGGTCACGCTCGACCTCTTCAACCGCTTTGGCGAGCCCAACGTCTCCACCACGCTGATTTCGGCTGAGTTGAACATCAGCCCGGGCAATCTGTACTACCACTACCCGGCCAAGGACGAGCTGATCAATGCGCTGTTCGGCCGTTACGAAACGGCTCTCGGCGAGCTGCTCAACGCCAGTGACGACGTGCGCGACGTGGAAGACGCATGGTTCTTCACGCATTCGCTGTTTGAGCTGATCTGGCAGTACCGCTTCCTCTACCGCGACCTCAACGACCTCCTCAGCCGCAACCGCCGCCTGGAAACGCATTTCCAGTGGGTGCTCAAGAACAAGTACCGCTCGCTGTCGGCCATGATCGACAGCATGCGCCGTGTCGGCAGCGTGCAGATGGACTCTCACGCGCAGGAGGCGGTGACCACGGGCATGGTGGTTACCTTGACCTACTGGCTCAGCTACGAATACGTGCGCGACCCGCGCCGCGCGCTGGAGCCCGAGCAGGCCGCCGTCGCGCTGGCCAGGGGCGCCCAGCAACTGCTTTCACACCTCATCCCGTATGTCGAACAGGCGCAGCGCGAGCATTTGCTGGCCTTGCACGAGGCCTATGGCGGGGGCAGCTCCTCGCCGCCGCCAGCCTGATCGAACATCGCGCCCGCTTGAAACGAGGAGAACCGATCATGGCCACATGGGCGCCCTTCCCCTTTCGCGGTGACTACGCCTTCACCGCCACGCGCCTGAAGAAGGAATGGAAAGCCTTGCACGCGGGCGACGGCGAGCCCTTGCCCCAGACCGCCGCCGTGCTCAAGGCATGGGTGCGTCTTCACAACGGCGATTTCCAGGCCGCGCACGATGCAGGCCTCGCGGCAGGCGGCGCCGGCATCACGGCCGCCAACAAAGCCGCATGCATCTACGCGTACTACCTGGAAGAGGCCGAAAAGGGCAAGCTCGACCTGTATCTCGCCGCCGCGGATCGCGCGCAAGCCCAGGCCGCCGCCAATCCCTCCAATCCCAACGCGCATTACCTGCGGGCGCTCGCGCTGGGTCGCTACAGCCGCGGCATCAGCGTCGCCAAGGCCCTGGCCCAGGGACTGGGCGCCCAGGTCAAGGCCTCGCTGGAGCAGGCGCTGGCGCTCAATCCGGACCACGCCGAAGCCCATGTTGCGCTCGGCGCTTTCCACGCCGAGGTGATCGACAAGGTCGGTACGCTGATCGGGGGGATGACCTACGGCGCGAGCAAGGAGGCCAGCCTCGCGCACCTGAAACGGGCGCTGGAGCTCAGCCCGCACAGCGCCATCGCCATGACGGAATATGCCGATGCGCTTTTCATGCTCGAAGGCGAAGCGCGCCTGCCGCAGGCCACCGCCCTCTATGAAAAAGCTGCCGCCGCGCCCGCGCGGGACGCCATGCAGCGGCTGGAAGTGGAGGCCGCGAGGGCCGAGCTCGACGATTGAGCCCTACGGCAGCCGCACGCGCTCCGTTCCCGGACAGACGGGCAAGGGAAATTCGCGCGAGGCGTCGATGCAGCCGCCCTGGTTCCATACGCCGCGCGGCGCGCGGTAGTTCATCATCTGCTCGACGATGACCGCGGCGCGCGGCGGGTCGGCCAGCGTCTGCGCCACCAGCGCCTCCACCTTGGCCTCGTCCATGCGCCATTCGCCCTGCGCGTCCTGGTACACCGCATGGCGCCAGTGGTACAGCTCAATGCACTTGCCGCGCAAGGTGTACGCCCGCCCTTCGCGCCAAAAATCGCCGAATTCGCCACCGCCGAGGTAGATGACCCATGAGCCTTCATAGCCCGCCGCGTCGGCGGAAGCCTCGTCGGGATTCCGAAACCACACGCGGTCGCCCGGCACGTAGTAGTGCTTGGGCAAAGGCTCGTCGATGGACCCCACCTCCTGCAAGAAGCTGTCGTGAAACGCCGCTGACTGGATGGCCTTGCGACGCCACTGCGCGGTCAAGCGCTCCAACAGCAACGGGTTGGTGGTCGCCAGCTCCTGCGCCATGCCAAGCAAGATCACATATTCGGTGGCTCGGTAGCAGGAAAACGCGTAGAGCGTGCCCGATGTCCGGGGCTGCGTCACGCGGCGCAGGGCGGGCACCAGTTCGCGGCCCGGCAGCAGGATGAAACCCCGCCCCTCTTCGTAGCGCCAGTCCTCCTCGGGTCTGGCCAGGGCCTCGGTATCGAAGGACAGCGCCGTCTTGCGCGCCGCCAGCGCAATGTTGCGCCGGATGCGGGTGGACGCTTGCAGCTCGCTCAGACTGTCGAAACGGTAGAGCAGCGGGCCGCCAGCCAGCGCCACCGTGATCTCGCGCAACAAGGCATCGCTCCCGGTCGTGCGCGAATCTTGCCCGGCGCCGAGATGTCCGGCCAGGCCCGTCGTGTCGTGCCCTGCCATCCACTCGGCATGGCGCTCGGGATGCAGCGTGACGCGGCAGCCGCCCTCGTGCGAAGCAAGCTGGACAGCATCCCGCAGGCCCAGACCCGTCAGCCAGGCCTCAAGTCCGGCGGCCGTGTCGTGGCCCACCACCCAGATACCGCAGGCTTGGTCGGGGGCGTGGGGCGTGAACGCGGGAACAGGCAAGGTCATGGAGCGATACGGCGCCGGTAAAGAAACGTAAAGCTGCGCCGCAGACGCAGTTTCTGCATATGACCCCAACCGGTCAAGCGGGCGAACCCTCGGGCACGCGATCGCCTATTCGGTCGGATCCCAGGGGCCGGTCACGAACACCGCCTCCATTTCGCCCGGCCATGGCGGCATCGTGATGGCCACCGCCGACAGCCCCTCGTCCCGCGCCGCCCGAAACTGAAAGTGCGCGCCCACCGGGATGCTGAGGCAAAGCCCCGGCTCCAGGGACACGGTCTCCTCCCGTTGCCCCTGCTTGCGCCACATCTCGCCTCGCCCGGCCACCACAAACCAGATTTCTTCCACGGTCTGATGCCGCACCGCCTTCGCCACCTTCGCGGCGCTCAGGGAAAAGTGCGCCATGCTGCCGCCCGCCAGACCCAGGAGCACGCGCACGTCCGATCCGTCTGGCGCGACCACGGCAGGAGCGAGGGACAGGGGCAGCGTCGCGAATGAACTCATGGGCAGGACGGGAAGTCGATCGATCATACCGGCGGGATCAGCCGGCGCGACTCCTCCCGGAATGCATCCAGCAAGCGCTGCGCGGGCAGCGTAAGCGGCGCATCCGCGCGCGTCATGGCGTAGACCCTCAGCACCGGCAGCGGGTCGCGGATGGGCAGGCGCATCAGCCCCAGCGGCGGGCCGTAGTACTCAAAAAACCCCCGCGGCACGACAGCCAGGTGGTCCAGTTCCCGCACCACGGCCAGCAGGGTCGAGAAGGACTCACAGGCCAGCGGCGCCCGACGCGCCTGATCTTCGTCGGGCCAGATGCCCAGGCGCACGGGATCGCCCGGCCCACTCGCCGGGCCGGTCATCACCCAGGGCGCATCGACCAGCGCCTGTAGCCGCTGCGCGCGCGCCAGCGCATGCCCCTTGCGCGCCACCACCACGGTCTCGCTGGCAAACAGCGCTTCCAGATGAATGTCGTGGCTGTCCGCGGCTTCGTTCAACGGGCCGATGGCGATGTCGATCTCGCCCGCGCGCAACTGACTGAAGGCGCGCGGATACAAGGTATCGACCACGCGCACCTGCACCGTGGGCCAGCGCGCGGCAAACCGCGCCAGCGTGGCCGGCACCAGCATGGCGGCGGCGGCGGGCGAAACGCCGATCGACAGACTCGCCCGCGTCTGCTCGACGTGCCAGGCAACCTCCTCGCGCCCGCGCTCCAGTTCGCGCAAGGCAATGTCCGCGCGCGCCGCCAGCAGCTCGCCGGCCGGAGCCAGCCGCGCGCCCCGTGACGAGCGGACAACCAGCGCGGCGCCAAACTCCATTTCCAGTTGGCGCAAGGCCTTGGTCAGCGCCGGTTGCGACAGGTGCATCGCCTCGGCGGCGGCGCGCAGGCTTCCGGTCTGCGCGATGGCGCGCAGCAATTGCAGATGCATCAGACGCATGGAATGGGTTGGCGTTGGGTGATAACCACAGGTTATTGCCGTGCAAAAATGGAACGGCGACCGATTCTCCCGTCGCCTAGCATGGCTTGTCCATCCCCGGGAGGCAACGATTGGCCCGCGTCAAGAACGTCCTGTTCATCATGTGCGATCAGCTTCGCGCCGATCACCTCTCGTGCTACGGCCATCCGCGCCTGCACACGCCCAACCTGGACGCCCTGGCGGCGCGCGGGGTGGTGTTCGATCGGGCCTACGTGCAGTCGCCGGTGTGCGGGCCGTCCCGCATGAGCTACTACACCGGCCGCTACGTCAACGCGCACGGCGCGAGCTGGAACTTCGTGCCGATCCGCGCGGGCGAAATGACGATTGGCGACCACCTGCGGCCCCTGGGCGTGCGCTCCGTCCTGGTGGGCAAGACGCACATGCGCGCAGATGCCTCCGGCATGTCGCGGCTGGGCATCGATCCGCGCTCGCAGGTCGGCGTGCGCCTGTCGGAGTGCGGTTTCGACCCCTACGAGCGCGACGACGGCATTCACCCCTATTCCGGCCACGACCCCGACCCCGCCTACAGCGACTACCTGCGGGCGCGGGGTTTCGGCGGCGACAACCCGTGGGAGGCCTGGGCCAACACCGCCGAAGACCGTGACGGCACGCTGCGCTCCGGCTGGTTCCTGAAGTACTCCAACCTGCCCGCCCGCATCCCCGCGGAACATTCCGAGACCGCCTACATCACCGGCCGCGCGATGGACTTCATGCGCGAGGCGGGCGAACAGCCCTGGCTGATGCACCTGTCGTACATCAAGCCCCATTGGCCCTACCTGGCTCCCAACCCCTACGCCAGCCTGTACGGCCCCGAGGACGCGCTGCCCGTCGCGCGCAGCGCGGAGGAGCGGCGCGATCCGCACCCGGTCTACGCCGCCATGATGGACCACCGCGTGTCCCAAACCTTCGCCCAGCCCGGCGTGCGCGACGCCGTGATGGTCGGCTACATGGCGCTGGTCAAGCAGATCGACGACGAACTCGGCCGCTTGTTTGGCTTCATGGAGGAGCGCGGCCTGACCGAGCACACCATGATCGTGTTCTGCGCCGACCACGGCGACTACCTGGGCGACCACTGGATGGGCGAGAAAGACCTCTTTCATGAGCCCGTCATCCGCACGCCGCTGATCATCGCCGACCCCGACCCGCGCGCCGACGCCACCCGCGGCACCCGCTGCGAGCGCCTGGTCGAGGCCATCGATCTGGCGCCCACGTTCCTGGACGTGTACGGCGGCCCGCCCGTGCCGCACGTGCTCGACGGCCGCTCGCTGCGTCCGGTGCTGTTCGGCACGGCCGGGGACGCCTGGCGCGAACACGTGGTCTGCGAATACGATTTTTCGTTCCAGGACTCGCGCATCGCCTTGCAGGTCAAGCCGCGCGACGCCTGGATGCGCATGATCCTCGACGGACGCTACAAGTACGTGCTGTTCGAGGACTTCCGGCCCATGCTGTTCGATCTGGCTGCCGACCCCCATGAGTTCCGCGACCTGGGCGAGTCCCCCGACCCGGCGCACGTGGCCGCGCGCGCGCGGCTCCACGAAGCCCTGTTCAAGTGGGCGCGCCAGCCGCGCCACCGCGCCACGGTCTCGGACGGCGCGATCGAATCGGTCCAGGTGCAGGAGCGCATCACCGAGGGCGGCATCCTGATTGGCTACTGGGACGAGGCCGATCTCGCCCAGGCCCGACCGCATTTCAAGCCCCGCTTCGCGTCCACCAACCCCATCGTCAAGCCGACGCTCGACCGGCTCGCGCCCATCACCCGCACCGAGGAGAAGCCCCATGCCTGAAGTCGCCGACATCACCCGTTCCCAGGCCGGGCTCGACGGCGTATCCTGGAACGTGCTGGGCCAGGTCTACGTCCCCAAGCAGGTCACCGAGGAAAGCTTTGCCTGGCATGCCACCTTTCCCGAGGAAACCTTCGTGCCGCCCCATGTACACCATGAGCAAGACGAATACATCTTCGTGCTCGAAGGCCGCATCGACCTGATCCTCGATGGCCGCCGGACCTCGGCCGGCCCTGGCGACCTGGTGCGCATGCCGCGCGGCATTCCGCACGCTTTCTACAACAACAGCGGCAAGGTCGCCACCGCGCTGTTCTGGGCCGCGCCCGCCGGCCGCCTGGTCGAGCTGTATCGCCGCATCCACAACATGTCCAGCCCCGGCGAAGTGGTTCAGGTGGCCGACGAGTACGGCGTGCACTTCTTCCCACCGGTCTCCTCGGCCGCCTGAACCCACACATCCCCGACCACTCCAGGAGATTGCCCATGATCCCCCGCCGCCATTGCCTGGGCGCCCTCGCCGGCGCCGCGCTCGCCACGGCCGGCCTGCCGGCGCACGCGCAAGCGGACTACCCCGATCGGCCGATCCGCATCATCGTTCCGCTACCCCCGGGCAGCCCGCCCGACGTGCTGGCCCGCATCGTCGGCGAGCGCATCCAGCGCGCGTGGAAGCAGCCCGTCGTCGTCGAGAACAAGCCGGGCGCCACCGGCATGATCGGCATGGACGCGGTAGCCAAGGCCGCGCCCGACGGCTACACCCTGGGGGTGCTGTTCATGACCCACACCGTGCTGCCTGAGCTGTTCGGCAAGATGCCCTACGACACCGCCCGCGACCTCGTGCCGCTGGCCAATCTGGCCTGGCTGTACAACGTGCTGGTCGTGCCCCCTTCATCGCCGGTCAAGAGCGTGCAAGACCTGATCGAGCGCGCCAAGGCGGCGCCCGGCAAGCTCAGCTTCGGCTCGGGCGGCATCGGTTCCCCGGCGCACCTGTTGGGCG
>DAIOSZ010000168.1:0-8664 GCA_036752305.1 Burkholderiaceae bacterium
GCGACGAGATGGCCGACATCAAGCGCCTGTTCACGCCCGAGTTCCGCAACCGGCTGGACGCCATCGTCAGCTTCAAGGCCCTGGACGAGCAGATCATCCTGCGCGTGGTGGACAAGTTCCTGCTGCAACTGGAGCAGCAACTGGCCGAGAAGAAGGTCGAGGTCACGTTTACCGATACGCTGCGCAAGTATCTGGCCAAGAAGGGCTTCGATCCGCTGATGGGCGCGCGGCCGATGCAGCGGCTCATCCAGGACACGATCCGCAAGGCGCTGGCCGATGAACTGCTGTTTGGCCGCCTCACCGAAGGCGGGCGCCTGACGGTGGACATCGACGACAAGGACGAGGTGCAGCTCGACATCCAGCCCTTGCCCAAGAAGGAAGCCCGCGCGGCCAAGTCCGAGCCGGCCGAGCCGGAAGAGGTCGAAGGCTGATCCAGCGCCGCTGGCGCGAGCCGTCAAGCCAGCCCACGGCGTCGCCGGGGCTGGTTTTTTTTCGGCTTGGGCACGGCTTGTGTAAAGTAGTTTTAAGTCGGTCAGCGGCCTTATTCACTGGCGCGTTGATCGGGGGTGAGCGATGATGGCGACGTCGTCGCTCGCCTGTGTCACCTTTTCGAGGAACTCGACATGAACAAGACTTGGATCGCGGGGCTGTCCGCTGCCGGCATGGTCGGTCTGGCCGGCGTGGCGCAGGCGCAAGCCATCTACCCTCCGGCGCCGGTGCAGGCTGTGCCCGTTGCGCCTGCCGCGCAGGACTATGCCCGCGTGATTTCGTCCACGCCGATCACCGAGCAGGTCTGGGTGCCCCAGCAGGTGTGCGAGCCGGTGGCGCAGGCGGTGCCGGGTGCCACGACCGGCGGGGGCGCGGCGATTGGCGCGGTGATCGGCGGCGTGCTGGGCAACATGATCGGACATGGCGGCGGTCGCGCGGCGGCCACGGCCATTGGCGCGATTGGCGGCGCGGCGATCGGCAACAACGCCGAGGCCAGCACCTACCCGCAGGTGGCGCAAGGCCAGGCTTGCCGCACGGTCGAGCAGATGGAGATGCGCACCACCGGCTACAACGTGGTCTACGAATATGGCGGGCGTCAATATTCCGCCGTGATGCCGCAGGACCCGGGGCCGCAGATGGCCGTGCAGGTCAATCCCGTGGGGGCCGTGGGCAACCAGCCTTATGTCGCCTCGGGCATGCCCAGCGCCGGCAACGGCTTCCCGCCCGGCCCGATGGGCCCCGTGGGCAGCCCGGCTTATCCGGTTTACACGACGCCGTATCCGCCGCCGGTGGCCGTAGCGCCGCCGGTCTACTACCCGGCCACCGCGCCCGTGGTGGTGCCTTCACCGGTGTATTTTGGCGTGGGCCTGGGCCTGGGCGCGTTGATCGCCTCGCGGCCCTGGGGCTGGGGTGGCCGGCCGCACGCCAGTTACGGCCGCCGTTGGCGCTGAATGTGTGTTGGGGGGTGACGAGCCTCAACCCCGGCACTGGCTCCACAGTTAGGGCTGCTTGGTTCCCCACCTGACCCGGTTGGCCGCTTCACCATGCGGGAAGGCCCGTCGGGGCGCATTGTAGCCCGACGGGTTTGTCCATTGGGTCAGGCGGCCACCAGAACCGCACCGGCCGTGCGGTGACTGGCTTGATCGACCAGAATCATCGCGCCCAAGGCGCGCGACTGGGCAAACGGCAGCACGGGCAGCTCGCTTTGCAGCACCAGCTCCACCTGACCGATGGCATTGGCTTCCAGGCCCGAGGCCTCTTCCTCGGCCAGCGTGTGGATGTTGCGCCGATAGACCACGCGCGCGAGCTTGGCCTTGACCCAGCGGTGCCCGTGCAGCGCCCAGTACACGCGTCCGGGCACCAGCGGTTCGTCGTCCATCCAGCAGACCGTGGCCAGCACGCGCTGGCTGCCGGGGTACGGGTTGGGCGCGGACGCAGGCGCGTCGAAATCGTCCTCGGCCACGGCGGCCGGGGCGGACGGCGCCGCCACAATCCAATCGCCGCGGGAGACGTCCAGTTCACGGTCGAGCACGATGCCGGCGCTGGTTCCCGCGCTCACGTCGCGCGGCGCGCGGTCGTGGCCCAGCACCTGGGCGATCCGGGCGCGGCGCCCGCTGGGAAACACGCTGACCTCGGCGCCCACTTGCGCGATGCCGCGCGAGACGCGGCCCCAGAATACGCGCCGGCCCTGGCTGGTGTCGCTGGACGATGAGAACTTTTCCACCCATTGCACCGGGTGTGCCAGCGGCGCCTCGGTCTCGTCGGGCGTATTCGGCACCTGCTCCAGGATCTCCAGCAGCGTCGGACCCTGATATCCGCACCACTGCGGCGGCACCTGGTCCTGGTCCACCACGTTCCAGCCCTTGAGCGCCGACACCGGGACGATGCGCGTGGCGCGGATGCCGGCCTCGGCGGCGAAGGTTTCGAGTGCCTGCGCAATGTGGCGAAAGGCGAGTGCGGCGTCTTCCACCGCATCGAGCTTGTTGACCGCGAACACGATGCTTTCCACGCGCAGCAACTGGCACAGCAGGCTGTGGCGGCGGGTCTGCGGCAGCAGCGCCAATTGCGGGTCGCGCCAGGCCAGTTTGGTGGCGTCCACCAGCACCACGGCGGCGTCGGCCTGTGACGCGGCGGTGACCATGTTCGTGTGTACTGCTCGTGACCCGGTGCGTCGCCAATGATGAATTTGCGCGTCTCGGTGTTGAAGTAGCGATAGGCCACGTCGATCGTGATGCCTTGCTCGCGTTCAGCTGAGAGGCCGTCGGTCAGCAAGGCCAGATCGGTCTGGCCGGCGTGCGTGACGCCCGCCAGGTGGTCCTGCAGCACGGCCTTGCTGTCCACCAGCAAACGCCCGATCAGCGTCGATTTGCCATCGTCCACTGAACCGCAGGTGATGAATTTCAGCGGCTTCATGTCAGAAATACCCGTCTTTCTTGCGTTTTTCCATCGACGCATCGCTGGTCTGATCGTCCATGCGGGTGGCGCCTCGCTCGCTGACCTCGGCGGCTAGCGTCTCGATCACGATGTCGGCCGGGCTGGCCGCCAGGCTTTCCACCGGGCAGGTGCAGGTGATGTCGCCCACGGTGCGAAAGCGCACGTCGCGCGTGACCACTTCCTCGCCCGCGCGCGCCGGCGTGAGCGCGGTCACCGGAACCAGCAGGCCCCGGCGCTCGACCACCTCGCGGCGGTGGCTGTAGTAGAGGCTGGGCAACTCGATGCGCTCGCGCTCGATGTACTGCCACACGTCCAGCTCGGTCCAGTTGCTGATCGGGAACACGCGGAAATGCTCGCCAGGGGCCAGGCGCGTGTTGAACAGCGTCCACAACTCGGGCCGCTGGTCCTTGGGCTGCCACTGGCCGAAGCTGTCGCGGTGGCTGAAGATGCGCTCCTTGGCGCGGGCCTTCTCCTCATCGCGGCGCGCGCCGCCGATCAGCGCGTCGAAGCGGAACTCGTCGATGGCTTCCAGCAAGGTGACCGACTGATGGGCATTGCGGCTTTCGCCCGGGTGCGCCAGGCGCACCGTGCCGCGGGCCATGGAATCTTCCACGCCGCGCACGATCAGGCGTGCCTGCAATTCGGCGGCGCGGCGATCGCGGAACTCGGTTACCTCCGGGAAGTTGTGGCCCGTGTCGAGCATCAACAACGGATACGGAATCCGGCCGATACCAAAGGCCTTCTCGGCGCACTTGAGCATCACCAGCGAATCCTTGCCACCAGAAAACAGCAGGGCCGGGCGCTCGAACGCGGCGGCCACCTCGCGCAGCACGAAGATGGTCTCCTCTTCGAGCGCGGACAGGTGGCCCTGGCTCAGGTGGTGGTCATGGGCGGGGGGCAGGGGTGACAGCAAATGGGGGGCGATGCGCGCGTTCATGCCAGGGCTCCTTCGGGCGCGGCACTGACGTGCAGGCCGCATTCCTTGGCCGCCTCGTCTTCCCACCACCATCTGCCGGCGCGAAAGTCCTCGCCCATGCTGATGGCCCGGGTGCATGGCGCGCAGCCGATGCTGGGAAAAAAGCGGTCGTGCAGTGGGTTGTAGTCCACCGCATGCTCGCCGATGTAGGCCCACACGTCGCCCCAGGTCCAGCGGGCAAGCGGATTGAGTTTCACGCGGCCGGTGGCGGCCAGTTCGCTCTGGTCCACCAGCGGCACCTCGGCGCGCGCGCCGGATTGCTCGCGGCGCAGGCCGGTGACCCAGGCCTTGTGGCCGGCAAGCGCCTGCGCCAGCGGTTCCAGCTTGCGGATGCCGCAGCAGGCCTTGCGCAGTTCGATGCTCTGGTACATCGCCTTTGGTCCGTGCTCGGTCTCGAAGGCGGCGACGCGCGCCGCCGACGGACGGTACACCCGGACCGGCGATTCAAGGCGCGCCGCGGCCTGCGTGCGCGCCAGCAACGCCAGCGTTTCCTCGTGCAGCGCGCCCGTTTCGAGCACGAAAACAGGCATCGTCAAACCCAGGCGCTGGATGATGTGGGTGATGACCACATCCTCGGCGCCCAGGCTGGACGCCTGCGTGGTGGGCCCGTAGTCCGCGCTGGCCCGCGCCAGCAGCGCCTCGGTCTCGGCCAGTTTGGCGGCATGGTCCGCGCTCTTGCGCGCGTTCAGTGTGACAGCGTTCATTATCGGGTGCTCCGGGCGAAATGCGGGCGCGGCTGCTGGGCGTCGCCCTGATAGAAGTCGGCATACAGCGTGAGCAGTTTTTCGCCGTGCGCCAGGTCCTGGCCTTCCTTGAGAACCGCCTCGGTGAAGCCGGTGCGCCGCATTTGCAGCAGTTGGTCGACCAGCACGTCGCCCGTGGCGCGCAGCGTGCCCTTGAACCCGGCACGGCGGCGCAGCATCACGGCCTGGCTGAAGGCGCGGCCATCGGTGAATTTCGGGAAGGTCAGCTCGATCACCTCCACGCCCGCGCCGGCTGCCGCCCATGCGGCGGGCGCGTCCACATCGGGTTGCAGTTGCAAGACGGTTGGGTTCTCCGTGGGCGCCGATTGCCCACTGCCAGCTATCAATTTCATAGTTTTCTCCCGCTCAGGCGTGCTCGCGCGCCGTGATGTGGCGTACCGCGTTGGCCGCCGTCTTGAAAGGCTCCACGCCCAGGCGCCGCAACGTCGCGATGAAGCGCTCGCCGGCCTGCCGTTCGCGGACGTAGGTTTGCAGCACCGCGTCCACCACCTCCACCACCTCGGCGGCGGCGAACGATGGCCCGATGACCTTGCCCGGACCCGCCTGCCCCGACAGCGCCGAGCCGTCGGAGCCGCCGAGCGTGACCTGATACCACTCCTGCCCATCCTTGTCCACGCCGAGGATGCCGATGTGTCCGCTGTGGTGGTGGCCGCAGGAATTGATGCAGCCGCTGATGTGCAGGTCGATCGGGCCGAGGTCGTCCAGCTCGTCGAGGTCCTGAAAGCGCTCGGCGAGCGCCGAGGCCACCGGAATCGAACGTGCGTTGGCCAGCGCGCAGTAGTCGCCGCCCGGGCAGGCAATGAGGTCCGAGATCAGGCCGATGTTGGCGCTGGCCAGGCCGAGCCTGCGTGCATCCTGGAACAGCTCGGCCAGCTGGTCGCAACGCACCCAGGGCAGCAGCAGGTTCTGCTCATGCGTCACGCGCGCCTCGCCCGAGGAATAGCGGTCGGCCAGGTCGGCCGCGGCATCCAGCTGGTCGGCCGTGGCGTCACCCGGCGCATGGCCCAGGCGCTTGAACGACAGCGTGACCGCGCGGTACTGCGGCAGCCGGTGCGCGGCCACGTTGCGGGCCAGCCAGCGGGAGAACGCCGGGTCTTCGTCGGCCGCGGCACGCAAGATGGCAGCCACCTTGCGGTCCACGTCGATCGGCTCGGCGGGAACGGGTGACGTGAAGCAGGCCGCCACGCGGTCCAGTTCGGCCTGCGTGATGCGGTGCGGCCCGCCGTCCTGCTCGACGATGGCGCGGTATTCCTGCTCCACCTCCTCGGTGTAGCGCGCGCGCTCGGCCTTGACGAGGATCTTGATGCGCGCTTTCCACACGTTGTCGCGCCGGCCCCAGCGGTTGTAGACGCGGATGACGGCTTCGAGGTAGTTGAGCAGTTCCTGCCACGGCAGGAACTCGCGGATCACGGAGCCAATGATCGGCGTGCGGCCCATGCCGCCGCCCACCTGGACGCGAAAACCCAACTCGCCGTCGGCGCCGCGCAGCAGCTGCAGCCCCACGTCGTACCAGCCCATGGCCACACGGTCCTCGGTGGCGCCGTTGATCGAAATCTTGAACTTGCGCGGCAGGAAAGCAAACTCCGGATGCAAGGTGCTCCACTGGCGCAGGATCTCGCAAAACGGGCGCGGATCGGCGATCTCGTCGGGCGCGATGCCGGCCAGCGCATCGCTGGTGATGTTGCGGATGCAGTTGCCGCTGGTCTGTATGCCATGCATGTCCACGCTGGCCAGCAGTTCCATCACGTCGGCCGATTTGTCCAGCGGTATCCAGTTGAACTGCACGTTGGTGCGCGTGGTGAAGTGGCCATGACCGTGCTTGAGCTTGGGCGCCGGGTAGCCGGGGTCGATGGCGTCTTGCGTGGCCTGGGCGTTGGCCAGCAGCTCGGCGTCGGGCCGGTCATATTCACGCGCGATGCGCGCCAGCACGCGCAGTTGGCGCGATGCAATCTCGCCATAGGGAACGGCCACGCGCAGCATGGGCGCGTAGCGCTGGATGTACCAGCCGTTTTGCAGGCGCAGTGGGCGAAACGCGTCGTCGGCCAGTTCGCCGCGCAGGTTGCGCTCCAGTTGGTCGCGGTACTGCGCGGCGCGCGTGCGGAGGAATTGACGGTCAAAGTCGGTATAGGCGTACATTGTGTCGTTCAAGCAAAAACCAGTTTGGTGCCCGCCCAGGCCAACAGCAACGAAAGCAGCGATCGCACCAGGCGTTCCGGCGCGCGGCTGACCAGTCGTGCTCCCAGGGCGATGCCGGGCAGCGAGCCCACGAGCAGCAGTGCGAGCAGGTGCCAATCGACCGAGCCCAGCGACGCATGGCCCAGGCCCGCGACCAGCGTGAGCGGAACGGCGTAGGCAATGTCGGCGGCCACGATGCGCGGCAGCGGCAGCAGCGGAAACAGGATCAACAGCACCGACACGCCGATCGCTCCCGCGCCGACGGAGGTGAGAGTCACCAGTACCCCGATGATCGCACCAAACAGCGGCGGCAGCAGCGGATGGCGCGCACGCGTGGCGGCGCCTTCGTCCTGCGGCGCCACGCTGCGTGGCAACCGCTTGCCCCGCACGGCCTTGTACAGCGTGGCCGCGGCCGTGAGCAGCAGCGCGGCGCCCAGCGTATGCGTCATCAGGCTTTGCACGCCGGCCTGCGCGGGGCCGACCTGCTTTAGAAAATACAGCGTGGCAAGCGCCGCCGGGATGCTGCCCAGGCTCAACTGGCCAACCACGCGCCAGGGAACCAGGCGCGCGCGCGTCAGCGCCACCGTGCCGCCCATCTTGGTGAATGCGGCAAACAGCAGGTCGGTGCCCACGGCCATATACGGCTTGACGCCGAAGAAGAACACCAGAATCGGCGTCATCAGCGAGCCGCCACCCACGCCGGTGAGTCCGACCACGGTGCCGACGACGAATCCTGCGAAAACAAAGCTCAGTTCCTGCATGGGGCGCGACTGTAACGCGTCTTTATGCAAAATCTAAGCAATATGTTGTTATTGATATATAAAAAAGAGATATAAGAGCTGCCAGCTGGCTCAGCTGCCAAGGCCGGGCCGGCTGGCAAAGCGGGCGGTGGCCAGCCGCTGGGCCAGCGCGGGCTCCAGCGGCAGCGCCTCGCCATGCAGCCACGCGGCTGTGAGTTCCCCGCAAAGCACCGAAAGGCTGATGCCGCGCGCGCCCAGTCCCGCGCAGACCCACAAGCCCGGCCAGCGGCTGTCGTCCACCGGGCCGACGGCGGGCAGGCGATCCGGCAAGGTGGTCCGGAGGGCCGACCAGCCCCGCGCGACCGAGGGCGCGAAGGCGGGGGCCATGCTCCGGCCCAGCGCTGGCAGCAGGCGCACCAGGCGCTCATGGTTGGCCGCATGGCCGGCGGGCGTGACTGAGGGCTCCGCCGCGCCCCGCTCGAAGGTCGAGCCGATGAACCAGCGCGCCCGCTCGTCGCCGCCGATGGCGCCGTGGATGAAGCTGCCATGCCCGTTGACCGGCGCGGCCGGCAGCAGCGCGCACGCCTGGGGCGGCAGTTCGTCCAGATATCCCCAACTGATCTGCCCGCCCAGAGCGTGAAACGGCACGCGGGCGTCGCCGTCTGCCGCTTGCAGCAGGGCGGGCGTTTGCGCGCCCGCCGCGATGACGGCCAGCGGGGCCTGCGCCAGCCGGCGGTCCTGATCGTCCAGCGCTTGCCAGCCTTCTTCGCGCCGAACCAGCGCCCGCACGCGCGCACCGCCCAGCCAGCGCACGCCGGGCAGGCCCAGTTGCGCAGTGGCCAGCGCCGTGGGGCACACCCAGGCTGCAAGGCCATGCCACAGCGCGCTGGCGCCGTCCGGCAAATGGGCGGCGGCCAGCTCGTCCGGCCGGGCTTCGCGGCTCCACGCGGCGCCCGCCTCGCCCCAGGAGGAGTCTGGCGGCAGACGGCGCGCATGCTCCACGCGGCGCTCCAGAACGCCGCTGGGCATCCAGTCCTGGCCGAGCCGAAGGCGTTCTGCCGCCCGGGTGAGCGTCGCGCGCACGCCA
>DAIOSZ010000169.1:0-8580 GCA_036752305.1 Burkholderiaceae bacterium
GAAGCCGCCCGCAAGCGCGGTGAAAAGTCGATGGCTCTGCGTCTGGCCAACGAGTTGATGGAAGCCACTGAAGGCCGTGGCGGTGCCATGAAGAAGCGTGACGAAGTGCACCGCATGGCCGAAGCCAACAAGGCGTTCAGCCACTTCCGCTTCTAAGACAGCCCCCGTTCCTCCCCCCCCTGGAATGCGGCCCGCCACGAGCGGGCCTGTCCGTTTCAAGAAAGACCCATCATGGCTCGCAAAACACCTATCGAGCGTTATCGCAACATCGGCATTTCGGCGCACATCGACGCTGGCAAGACCACCACGACCGAGCGCATCCTGTTCTACACCGGCGTGAACCACAAGATTGGCGAAGTGCACGACGGCGCAGCCACGATGGACTGGATGGAGCAGGAACAGGAGCGCGGCATCACGATCACCTCGGCCGCCACGACCTGCTTCTGGAAGGGCATGGACATGCAATTCCCGGAGCACCGCATCAACATCATCGACACCCCCGGTCACGTGGACTTCACGATCGAGGTCGAGCGCTCGATGCGCGTGCTCGACGGCGCGTGCATGGTCTATTGCGCCGTCGGTGGTGTGCAGCCCCAGTCCGAAACGGTCTGGCGCCAGGCCAACAAATACAAGGTTCCGCGCCTTGCGTTCGTGAACAAGATGGACCGCACCGGCGCCAACTTCTTCAAGGTCGTGGACCAGATGAAGCTGCGCCTGAAGGCCAACCCCGTGCCCGTGGTGATTCCCATCGGGGCCGAGGAAAACTTCAAGGGCGTGGTCGATCTTCGCAAGATGAAGGCCATTATTTGGGATGAGGCCTCGCAAGGCATGAAGTTCAACTTCGAGGAGATTCCGGCCGATCTGGTCGAGGATGCCAAGAAGTGGCGCGAGCAGATGGTCGAGGCTGCGGCCGAGGCGTCTGAAACGCTGATGAACAAATACCTCGAAGAGGGTGACCTCACCGAGGAAGAGATCACCGACGGCTTGCGCACGCGCACCATCGCGGGCGAGATCCAGCCCATGCTGTGCGGCACCGCGTTCAAGAACAAGGGCGTGCAGCGCATGCTCGACGCCGTGATCGAACTGATGCCGTCGCCGGTGGACATTCCCCCGGTCAAGGGCACCGATGACGACGAAAAGGAAGCCAGCCGCAAGGCCGACGACGCCGAGAAGTTCTCCGCGCTCGCGTTCAAGCTCATGACCGACCCCTTCGTCGGCCAGTTGACCTTCGTGCGCGTCTATTCCGGCGTGCTGTCCAAGGGCGACACGGTCTTCAACCCCGTGAAGGGCAAGAAGGAGCGCATCGGCCGTATCGTGCAGATGCACGCCAACAACCGTCAGGAGATCGAGGAGATCCGTGCGGGCGACATCGCCGCCTGCGTGGGCCTCAAGGAAGTGACGACCGGCGAGACGCTGTGCGACCCGGACGCCATCATCACGCTCGAACGCATGGTGTTCCCGGAGCCCGTGATCTCTCAGGCGGTGGAACCCAAGACCAAGGTCGATCAGGAGAAGATGGGTATCGCGCTGCAGCGCTTGGCGTCCGAGGATCCGTCGTTTCGCGTGCGCACCGATGAGGAATCCGGCCAGACCATCATCTCCGGCATGGGTGAATTGCACCTGGAGATCATTGTTGACCGCATGAAGCGCGAGTTTGGCGTCGAAGCCAACGTCGGCAAGCCGCAGGTGGCCTACCGTGAGACGGTGCGCAAGAGCGTCTCCGACGTGGAAGGCAAGTTCGTGCGCCAGTCGGGCGGCAAGGGCCAGTACGGCCATGTGGTCTTCACGCTGGAGCCGCAGGAGCCGGGCAAGGGCTTCGAGTTCGTCGACGCCATCAAGGGCGGCGTGGTGCCGCGCGAGTACATCCCCGCAGTGGAAAAAGGCGTGGTGGAAGCGCTGACCAGCGGCGTGCTCGCGGGCTATCCGGTGGTGGACGTGAAAGTCACGCTCACCTTCGGTTCGTACCACGACGTGGACTCTTCGGAGCAGGCGTTCAAGATGGCCGCGATCTTCGGCTTCAAGGAAGCTGCCCGCAAAGCCAACCCGGTGATCCTGGAGCCCATGATGGCCGTGGAAGTGGAGACCCCTGAAGACTACGCCGGCAACGTGATGGGCGACCTGTCCAGCCGTCGCGGCATGGTGCAGGGCATGGACGACATGGCCGGCGGCGGCAAGGTCATCAAGGCCGAGGTTCCGCTGTCGGAAATGTTCGGCTACTCGACCACGCTGCGCTCCATGTCGCAGGGCCGTGCGACCTACACGATGGAATTCAAGCACTACGCGGAAGCGCCGCGCAACGTGTCGGAAGCCATCGTCGCCTCGCGCGCGAAGTAAAGAGGCGCCGTGCGGCGCGTCCCCCTCAAGGGGGCGGCGCCTGTCTAGGCACTCTCTCGCATTTTTTGGTCTTCTCCACCCTTTTTGGGTGACCCGCTGCCCGTGGCGGGTTGTTGGGGGAGACGTTAAAGCATCACGGGCACTGTTCTTTTTGTTGGAGTCAAAGCAATGGCAAAAGAGAAATTCGAGCGGACGAAGCCGCACGTCAACGTAGGCACGATTGGCCACGTCGATCACGGCAAGACCACCCTGACTGCGGCCATCACCACGGTGCTGTCGTCCAAGTTTGGCGGTCAGGCCAAGAAGTACGATGAAATCGACGCCGCGCCGGAAGAGAAGGCTCGCGGCATCACGATCAACACCGCCCACGTCGAGTACGAGACGGCCAACCGCCACTACGCGCACGTTGACTGCCCCGGCCACGCCGACTACGTCAAGAACATGATCACCGGCGCCGCCCAGATGGACGGCGCCATCCTGGTGTGCTCGGCCGCCGACGGCCCGATGCCCCAGACGCGCGAGCACATCCTGCTGGCCCGTCAGGTCGGCGTGCCCCACATCATCGTCTTCCTCAACAAGTGCGACATGGTCGACGACGCCGAACTGCTCGAGCTCGTCGAGATGGAAGTGCGCGAGCTGCTGTCCAAGTACGACTTCCCCGGCGACGACACCCCCATCATCCACGGCAGCGCCAAGCTGGCCATGGAAGGCGACAAGGGTGACCTGGGCGAAGGCGCCATCCTCAAGCTGGCCGAAGCCATGGACAGCTACTTCCCCACGCCCGAGCGCGCCATCGACGGCGCCTTCCTCATGCCCGTGGAAGACGTCTTCTCCATCTCCGGCCGCGGCACCGTCGTCACCGGCCGTATCGAACGCGGCATCGTCAAGGTTGGCGAGGAGATCGAGATCGTGGGCATCAAGCCCACGCAAAAGACCACCTGCACCGGCGTGGAGATGTTCCGCAAGCTGCTCGACCAAGGTCAGGCGGGCGACAACGTCGGCATTTTGCTGCGCGGCACCAAGCGCGAGGAAGTCGAGCGCGGCCAGGTGCTGTGCAAGCCCGGCTCGATCAAGCCGCACACGCACTTCACCGCCGAGGTCTACGTGCTGAGCAAGGAAGAAGGCGGGCGCCACACGCCGTTCTTCAACAACTACCGCCCGCAGTTCTACTTCCGCACCACGGACGTGACCGGCAGCATCGAGCTGCCCAAGGACAAGGAGATGGTCATGCCCGGCGACAACGTGAGCATCACAGTCAAGCTGATCGCCCCCATCGCCATGCAGGAAGGCCTGCGCTTTGCCATTCGCGAAGGCGGCCGCACCGTCGGCTCCGGCGTGGTGGCCAAGATCCTGGAGTGAGGCCCAGCATGTCCAAGCAGAAAATCCGCATCCGCCTCAAGGCATTTGACTACAAGTTGATTGATCAGTCGGCCGCCGAGATCGTCGATACCGCCAAGCGTACCGGCGCCATCGTCAAGGGCCCCGTGCCCTTGCCCACGCGCATGAAGCGCTTTGACATCCTGCGCTCGCCGCACGTCAACAAGTCCAGCCGTGACCAGTTCGAGATCCGCACGCACCAGCGCCTGATGGACATCGTTGATCCGACCGACAAGACGGTGGACGCGCTGATGAAGCTCGATCTGCCGGCGGGCGTGGACGTGGAAATCAAACTCCAGTAAGTTCACCTGGCCCGAAATAAAAAAGGCGGTGCCCTGCACCGCCTTTTTTATTGGATGGCAAGAGCCACCCAAGCCTCGCCTCAGCGCAAGCCTGCGCCTTCGGCCAACGCGGCGCGCTGGATCAACTCGATCTTGTAGCCATCGGGATCGGTGACAAACGCAATCACGGTGGTTCCCCCTTTGACTGGCCCGGCCTCGCGCGTCACGTTGCCGCCTGCTTGCTTGATCTTCTCGCAAGCCGCGCAGGCGTCCGGCACGCCAAGGGCAATATGCCCATAGGCACTGCCCAACTCGTACTTGTCCACGCCCCAGTTGTAGGTGAGTTCGATCTCGGCCTGATCAGGGTTACCGCCTCCAAAACCCAGAAAAGCCAGCGAATACTTGTATTCGGGATTTTCCGAGCGCCGCAGCAGGCTCATGCCCAGCACATCGGTGTTGAAGCGGATTGAGCGCTCAAGGTCGCCCACGCGCAGCATGGTGTGTAGAAATCGCATGACGCATTGTGGCATGCACGGGCGCAACCGGTCGGTTTACTTGCAGACTCCCGCTGCTTTTGAGGTATACTCTTAGGCTCGCCTTTTGTTGGGCGAGTGTTATCAACCGCTTTCACACCTTGGCTGCGTCAACGCGCGGCGAGGAACGCGCAGGCCAATTGCAGTTTTGTGCGGTGAAGGATTAGGAGAAAAACCCATGAGCCAAAGCAACCGCTTGGGCTTGCTGGGCCGCAAGGTGGGCATGATGCGCCTGTTTACCGACGATGGGGACGCGGTTCCCGTCACGGTGGTGGACGTTTCCGGCAACCGTGTGACTCAGGTCAAGACCCAGGAAAACGACGGCTACGTCGCTCTGCAAGTGACGTACGGTTCGCGCAAAGCTTCGCGCGTGACCAAGCCGCAGGCCGGACACCTCGCGAAAGCGGGCGTTGAAGCTGGCCGTATCACTCAGGAATTCCGCGTTACCGCTGACGACGCCGCCAAGTTTGCAGCCGGCGCCACGCTGCCCGTAAGTCTGTTCGCTGTCGGCCAGAAGGTGGACGTGCAAGGCCGCTCCATCGGTAAAGGCTACGCCGGAACGATCAGGCGCCACAATTTCAGCTCGCAGCGCGCATCGCACGGCAACAGCCGCTCGCACAATGTGCCGGGCTCGATCTCCATGGCGCAGGACCCCGGCCGTGTGTTCCCCGGCAAGAAAATGACGGGCCACCTGGGCGACGAGACCGTCACCACGCAGAACCTCCCAATCGTCCGCATCGACGAGGCGCGCAGCCTGTTGCTCATCCGGGGCGCCGTTCCCGGCTCGCGCAATGGTTTCGTCACCGTGCGTCCCGCGGTCAAGGGCGGTGAAGCCGCGAAAGGAGCCGCGTGATGCAGCTCGAAGTCCTCAATGAACAAGGCCAGGCCGCGTCGAAAGTCGACGTCGCCGAGACGCTGTTCGGCCGCGAATACAACGAAGCCCTGATCCATCAGGTCGTCGTCGCATACCAGGCCAACGCTCGCCAGGGCACCCGCGCGCAGAAAGACCGCGAGCAGGTTCGCCACTCCACCAAGAAGCCGTTCAAGCAAAAAGGCACGGGCAACGCGCGCGCCGGCATGACGTCCTCCCCGCTGTGGCGCGGAGGCGGCCGCATCTTCCCGAACCTGCCGGACGAAAACTTCGCGCAAAAACTCAACAAGAAGATGTACCGCGCCGGCATGGCGTCCATCTTGTCGCAGCTCGCTCGCGAAGGTCGCATCGCCGTGGTCGATTCGCTCAAGCTCGACTCGCCCAAGACCAAGCAACTCGCCAGCAAATTCAAGGCCATGAACGTCGAGTCCGCGATGGTCATCGCCGACGAGGTCGACGAGAACCTGTACCTGGCCTCGCGCAATCTCAAGAACGTGTTCGTCGTTGAGCCGCGCTACGCCGACCCGGTGTCGCTGATCCAGTCCAAGAAGGTACTGGTAACCAAGGGCGCCATCGACAAGCTCAAGGAGATGTTCGCATGAGCACCGCATCTTCCACCGCCAAGTTCGACGAAGGTCGACTGATGAACGTGCTGCTCGCGCCCGTGGTGTCCGAGAAGGCCACGATGGTCGGCGAGAAAGCCAACACCGTGACCTTCAAAGTCCTGCAAGACGCCACCAAGCCCGAAATCAAGGCCGCCGTGGAACTGCTCTTCAAGGTCGAGGTCAAGGGCGTGTCCGTGACCAACCTCAAGGGCAAGACCAAGCGTTTCGGCAAGAACATGGGGCGCCGCAACAACGTGCGCAAGGCCTACGTGACGCTCAAGCCCGGCCAGGAACTCAATTTCTCTGGGGAGGCCGCGTAAATCATGGCCGTCATCAAGATGAAACCGACCTCGCCCGGCCGCCGTGCCGTGGTCAAGGTCACTCGTGATCACCTGCACAAGGGTCCGGCCTTCGCGCCCCTGCTCGAACCGCAGTTTCAGAAATCCGGCCGCAACAACAACGGCCATATCACGACGCGCCACAAGGGCGGTGGACACAAGCACCACTACCGCGTGGTTGATTTCCGTCGCAATAAAGACGGTATCGCGGCCAAGGTCGAACGCGTCGAGTACGACCCCAACCGTTCGGCGCACATCGCGCTGGTGCTGTATGCCGATGGCGAGCGCCGCTACATCATCGCGCCGCGAGGTGTTGAGGCCGGCGCCACGCTGATGTCGGGCGCCGAAGCGCCGATCCGCGCGGGCAACACGCTGCCGATCCGCAACATCCCCGTCGGCTCAACGATCCACTGCATTGAGCTCAAGCCCGGTGCGGGTGCGCAAATCGCCCGCTCGGCGGGTGCGTCGGCAACCCTGCTGGCTCGCGAAGGCACCTATGCCCAGGTTCGCTTGCGCTCGGGTGAAGTGCGCAAGATCCACATTGAGTGCCGCGCCACGATTGGCGAGGCCGCCAATGAAGAGCACAGCCTGCGTCAGCTCGGCAAGGCCGGCGTCAAGCGCTGGATGGGTATCCGCCCGACAGTGCGCGGCACGGCAATGAACCCGATCGACCACCCGCACGGCGGCGGCGAAGGCCGGACTGGCGAAGCACGCGCACCGGTCGATCCGTGGGGCAACCTGACCAAGGGCTATCGCTCGCGCAACAACAAGCGCACGCAGGGCATGATCGTCTCGCGCCGCAAGAAGTAAAGGGAATCGCAAATGACTCGCTCTCTCAAAAAGGGTCCGTTTGTCGACCACCACCTTGTGGCCAAAGTCGACAAAGCCATCACCAACAAGGACAAGAAGCCGATCAAGACCTGGTCGCGCCGTTCGATGATCCTGCCCGAGTTCATCGGGCTGACAATTGCCGTGCACAACGGCAAGCAGCATGTGCCCGTGTATGTGACCGACCAGATGGTTGGCCACAAGCTCGGGGAATTCGCCCTGACCCGTACGTTCAAGGGTCATCCGGCAGACAAGAAAGCCAAGAAGTAAGGAGCTGCCATGGAAACACGTGCAGTCGTCCGTGGCGTCCGCCTGTCGGTGGACAAGGGTCGGCTCGTCGCCGATCAGATCCGCGGCAAGAAAGTCGACCAGGCGCTCAACATCCTGGCCTTCAGCCCCAAGCGTGGCGCGGTCATCATCAAGAAAGCGCTCGAGTCGGCCATTGCCAATGCCGAGCACAACGACGGCGCCGACATCGACGAGTTGAAGGTCAAGACGATCTACGTCGAGCAAGGCACCACGCTCAAGCGCTTCACGGCCCGCGCCAAGGGCCGCGGCAACCGTATCAGCAAGCCCACGTGCCATGTGTACGTGACGGTGGGCAACTGAGAGGTACGAGGAAGACTATGGGACAGAAAATCCATCCGACCGGATTCCGCCTTTCGGTCAGCCGCAACTGGGCCAGCCGCTGGTACGCCGGCAACCGCGACTTCGCGGGCATGCTGGCCGACGACATCAAGGTTCGCGAGTACCTCAAGACCAAGCTCAAGAACGCTGCCGTCTCGCGTGTGCTCATCGAGCGCCCCGCCAAAAACGCCCGCATCACGATCTATTCGGCACGCCCCGGCGTGGTGATTGGCAAGAAGGGCGAGGACATCGAGAACCTGAAGAAGGAACTCGCCCAACGCCTGGGAGTGCCGGTGGCCGTCAACATCGAGGAAGTGCGCAAGCCCGAGATCGATGCCCAATTGATTGCCGACAGCATCACCCAACAGTTGGAAAAGCGCATCATGTTCCGCCGCGCGATGAAACGCGCCATGCAGAATGCGATGCGCCTGGGCGCCCAAGGCATCAAGATCATGTCGGCCGGGCGTCTGAACGGCATCGAAATCGCCCGTACCGAGTGGTACCGCGAAGGCCGCGTGCCGCTTCACACGCTGCGCGCCGACATCGACTATGGCTTTTCCGAAGCCAAAACCACCTACGGCGTCATCGGCGTCAAGGTCTGGGTCTACAAGGGAGACACGCTGGGTCGCAATGACCTGCCCGCCGCGCCCGAGACCCGCACCGACGACGAGCGCCGCCCGCGCGGCCCGCGCCGTGATGGCCGTCCTGGTGGCGACCGCGACCGTCCCAACCGTGGCGCGCCGCGCCGCCTGGGCGGTAACGTGGCCCCTGCCGATGGCAGTGACA
>DAIOSZ010000170.1:0-8225 GCA_036752305.1 Burkholderiaceae bacterium
CCACGCGCGGGCGATGCGGGCGCAGGCCGAGGGTGTGCGCGCGCTGGCCGAGGAGCAGACGAGCGAGCCGCGCGGCACGGTGCGCCTGTCGTGCCCGCCAGCGCTGCTGGGCAGTGCGGTGGGGGCGATGCTGGCGCGCTTTCTGCAGGCCTGGCCGCATGTGCGGCTGCAGGTGCAGGCAACCAACCGCAACGTGGACGCCTGGCATGACGGCGTCGATCTGGTGCTGCGTGTGCGCGCGCGGGACGCGCATCTGGCGGCCGACGAGATCGTCAGGCCGCTGGCGCTGAGCGGCCATTTGCTGGTGGCGGCGCCGGCGCTGCTGGCGCATGCGGCGCCGCCCGCCAGTCCGGACGACTTGTTGCGACTGCCAACGCTGGGCCTGGGCAATTCGCCCGACGAGACGCGCTGGCTGCTCAGCGGCCCCGGTGGCGCGCAGGCGGTGGTGACGCACGAGCCGCGCCTGGTGGTGGACGACATGGCCGTGCTGCTGCGCGCCGCGCTGTCGGGCGTGGGCTGCGCGGCGCTGCCGCGCCTGCTGGCGCACGACGCGCTGGAGCGCGGCGAGCTGATCGAGCTGCTGCCGGGCTGGGCGCCGCCCGCTGGCGTGGTGCAGGCCGCCTACGCCAGCCGCCAGGGCATGCCGCCGGCGGTGCGGCACGTGCTGGATGCACTGGCCGCCGGCTTCGCGGACTTGGTGGAGCAGGGGCGCTGCCTGGATGCGACGGCGTAGCCGCCACGCGGACGACAGCGGTCAACGGTTCGATTCGGCCCCGAAGCGGCGGTTGGACGCGCGCGAGCGCGCCGCGCCGGATGCGTGAGCCCAGATCGTCGCCGGACTATTTTTCGGACTCCAGCGAGGCCAGCAGGCCGTCGCAGGCGTCTTCGATCAGGTCCAGCACCTGTTCAAAGCCCGCGTCGCCGCCGTAATATGGATCGGGCACCTCGTGGGCGCGGTGGCGGGTGCAGTAGTCGGTCAGGCGCCGCAGCTTGTGGCGCGCGGCGGGTGGGCACAGCGCGGCGGCGGCGCGTTCGTTGGCAGCGTCCATCACCAGCACGAGGTCGAAGTCTGCGAAGTCGCGCGCGACGAGCCGGCGCGCGCGCTGGCGCGAGAGGTCGTAACCGCGCCGCAGCGCGTGCGCCTGGGAGCGCTCGTCCGGCGGCTCGCCCACGTGGTAGGCGTGCGTGCCGGCGGAATCGGCCCGCAGCGCCCGCCCGGCATCCCGCGCCCGCTGCTCCAGCACGCCCTGCGCCGTGGGGCTGCGGCAGATGTTGCCCATGCAGACCATGAGCACGCGCGTGGCGGGCCGGTTCACGCCTGCCGCCACGCCAGGGTTTCGCCGCCGCGCAGCGGCTTGAGGCTGGCTTCGCCAAAGGGCAGGGTTTCGGGCAGCGTCCAGGGCTGGCGGGTGAGCGTGACCTGGCCGGTGTTGCGCGGCAAGCCGTAGAAGTCGGGGCCATGGAAGCTGGCAAAGGCTTCGAGCCGGTGCAGCGCGCCCGCCGCGTCAAAGGCTTCGGCGTACAGCTCCAGCGCGCCCAGCGCGGTGTAGCAGCCGGCGCAGCCGCTGGCATGTTCCTTGAGCTGCGCGGGGTGCGGCGCGCTGTCGGTGCCGAGAAAGAACTTCGGGCTGCCGCCGGTGGCGGCCTGGACCAGCGCCAGGCGGTGCTCCTCGCGCTTGAGCACCGGCAGGCAGTAGTAGTGCGGGCGGATGCCGCCCTGGAAGATGGCGTTGCGGTTGTAGAGCAGGTGGTGCGCGGTGATGGTGGCGCCGGTGCGCGCGTCGGCGTCCTGCACATATTGCGCGGCCTGGCGCGTGGTGATGTGCTCGAAGACGATCTTCAGCGCGGGAAAGTCGCGCCGCAACGGGATCATCACGCGGTCGATGAAGACGGCCTCGCGGTCGAACAGGTCGATGGCCGGGTCGGTGACCTCGCCGTGCACCAGCAGCGGCAGGCCCGCGCGCTGCATGGCCTCCAGCGTGGGGTAGGTCTTGCGGATGTCGCTGACGCCGGCGTCGCTGTTGGTGGTGGCGCCGGCCGGGTAGAGCTTGAGCGCGACGATGCCGGCGCCCTGGGCACGGGCGATTTCGTCGGGCGGAGTGTTGTCGGTGAGGTACAGCGTCATCAGGGGCTCGAAGTCCGAGCCCTGGGGCCGCGCGGCCAGGATGCGCTGCCAGTAAGCCAGCGCCAGCGCCGTGGTGGTGACCGGCGGCTTGAGATTGGGCATGACGATGGCGCGCGCGAACTGCGCGGCGCTGTGCGCCAGCACGTCGGCCATGGCCGGGCCGTCGCGCAGGTGCAGGTGCCAGTCGTCGGGGCGGGTGAGGGTGAGCGAGGAGGCGGGCGCGGGAGTCGTCATGCGGGGATTTTCGCACCCGCCCTGCCGCGCGCCCGGGGAGCGGCAATCAGTGCTGGAGGATCTTGTTGAGGAATTCCTTGGTGCGCGGCTGGCGCGCATCCGGATTGCCGAAGAATTCGTCCTTGGAGCAGTCCTCGAGGATCTTGCCGCCCACGTCCATGAAGATGACGCGGCTGGAGACCTTGCGGGCAAAGCCCATTTCGTGCGTGACGCACATCATGGTCATGCCTTCGTTGGCCAGGCCGACCATCACGTCGAGCACCTCGCCGACCATTTCGGGGTCGAGGGCCGAGGTGGGCTCGTCGAACAGCATCACGATCGGGTCCATCGACAGCGCGCGGGCGATGGCCACGCGCTGCTGCTGGCCGCCCGAGAGCTGGCCGGGGAATTTGTCCTTGTGCGCCATCAGGCCCACGCGCTCAAGGTATTTCAGGCCGTGCTTGCGCGCCTCGTCCGTCGAGCGGCCGAGCACCTTGATCTGCGCGATGGTGAGGTTGTCGGCCACCGACAGATGCGGAAACAGCTCGAAGTGCTGGAACACCATGCCCACGCGCGAGCGCAGCTTGGGCAGGTCGGTCTTGGGGTCGTGCACGGCCACGCCATCGACGGTGATCTCGCCTTTCTGGAAGGGCTCCAGCGCGTTGATCGTCTTGATGAGCGTGGACTTGCCGGAGCCCGAGGGGCCGCAGACGACGACGACCTCGCCCTTTTCGATCCGGGTCGAGCAGTCGGTGAGCACCTGGACGGGGCCGTACCACTTGGAGACGTTCTTCATTTCAATCATGGCTGGCCCTTCTAGCGAATGATGGCGATCTTTTTGTGCAGATGGCGCGCGGCCATCGACAGCGAGAAACAAATGACGAAATAGACCACGGCGGCCATCAGGTAGGCCTCGATGGGCCGGCCGTAGTTCTTGCCTGCGGTCTCGATGCCCTTGAGCAGGTCGTAGGCGCCGATGGCGTAGACCAGCGAGGTGTCCTGGAACAGGATGATGGTCTGCGTGAGGAACACCGGCAGCATGTTGCGAAACGCCTGCGGCAGGATGACCAGCTTCATGTTCTGCCCGTAGCTCATGCCCAGCGCGAAGCCGGCGTTGACCTGCCCGCGCGGAATGGACTGGATGCCAGCGCGGACAATCTCGGAAAAGTACGCCGCCTCGAAGGCCACGAAGGTGATGATGGACGACCATTCCGCGCCGAGCGAGCGGCCGATGAGGAAGGGGATCAAGAGGAAGAACCACAGGATCACCATCACCAGCGGGATCGAGCGCATGCCGTTGACGTAGATGGTGGCGGGGACTTCGAGCGCCTTTTTGCCCGACAGGCGCATGAGCGCGAGCACGGTGCCCAGCGCAATGCCGCCAAGCGTGGCGATGATGGTCAATTCGATGCTGAAGTACAGGCCCTTCAGCACGAAGTTGGAGATGACGTCCCAGCTGTAGAAACTCAGGTCGAGATTCATGCTCAGTGCCCTCCCGACCCGGTGGAGGCGACCATCCCCGGCACGCGGGAGCGCTTTTCAAGGAAGGCCATGACGCGGTTGATGGCGAAAGCCGTGATCACGTAGAGCACGGTGACCGCGAGGTAGACCTCCACGCCACGCGAGGTTTCTTCCTGCGCCTGCATGGCGAACAGCGTGAGTTCCGGAATCGATACGGCGAACGCCACCGACGAGTTCTTGACGATGTTCATCGACTCGCTGGTGAGCGGCGGGATGATGATGCGAAAGGCCATCGGCAGAATCACGTACCGGTAGACCTGCGGCGTGGTCAGTCCCAGCGCCATGCCGGCAAAGCGCTGCCCGCGCGGCAGCGAGCCGATGCCCGCGCGCACCTGCTCGGCAATGCGCGCCGAGGTGAAGAAACCCAGCGCGCAGACCACCAGGACAAAGCCGGGCACGCCCTTGAGCACCGGGAAGATGGCCGGCAGCACGTGGTACCAGAGGAAGATGTGCACCAGCAGCGGGATGTTGCGGAAGAACTCCACCCACGCATTGCCGAAACGCACCAGCCAGGGCGACAGCCCGCGGTCGCCGGGCAGCGTGCGCAGCGTGCCGATGACCGCGCCCACGATGATGGCCACCGCCAGGCTGCACAGGGAGACCGAGATCGTCCAGCCCCAGGCCGAGAGCAACCAGTCGAGATAGGTGATGTCTCCGCCTTTGCCGAAACACCGGGGCATTTCCTCGCCCGTGACGGTGTCTTTGCAAAACACCTGCCAGTCCCACGCCATGCGCTTCTCCTTTCGGTCTCGTTGTCGTTGTCAAGATTGCAAAAAAAACGCCCCTTCAGTTGCGGCTGAAAGGGGCGTGAGAGGGGTCGCCCGCTGACTCACGCGAACGCGCGTGGGTCACTTCTTGGCGTAGTCTTCCATCGGCTTGTCGTTGGGGTTGGCCCAGGCGTTCTTGGTGCTGTCGGACAGCGCCAGGCCGACCTTGGCGTTCTTGGGCGGAATGGGCTGGAGGAACCACTTGTCGTAGACCTTGGCGATCTCGCCGGACTTCATGGCATCACGCAGCGTGTCGTCCACCAGTTTCTTGAAGGCCGGGTCGTCCTTGCGCATCATGATGGCGATGGGCTCGACGGAGAGAACCTCACCGACGATCTTGAAGTCGGCCGGGTTCTTGGCGTTGGCGATGTTGCCGGCCAGGATGGAGCCGTCCATCACGAACGCATCGGCGCGGCCTGATTCGAGCAGCAGAAAGCTGTCGGCGTGGTCCTTGCCGAAGATTTCCTTGAAGTCCACGCCGGTGGCGCGTTCGTTCTTGCGCAGCGTCTGCACCGAGGTGGTGCCGGTGGTGGTGGCCACGTTCTTGCCGTTGAGCTGCGCAATGCTGGTGATGCCGGAGTTGGCCTTGACGGCGAAGCGCACTTCCTCGACGAAGGTGGTCACGGCAAAGGCAACGTCTTTCTGGCGCGCCATGTTGTTGGTGGTCGAGCCGCATTCAAGGTCAACGGTGCCGTTCTGCACCAGCGGAATGCGGTTGGCGGAGGTGACCGGCTGGTACTTGACCTCAATCTTGCGGCCCACGGCCTTTTCCAGCGCGGCGACCACGCGTTCACACAGTTCGACGTGATAGCCCACGTACTTGCCCGAGCCCACCGTGTAGGACAGCGCGCCCGAGGAGTCCCGCACGCCCATGGTGACCACACCCGATGCCTTGACCTTGGCGATGGTGTCGTTCGATTGCGCGCCCGCGATGCCGGCCACGAGAGCCAGGGCAGCGGCGGCGATCCAATGGGGCTTGTTGATGATCATGCGAGAACCTCCAGAAACAGGATGGCAAAAGACAAAGGGTGTAGTGTGACGCGAACCCGCTGCCCCGGGCCTGCGGAAAACCCCGATGCAAGCGCCGTGCCAGCGGTACTTCGTCACACCTCCCGCAACGCGCGAGGACGTGGCGGCGCTGACCGGGGACAGGAAAGCCCTATAGGGACAAATCGGGCTTGGCCGCGGCCGCCCGCGCGGCGCGGCACAGCACGGCATGCGTGCGCAAGGCGTGCTGAAGCACTTCGATGGGCTCCGGCAGGTACTCCATGCGCAGGTAGGCCTTGCCGCGCTGCACGATCAGCATCAGCGCGTGCTCGGCCGTCATCGGCGGGCTGGGCCAGCCGGTCATGCAGGCGATCAGTTCGTCGCTCACGTAGGCACGCGCCTCGCCCGCGTCGCGCGCGAGGATCGCGTAGCGCTCGACAAAGGCGTCGGGCAGGTCGGCCCAGCCCTTTTCCTCGTACATGGCAAGCCAGCGCAGCTCCTCCGTCAGGCTCGAATCCACCGAGGTTTGCAAGGAATCGGTGAACTGCGAATACGCCAGGCGTTCCAGCGCGGCCCGCAGCGGGCGGTTGATGACGAGCACGAAGACGCCCGGATCAAGCCCCAGTTCGGCGCGCAGGCGCAATTCGGCGCCGTGGATGAAATCCCGGTTGGAGGCGCCGATCTCGCCGCGCCAGGCCGTCTGGCCGTCCACCCCGGACAGCGTGAGTGCCCGACCGGTGTCCGAGCGGCCCAGGAAGATGCCGTGCTCGCGCGTCCAGGCGACCAGATCGGGCGTGACGACGGGCACGGCTGCGTGGTGCGCGACCGGTGCCGACTTGGCGGCCGAAGCAGCGGTATCGGGCGGCGGTGTCGCACCGCCCCCGATCATTTTGCGCAGACGCTCCAACATGCGGGTTGACCGGCCTCCTGCCGTAAGGGTTTTTCCAGTGGGTGGGCAATGGTAGCGCCGAACGCCTGAACCGCGGATTTCAGGGGGCGGCGTCGGGCAGCGTCACGAGCTTCAGGCGCGCCGCCGCGCCGCTCTTGATGGCGACGTCGGCCTTGCGGCAGCCGAAATGCCGCGCGACGAGCTGAACCAGTTCCGCGTTGGCCTTGCCGTCCACGGGCGGGCTCTTGAGTTGCGCCTGCCAGGCCTCCCCTTCTGCGGTGGGCGGCATGAGGCTGCTCTGACGCGCCTGCGGCTTGACCTTGACGGCGATGGTGCGCATGGGTCGCTATATTTTCAGTAGCTGCTCGTGGCCGGGAACAGGCGCCTCATGGCCATTTTTATCCTTGATATCGCCTTCCTGCGACTGCTGCATGGCCCACATGCGCGCGTACCGCCCGCCGCGCGCAAGCAGCGCCTGGTGATGGCCTTGTTCGACGATGCGCCCGCCCTCCATCACCAGGATCTCATGCGCGTCCACGACGGTGGAGAGCCGGTGCGCCACGACCAGCGTGGTCTTGCCGCGCGCGGTGGCGGCCAGCTCGGATTGGATGGCGCGTTCGTTGGCGGAGTCGAGGGCGGAGGTGGCTTCGTCAAATATGAGGATGGGCGGGTTCTTGAGCAATGTCCGCGCAATGGCCACGCGCTGCTTTTCGCCGCCGGAGAGCTTGAGCCCGCGCTCGCCGACCACGGTGTGGTAGCCCTTGGGCGTGGAGACAATGAAGTCGTGGATGCGGGCGGCGCGCGCGGCAGCCTCGATGTCGGCCTGCGAGGCGCCAGGACGGCCATAGGCGATGTTGTAGGCGACCGTGTCGTTGAACAGCACCGTGTCCTGCGGGACGATGCCGATGGCGTGGCGCAAGCTCTTTTGCGTGACGCCGCGAATGTCCTGCCCGGCGATGCGCACCGCGCCGCCGCTGACGTCATAGAAGCGAAACAACAGCCGCGCCAGCGTGGATTTTCCAGCGCCAGAGGGACCAACCACCGCGACGGTCTTGCCCGGCGGGATGACGAAGCTGACATCATGCAGGATGGGTCGGTCGGCGTCGTAGGAAAAATCGACGTGATCAAAGCGCACCTCGGGCGCATCGTGCAGCGCCAGCGGCGCGGCGTGCGGCGCGTCCGACACTTCGCGGTGGCGGTCAAGCAGGCCAAACATTTTGTCCAGGTCGGTCAGGCCCTGCTTGATCTCGCGGTACATGACGCCCAGGAAGTTCAGCGGTATGTAGAGCTGGATCATGAAGGCGTTGATCATCACCAGATCGCCCAGGGTCATGCGTCCCTCGACGACCCCTTGCGTGGCGCGCCAGAGCATGGCAACCAGCGCGATGGCGATCACCAGTTGCTGGCCGGTATTGAGCAGGGACAGCGTGCTCTGGCTTTTGAGCGCGGCCTGGCGGTAGCGTTCCAGGCTTTCGTCGTAGCGGCGGGCCTCGAAGTCCTCGTTGCCAAAGTACTTGACGGTCTCGTAGTTCAGCAGCGAGTCGATGGCCTTGCTGTGCGCGGTGGAGTCCAGCTCGTTCATGCGCTTGCGAAATTGCGTGCGCCACTCGGTCACGCTGACGGTGAAGGCCACGTAGACCACCAGCGCCGCGAGCGTGATGACGGCAAACCAAGCGTCGAACTTGACCGCCAGCAACGTGAGCACGACCACCACCTCGACCAG
>DAIOSZ010000171.1:0-8214 GCA_036752305.1 Burkholderiaceae bacterium
GCCGAGCAGGAGCACCAGCAGACCGGTGGCGAACGGGGCCAGCGTGCCGGTATGTCCGATCGACCGCTCGCCGAGGACCCGCCGCGCCTGGGCCACGACGTCGTGGGACGTGGCGCCCGCCGGCTTGTCCACCAGCAGCGCGCCGGTGTGGTCAACGCCGCGCGCCACGCCGCCTCCGGACGCCGGCCCGCCGCTCAGACGCAGCGCGCGGCCCGCGAGCGCGTCGAGCGCGGCGAAGCGGGCGTGAAAGGGCGCAAACCCCGCTTCGCCGAAGCACGAGACAGCTTCCACCAGAGCGGGCACCACCGCGGCCAGCACACCGGGGGCGGTGGCGCCGGGCAGGCGTTCGCGCAGGCCCGCGGCCGTGTTGGCGGGGTATCGGCCGCGGACGCCAGCCGGGGCGCATCGAGGTTGATGCCCACGCCGACGATGGCGTAGAGCTGCCCGTCGCACAGCGCGGTTTCGATCAGAATGCCCGCCAGCTTGCGGCCGGTGTCGTCCAACCAGACGTCGTTGGGCCACTTGAGCCGGGCGAGCGTGCAACCCAGGGCGCGCAATGCCTCCGCCACGGCCACTCCGACGGCCAATGACAGGCCCGCCAGATCGCGTCGCGGCAGGGGCAGGCCGTAGGAAAACGTCAGTGCCGGCAGTTGGGCGGGCGGCAGGGCGGCTTGTCCGGTCAGCCAAGAACGGCCCAGGCGTCCCCGGCCCGCCGTCTGGCGTTCGGCGATCAGGATGAGCGGATCAAGCTGCCCGCCACGGGCGCGGCGCATCAGCTCGGAGTTGGTCGAGTCGATGCTTGGCAGGCATTCCAGGCTCAGGCCCGGCACGCGGGGAGCCACGGCCAGCCACAACGCTTCGAGCGGCCAGTTGATGGCTTCCGGGGGAGCAACGGCCTGCGGTGTCATGACAAACCTCAGCGCTGGCGCCGCTTCGGCGCCAGCAGGGTGCCACGGCAGGTGGCGGCGCCGCAGCGGCACGGAAACTGCGCCTTGAGCTTGGGCGTGTAGCGTTCATCCACCGTGAGGCCATAGTCGTAGTTCAACTCCTCGCCCGCGGCGATGTCGCGCAGCGCGACGATGAACACCCGGCCATCCTCGGTTTCATCGGCCTCGCAGTTCGGGGCGCAGCCGTGGTTGATCCAGCGCGCGGCATTGCCACCGTGCGCCGCGTCGATGACGCGGCTGTCGCTGACGTGGAAGTAGAACGTGTGGTTGGGGTCGCTCGGATCGTGCGGATGGCGGCGCTGCGCTTCCGGCCAATCGATGATTTCCCCGAGGTATTCGATGATGCGCTCGCCCTCGGCGATGGGCAGGCGGGCGAACACGCCCCGCCCGTGCACGCCGGAGCGGCGCACCTGGATGCGCGGGCCGCGCGGCGTGCCGGTGAGGGTTGGAGAGCGGACTCCAGCGGGCTTGGCCAAACTTCTGTTACCGTAAAAAAAGAAGACGGGGCGCCTGCCAGCGGAGTCTGGCGGCGTGCCCCGGCATTGTAGAAGTCCGTTTTCCATCCTATGACCAAGACCCTGGTGATTGCCGAAAAGCCGTCCGTGGCGCAAGACATCGTGCGCGCGCTCACGCCGGTTTCAGGCAAGTTCGACAAACACGACGAGCATTTCGAGAACGACCGTTACGTGGTAACCAGTGCGGTGGGCCATCTGGTGGAGATCCAGGCGCCGGAGGAGTATGACGTCAAGCGTGGCAAGTGGAGCTTTGCGCATCTGCCGGTCATTCCGCCACATTTCGACCTCAAGCCGGTGGACAAGACCAAGACGCGCCTGTCGGCCGTGGTCAAGCAGGCCAAGCGCAAGGACGTCGCCGATCTGATCAACGCCTGCGACGCGGGGCGCGAAGGCGAACTGATTTTTCGGCTGATCGAGCAATACGCCGGCGGCAAGAAACCGTTGGCCAAGCCGGTGCGGCGGCTTTGGCTGCAATCGATGACGCCGCAGGCGATCCGCGACGGCTTCGAGCAACTGCGCTCGGATGCCCAAATGCAGGGGCTGGCCGATGCGGCGCGCAGCCGCTCGGAAGCCGACTGGTTGGTCGGAATCAATGGCACGCGGGCGTTTACCGCGTTCAATTCGCGTGATGGCGGGTTTTTTCTCACCACCGTGGGGCGCGTGCAGACGCCGACGTTGTCGATCGTGGTCGAGCGCGAGGAGCAGATTCGCAAGTTCATCAGCCGCGACTACTGGGAAGTCCATGCCAGCTTCGCGGCCCAGGCCGGTGAGTACGCCGGCAAGTGGTTCAACCCGGCGCACAAGAGGGACGAGACCGACGCCGAGAAGAAGGCCGATCGCCTGTGGTCGGCCCGCGAGGCCGAGGCGATTGCCGACGCCGTGCGCGGCAAGCCCGCGAGCGTTAGCGAGGAAACCCGGCCGAGCACCCAGGCCAGCCCGCTGCTGTTTGACCTGACCAGCCTGCAACGTGAGGCCAACGGCCGCTTTGGCTTTTCGGCCAAGACAACGCTGGCGTTGGCGCAAAGCCTGTATGAAAAGCACAAGGCCTTGACCTATCCGCGAACCGACTCACGGGCGTTGCCGGAAGACTATCTGCCGGTGGTGAAAAAGACGTTCCACATGCTGGCGCAGTCGGGCCAGCGGCATCTGGAGCCGTTTGCACAGCTTGCGTTGGACGAAGGCTTCATCAAGCCCACCAAGCGCGTGTTCGACAACAGCAAGATCAGCGACCACTTCGCGATCATCCCGACGCTGGAAGCCCCTGGAGCGCTGTCGGAGGCGGAGCAGAAACTCTACGATCTGGTGGCGCGCCGCTTCATGGCGGTGTTTTTCCCCAGCGCCGAGTACCTGCTGACCACGCGCATCAGCCAGATTGACAACCATCACTTCAAGACCGAAGGCAAGGTATTGGTCAAGCCGGGCTGGCTGGCCATCTACGGCAAGGAAGCGCAGACCGACGAAGACGGTCCCGCCAATCTTCCACCGGTGGCCAAGGACGAGAAGCCACCGGTCAGCGACGTGGCGGCCAAGGCCCTGAAAACCCGCCCGCCGCCGCGCTACAGCGAAGCGACGCTGCTCGGCGCGATGGAAGGCGCGGGCAAATGGGTGGAGGACGACGAACTGCGCGAAGCCATGCAGGAAAAAGGCCTGGGGACGCCGGCCACGCGTGCAGCCATCATCGAGGGCCTGATTCTCGAAAAATACATGTTGCGCGAAGGACGGGAGCTGATCCCGACCGCCAAGGCGTTCCAGTTGATGACCCTGCTGCGCGGCCTCGAAGTGGAAGAGCTGTCCAAGCCCGAGTTGACGGGCGAATGGGAATACAAGCTCTCCCAGATGGAGCACGGCAAGCTCTCGCGCGAGGCGTTCATGCGCGAGATCGCCGAGATGACGGCGCATATCGTCAAGAAGGCCAAGGAATACGATCGGGATACCGTTCCGGGCGACTACGCCGAGCTTTCGACGCCTTGTCCCAATTGCGGCGGAGTTGTCCGGGAAAACTACCGCCGCTATGCGTGCACCGGCAAGGACGGCGCGAGCGAAGGCTGTGGCTTTTCGTTTACCAAGACGCCAGCGGGCCGTACCTTCGAGGCCGGCGAGGTGGAGCGCTTTGTCGCCAACAAGCGCATCGGTCCGCTGGAGGGCTTTCGCTCCAAGGCGGGTTGGCCGTTTACGGCCGAGCTGGCTCTGGTGTTCGACGAGCAGGAAAGCAATTACAAGCTCGAATTCGACTTTGGCGATGACGCCAAGGCCGAGGAATCCGGCGAGCTTGCGGATTTCTCAGATCAGGAAAGCCTGGGCGCCTGTCCCAAATGCGGCGCGCCGGTTTATGCGCATGGCAGCAGCTACGTCTGCTCGCACGCCGTGCCCACGCTGGCACAGGCTAAGCCCACTTGCGACTTCAAGAGCGGCCAGATCATTCTGCAGCAGCCGGTGGAGCGCGCGCAGATGCGCAAGCTGCTGGCCGAGGGCAAGACGGATCTGCTCGACAAATTCATCTCGAACAAGACGCGCCGGGCGTTCAAGGCCTTTCTGGTGTGGGACAAGGTTGCGGGCAAGGTCGGCTTCGAGTTCGAGCCGCGCGCGGCCAAATACCCGGCGCGCAAGGGTGCCGGTGCCCAGGCGGAGGGTGCGCCGGCCGCCAAGAAGGCGGCCAGCAGGAGAAGCCGCGCTTAGCGCACCAACAGCACCGGCACGGCGCAGTGTGCCAGCACCTGCGTGGCGACCGAGCCCATGACCAGGTTGGTGAGGGCACCATGGCCGTGCGAGCCCATCATCACGAGGTCGTAGGAGCCGTCCTGGGCGGCTTTGGCGATGGCTGCGCCCGGCATGGCGGCCTTCCAGTCGCTTTTGGCGTTGATGCCGTGGCGGGCCAGAAACTTGCCGACGGGCCCCAGCACCTTTTCCGCCTGTTCCACATGGTAGGACTTGAGCGCCTCCTTGCCGATGACGGCGCTGGCGCGGCCTGGCAGCGGAACGACAGCCGTGAACACGAGGTACTCATTGCTCGGGGAAAACACTTCCAAGTGCGTGGTGAGGTAGCCCAGCATCTTTTTGGTGTACGGACTGCCGTCGACGGCCAAGAGAATCTTCATCACATGCTCCTTGAAGAAAAAGTGGTCAGACCGTCCAGCAGCCATGTGGCTTGAAGCTGGCCTGTTCACCCTTCTCAGCATACCCCAGTGGATTGGCCGCCACGCGGCAGCCGTGGTGCACGTAGTCCATTGGGCAGTGCAAATGGCCATGCAGCCACAGGCGGGCATGGACCAACAGGTCGTCGTACGCGCTGCAAAAACCCGCCGAGCCGGGCACCAGGCCAAAGCGCGGATCAGCACTGCGCAGGCTGGGCGCGAAGTGCGTGACGGCGACCGTGGGTCCATCAAAAGGTTCGCGCAGCGTGCTTTCCAGCCAGGCCCGGGCGCTCAGGCCCAGGTCACGCACGCCCTCGGCCAGGAGCGGCTGGCCCGCGCGCGTGGCACCGGTGCGAGCGAGGTACCAGTTGGCCGCACGCATGGCCTTGGCGCGCGCCTTGAGTTGCTCGGACAGCGAATCGTTGGGGCGGCTGAGCGCATCAAAGTCACACCAGAGCGTGCTGCCGACGAAGCGCACCCCCCCGATCACCAGTGCGCGGCCTTCCAGCCAGGTGATGCCGAGCGCCTCGCACGCCTCGCGCAGCCGGACATGTGTGGCGTCGTAGTCCAGCGCGTCGTATTCATGGTTGCCCGGCACGTACAGCACCGGAACCGGCCAATGGCCCAGGCGCGGCGAAAAACGCTCCAGCGCCCAACGGGGGCGGTGCACATCAGCCAGCCGACTGCCGGCCTGGTAGGAGCCGATATCGCCCGCGAGCACCAGCACATCGGCGTGCGGCGCGGGCGAGAAGGCCCGGTCAGGCTGTTCCTCAAGGTGCAGGTCAGACAGGAGCTGGATGCGCATCGGAGCGTGCGTGCCTGCGCCCGCGATCTCAGTTGCCGTATCTGGACCTTATGGCCACAGATTGTCCACTGATAGCTATCAAAATCGCAGCAACGTCAAGAGCGATGTGTCGCATGGTCCTTCATCTTGGTCATCGCCACGAGCAGCGCCGCGCCGCCCAGTACCTTGATGAGGCCGGAATGGTCGGCGTAGAAGCGCCCCAACTGGTCGGCCAGCCCCGGGCTTTGCTGTTGGGCTTGCGTGACCACGTCGCGCACCTCGCTTGGCGACAGGCGCGAGGCTTGCTCGGCGCTGATGGCTTGACCACCAGGGGCCATCACCCGCGAGAGGGCGCCACCGGCCAGCGCAGCGGTGGCGGCGGGACCGAGCGAGGCCAGAATCTGGTTGAGCATGCCGGCCTGCTGCTGCCCGTTTGATTGGCCGAAAAGCTGGCTGACCATGTCGCCCATGGGCGGCGTCTGGTCAGAGCGGAAGGCTTCGGCAAGACCGGAACCCAGCATGTCTGGCCCGGCCTGCTGGGCCACCTGATCGTAGTGGTGATCCTGCACCTGCGAGGCGTTGGACAGTTGCGAAAGCATATCGAGCAGACCCATGGCGGTTTCCTTTCGGGGTGGTTGCGGCGCAAGCCTCGGGCATTGTGTCATGTGCCATCAAACAAAAAAAAGCCACCCGTGTGCGGGTGGCTTTACAGCGACGAGAACTGGAGACCGTCAGGCCGCTTGCAGGCGTTGCTCCAGCGCGGCCTTGGTGTCGAGCAGCGCCTGAGGCAGATGGTGCGCGAGTTGCTCGAAATGCGCGCCATGCAGCTTGAGTTCTTCTTGCCAGGCGGCTTTGTCGATGCCGGTGACGATGCCAAACTGCGCAGGCGAGAAGTCCAGCCCCGCCCAGTTCAGTTCGCCATAGGCGGGGGCGACGCCAAACACGGTGTCTTGGCCGTTGGCGCGGCCTTCGACGCGATCAATCATCCACTTGAGCACGCGCATGTTGTCGCCGTAACCCGGCCAGACGAACTTGCCGTTCTCGTCCTTGCGGAACCAGTTGACGCAGAAAATCTTCGGCAAGGCCGCGCCTTGCGCGCGCAGCTTGCCACCCAGGTCGAGCCAGTGCTGGAAGTAGTCGCTCATGTTGTAGCCGCAGAACGGGAGCATCGCGAACGGGTCGCGACGCACCACGCCTTGCGCACCGAATGCGGCCGCCGTGGTTTCGGAGCCCATGGTCGCGGCCATGTAGACACCTTCGGTCCAGGTGCGCGCCTCGGTCACCAACGGAACCGTGGTGGAACGGCGGCCGCCAAAAACGAAGGCGTCGATCACGACACCGGCGGCGTCGTCCCACTGCGCGTCCAGAGCGGGGTTGTTGGTGGCGGCCACCGTGAAGCGCGCGTTGGGATGCGCGGCCGGGCGCAGCTTGCCGTCGGCACCCTTGGCGGACTCGGGAGTCCAGTCCTTGCCTTGCCAGTCAATCAGGTGGGCGGGCAGCACGCCGCCGTGGTCCTTCTCCATGCCTTCCCACCAGATGTCGCCGTCGTCGGTGAGCGCGACGTTGGTGAAGATCACGTCCCGGTGCAGGCTGTTCATGCAGTTCGGGTTGGTGTGCAGATTGGTGCCGGGCGCCACGCCAAAGTAGCCCGCTTCCGGGTTGATCGCGCGCAGTTTCCCGTCGTCCTGCGGTTTGATCCAGGCGATGTCGTCGCCGATCGTGGTGACCTTCCAGCCGTCAAACCCCTTGGGCGGCACCAGCATGGAGAAGTTGGTCTTGCCACATGCACTCGGGAACGCGGCGGCGATGTGGTACTTGCGGCCTTGCGGATTGGTCACGCCGAGAATCAGCATGTGTTCGGCCAGCCAGCCCTGGTCGCGCCCCATCGTGGAGGCGATGCGCAGCGCCAGGCACTTCTTGCCCAGGAGCGCATTGCCGCCGTAGCCGGAACCATAGCTCCAGATTTCGCGCGTCTCGGGGTAGTGCACGATGTACTTCACCGTGGGGTTGCAGGGCCAGGAGGTCTGGTCGGTCTCGCCCTCGGCCAGCGGCGCGCCCATCGTGTGCATGCAGGGCACGAATTCGCCATTGGTGCCGAGCACGTCGTAGACCGCCTTGCCCATGCGCGTCATCAGCTTCTGATTGACGGCCACGTAGGCGCTGTCGGTCAGCTCCACGCCAATGTGGGCGATGCGCGAGCCCAGGGGCCCCATCGAAAAAGGCACCACGTACATCGTGCGGCCCTTCATGCAGCCGTCAAAGAGCGGTTGCAACGTGGCGCGCATTTTGGCGGGGTCTTCCCAGTTGTTGGTCGGGCCCGCGTCTTCCTTCTTGGCTGAGCAGATGAAGGTGCGATCTTCGACGCGCGCCACGTCCGACGGGTCGGAACGGGCGAGAAAACTCCCCGGGCGCTTGGCGGGATTGAGCGGGATGAACGTGCCTGCGTCAACGAGCTGTTGACACAGCTTTTGATATTCCGCCTCGCTGCCGTCGCACCAGTGGATGCGCGCGGGCTTGCACAGCGCGGCCATATCGGCCACCCAGGCCAGCAGCCCAGGGTGTTTGACGTAATCGGGGGCGTTGAGGGCCAGGCCCTGCATCGAGGGTGCGTTCATCGTGGAAGCTCCTAAAGTGATAACCGTCTTTCCGAACCGGCCGGCAACGGGCATGGCGGGTTGGGAAAGGGGTTGCCACTGCCGTGGCGGCCGTGATGGAAAAAAGCCGCTACCGGAATGCGGCAGCGGCTGATTGGCGGGGAGGCGTTCAGGCCATTACGACGGCGATGAAGGCCAGCAGGAAGATCAGCACGCCTCCGGCGATGGGCAGCACATAAGGTA
>DAIOSZ010000172.1:0-8203 GCA_036752305.1 Burkholderiaceae bacterium
CCCGCCTTGACGGCCTGACCGTGCTGCGCCGATGGCGCGAGGAAGGCCGCGCCATGCCGGTGCTGATCCTGACCGCGCGTGACAACTGGAACGAAAAGGTCGCCGGGATCGACGCGGGCGCCGACGACTATCTCGCCAAACCTTTTCACATGCCCGAGTTGCTGGCTCGCCTGCGGGCGCTCATCCGTCGCGCCGGTGGCGGGCATGCCCAGGCGACGTTGCGCGCGGGCGCCGTGACACTGGACACCGCTTCGGCTCGCGTCACGGTGGATGGCGCGAGCGTTCCGCTCACCAGCCATGAATATCGCGTGCTCGCCTACCTCATGCACCACGCGGGGCGCGTGGTCTCCCGCGCGGAACTCACCGACCACATTTACGCGCAAGACGCGGATCGCGACTCCAATACGATCGAAGTCTTCGTTGGCCGCCTGCGCAAGAAGCTCCCCGAGGGTCTCATCGAAACCGTGCGCGGGCTGGGCTACCGGCTCCACATGCCGTGAATGGGGCAGGCTCGCTGCGGCTGCGCCTGCTGGTCACGACCACGCTGGGCGTGCTGCTGGCCCTGCTGGCGGCGTATCTCGGGCTCAGCCGGCTGTTTCAAGACCATGCCGAGCGCCAGTTCCAGGCCGAGATCGAGCACCAGCTCGACCACTTCAGCGCCCTGCTGGAACGTGGGCCAAACGGCCTGCCGCGCCTGACCCGCGACAGCCCCGAGCCGCAGTGGCAACGCCCGCTGTCTGGCTGGTACGCGCAGCTTGACGCGCCCGGCCGGCCCGCGCTGTGGCGGACGCGCTCCTTGTGGGACGCGGCGCTGCCGCCACAGGACGGTGCACCCGGGATAGGCACCCGGTTCGGTCGCGCCACCGGCCCGGCCGGAGAGGCGCTGCGCACCGGTGCGCGCCGTCTGCGTTTGCCCGGCGCGGACGCGCCCGATCCCGGCGTCAACGATACTGACACCTGGACCTTGCGCGTTGCCGTCGACGCGCGCGACCTGGAAACCGCTCAAACGCGCTTTGACCGCCTGCTGGCACTTTCTCTGGGCGTGCTGGCGCTGGCGTTGCTGCTGGGCGCGGCAGCGCAGATGGCCTTTGCGCTGACGCCGGTCACGCGCCTGCAAGCGGCGCTCGGGCGCGTGCAGGCGGGGCAGGCCGATCGCCTTGAAGGCTCCTACCCCACCGAGTTGCGCCCGTTGGTGGACAGTTTCAACATCGTCTTGGCTCAGAACCTGGAGGCCACGCGCCGCGCGCGTGAGCAAGCGGGCAACTTGGCCCACGCGCTGAAAACACCGCTTGCCGTGCTGACCAACGCCGCTGACCGTGCGCAGGATGAGGGCAGCGAACAGCCCGACGGGCTGGCCGCGCTGGTCCGCGAACAGGTCGAGGCGGCGCATCGTCATGTGCAGTGGCACCTCGCCCGCGCGCGCGCCGCGGCGGCGCATGGGCCGGGGCGCGCCCCGCCGCGCGCACGCCTGGCAGATGCCGTGGCGCCGCTGGTGCGCGTGATGCAGCGCCTGAACGCGGAGCGGTCCATTCACATCGAGGATGCCACCCGCGACAGCGCCGCCGCTGTCGCAGCCGAGGCTCAAGACCTGAACGAAATGCTCGGCAACCTGCTCGACAACGCCTGCCGCGCGGCCCGCGCGCGCGTCAGCATCGCGGTACGCGAGCAGTTACGCGAGGACGGAGTGAGGGACCTGTGCATCGACATCGACGACGATGGCCCCGGACTCCCACCGCACGCCCGTGAATACGCACTGCAGCGCGGCGCAAGGTTGGACGAGCGCCAACCAGGCAACGGCCTGGGGCTGGCCATCGTGCGGGAACTGGCGCATCTGTATGGCGGCGATCTGGCACTGGCCGACTCGCCTGCCGGGGGGCTGCGCGCCAGCCTGCGGTTACCCTGTGCGTAACGTTCAGCCGTCGTTCAGCCTTGCTGCCTAATATATGAGCTCTCGCAGTGAACGACACGAACCAAGAAGAGCCATCATGCCTATCAGTCACCCCCTGCCGCCTGCCGCCGTGCTGGTGCTGACACTGGCCGCCAGCGTTGGCGTGCACGCACAAGCCCAATCGGTGAAGACGGCCGACAAACCGGGCGCCAGCCTGAATGACCCCGCGTTCAGCCGCCAGGGCGAGCAGGCCGCCTGCACCACGGCGCCCCGGGAAGAGTGGCTCTCACTCGCCGAATTCGAGTTGGTCGCGCGCCACCGTGGATATCGGCCACGCGTGCTCAAGCAGACCTACGGCGCCTGCTACGAAATTTACGGCTACGACAAACAGGGAAACCTGGTCGAAGCCTACTTCAGCCCCGTCAACGCCAAGCTGGTGCGATCGAACGTGGTCACGGTGCGGCCAGGAGTGCCGGCGGGCGACAAATGATCTGATCGCCCATGCCTGAGAGTACCCCCAGCCTACCGTCCGATGTGCTCACTGCGGCCTTGCCGCTTGAGCGGCGGTTTCTTCGGCGTGTGCTGCCGGTGCTGCTGGTCGGCGCCCTGCTCGGCGGCCTGGTCGGACTGTGGGGCGTTCAGACGCTCGTGACACAGGCCTATCTTGGCAGCGCGCGCCGGCATGCCGGACAGTTGCTCCAGACGGTGCGCAACGCATGGCCCGGCGCCTGGCGCGAATGGACCGAGTCCCTGGGCGCCGCGCCGCCGCTCAAACCCAGCGCGGGAGCCCAGGGCGCCTTCATGGAGGTCATGCAGGCGCGGGGCCTGACCAAGCTCAAGATCTATGACGCACGTGGGCAGATGCGTCTGAGCAGCGTCGATGCCGATTGGGGCCACGTCGAGCGCGGCGGCCCGCTGGATGTGGCCTTGCAATCCGGAGGCGATGTGGCGCGGCGTATCGACAGCGCCGAAGGGCCGCAGATGGAGCTGTACGTGCACCTGCCCGCACAGACCACGCAGCCTGAGCTGCTAGTGGAGCTGTATGAGCCCGCGGACTGGTTCGATTCGTATCGGCGCCTGCTCGTCTGGCCTGCGCTGCTCGCCGGGGTGCTGTTGCTGGCGGCCACCGCGTGGCTGGCGCGCTTTGTGCGCCTGGCCCAGCGCGAGCTCGATGCCCGCGCGGTCAGCGAAGAACGCCTGCTCGATCAGTTGCGCTCCCTGGTGTCGCGCCGCGCCGCGGCTTCGGCGTTCAAGGACGCCCGAAGCACCCGAGGCGGCCCTGATGCCTCCGTCAGAGTGCTGGACGCGACGCTGTACTACGCCGATCTGTACGACTTCACCGGCCTGGCCGAAACGACGCGCCCCGATGAATTGGTGCCCTTGCTCAACCGCGTGTTCGACCTTCAGGTGCAGCGCATCAACGAGTTTGGCGGCGACGTGGACAAATTCATCGGGGACGCGGTGCTCGCGGTGTTCACCGGTGAGCGGCGTGCCGAACGCGCCGTGCTGTGCGCCCAGGCGGTGCTGTATGACCTGCTCGACGCCGGTCTGCCGCGCGGGCTGCACATCGGCGTGCACGACGGGCCCGTCATCAGTGGCCGTCTCGGCAGCCTCGGACGCCAGGACGACACCGTCATCGGCGATGCGGTCAACGTGAGCGCGCGCCTGAGCGCCTTGGCGTCCGTCGGCACCCTGGCCTGTGACACCGCCACGGTGTTGCGGGCAAGCCTGCCGGAAGGCTTTTCCGCTCCGCATGAAGTTCACGTCAAAGGCCGCCAGGAACCGATCCGCGTGCGCATTTGGGCCGCCGAACAAGTTCGCCGGGCCGACCAAAACGCCTACGTGCACACAGGCAGAACTTCAAATTTGATAGCTGCCAGTGGTGGTCATATCTTGATTTCCACTGAAAATGGCACTGAAAATCGACGCTGAATCGGTGTCCGGGCCGTCGGTTCGATGCTATTTGTAGATATTACTACATTTTGTAGATTCATCTACAAATCTATCTGCGACAGGCGCTCAGACGATCGCGGCGCGGCGCGCCTGGTCCCACAGCCTCTGCATCGGCTTCGCCAGGGTGCCGGTAGGCGATGCCCAATCCTGCAGCAGGCTGAAGTGATGCGCGGCGGGCACGGCAACGACCTCGCTGGCCATGCCCGCTGCGCGCCAGGCGTGGTGCATGCGGGTGGCCTGTTCGTGGAACTGGGCGGTTTCTTCGGCGCCAACCGCAAACAGTGCCGGCGGCGCCCCGCCCGCCACGCGCCACAGCGGTGAATTGGCTCGGGCGGCCGGATCGTCCAGGCGCAGGCGGTCGTTGAGCGTGGTGGCGGTCAGCGGCGCCAGATCGTAGATGCCTGCCAGCGCCACGATGGCGTGGACGTTCGGCGGCGCCCCGCCCTCGCCGCGCAGGCCAAGGCCGGGCGTCAGCGCCATTTCGGTGGCCAGGTGCGCTCCGGCGGAATGCCCGGCCACCACCAGCGGCTGGCCGCTGGCACCCACTCGCACGGCGATGGCACGCGTGGCGCGGCGGGCCGAATCGGTCAGGCTTGCCAGCGCCACGTCGGGGCACAGGGGATAGTTGACCAGAAACACGTCGATGCCCTGGGCCGTGAACGCCCCAGCCAACCAGCGAAACAGCGCTTTGTCGCGCGACTGCCAGTAGCCCGCATGGAAATACACCAGATGGCCGCGCACCGGCCCTTGCGCGGGGAAAAAGTCGTAGACCTCGCGTTCGGCGCCGCCGTAACGCTGGTCGAATTGGGCGTTGGAGGTACTGGCAGCCAGTGCGTCGGAGGCCCGTTGAAACCGCGCGAGCAGCGCGGGAAAGTCGGGGCGCATCTGGCCTACGACGTATTGATACTGGAAATCATCCGCCAGACTCATGACATCTCCTCATTTGCCGCCGCGCAGCCGATCGATCAGGCCGTTCAGCTCGTCGAGCGAGCCGAAGCCGATGGCCAGTTCGCCCTGGTCTTCCACGCGGCCGGCGCGCTTGACGCGCTTCTTGACGCGCACCTCGACACTGGCGGTCAGCAGATCGGCGAGTTCTTCCTCGACGCGGCGGATGTCGCGCGACTTTTCCTTCTTGGGCTTTTGCGGCACGAGTTGGAATTCGGCGCCCAGGCGCTTGACGAGGTTTTCGGCTTCGCGCACCGAGAGCTTCTTGGCCGCCACCTGATTGGCCGCCGTGATCTGCGTGGCGCGGTCGAGAGCGAGCAGTGCGCGCGCATGGCCCATGTCGAGGTCCCCGGCCATCAACATGGTCTGCACCGGATCTGCCAAGTTCAGCAGCCGCAGCAAATTGCTCGCGGCGCTGCGCGAGCGGCCCACCGACTGCGCTGCCTGCTCATGGGTGAGGCCAAACTCCTTGACCAGGCGCTGTAGTCCCTGCGCCTCCTCCAACGGATTGAGGTCCTCGCGCTGAATGTTTTCGATCAGCGCCATCGCGGCGGCGGCTTCGTCGGGTACGTCGCGCACCAGCACCGGCACATCGCTGAGGCCCGCCAGCCGCGCCGCTCGAAAGCGCCGCTCGCCGGCAATGATTTCGTACACCGGCCGCGCGCCGCGCGGGGTCACCACTTCGCCTTGCGCGGTCTGGAGCGCCGCCGCGCGCTGCAAGCCCTCTTCCTCCGCCAGTCGGCGCACCAGGATGGGCTGCATGATGCCCTGGGCCTTGATGCTCTCCGCCAGTTCATAGAGCGCGCCCTCGTCCATGCGCGTGCGCGGCTGGTACTGGCCGGGCACCAGATCGGTGAGCGCGAGTTGGGCAGGCTGGTCGCCTGGCCCGCTGGCAGCCAGGGGATCGGCCGACAAGAGCTTGGGGCCAAGCAGTGCGTCCAGGCCGCGGCCCAGACCTTTGTTACGAGTTGCCATGGTGGGGATGTCCGTCAGATTGGGTGGCGGCGGCGTCGAGCGTCCGCAGCAGCGCCCGGCCCTCGGGCCAGTCGCCCAGGCCCGAGTCGGCGTTGAGGTGACCGCGGCAGCCTGCGTCGGTGAGCGCGGCGCCCCACGCGCCGGCGAGTGCCGCCGCGTGCTCGAAGCTGCCGTACGGGTCGTCACGGCTGGCAACGACCCGGGCGGCAAAAGGCAGGCGCTGGCGGGGGATGGGCGACCAAGTGCGCAGAGGCGCCGCCAGTTCCGGGCGAGTCAGATCGGGGGGCGCAACCAGCAGCGCCCCCGCCACGCGAGCGTAGTGCGCGCTGTGTGTGGCCCACGCCGCCACCAACACACAGCCCAGGCTGTGCGCGGCCAACAAGACCGGCCCGGTGGCGGCCAGCACGGCTTCCTCAAGCTGGATCATCCAGTCGCCGCGCAAAGGATGCTGCCACTCGTGCTGCTCGACCCGCTTGTCACCGTACAAACCTTCCCAGCGGCTTTGCCAATGTCCGGCGCCGCTGCCCAGCCAGCCGGGGAGAATGAGCACAGGTGGATGCATGCGGAATATTGCTCTGGATTTGATAGCTGCTGATGGACGTTCCACGCGCACCGCTCATCGTTGCAATGCGCGAAAAGCCCGCCGTCAGAGTGTCTTGACCCGCTCGACCATCTCGCGCGCGAAGGCCAGGAAGGCCTGGCTGCCCTTGGCCGAGGCGTCGAACACCACGCCGGGCAATCCGTAGCTGGGCGCCTCGGCCAGGCGAACGTTGCGTGGGATGACGGTGTCGAACACCTTGTCGCCGAAATGCGCCTTGAGCTGGTCGCTCACCTGCTGCTGCAAGGTGATGCGCGGATCGAACATGACGCGCAGCAGACCAATGATTTTCAGGTCTTTGTTCAGGTTGGCGTGAACCTGCTTGATCGTGTTGACCAGATCGGTGAGGCCTTCCAAGGCAAAGTATTCGCACTGCATCGGCACGATCACGCCGTGTGCCGCGCACAAACCGTTGAGCGTGAGCATCGACAGGCTGGGCGGGCAGTCGATGATGATGAAGTCATAGTCCTGTGCCACCTCGGCGATGGCGGTCTTGAGGCGCTTGTCGCGCTGCTCCACGTCGACCAGTTCGACCTCGGCGCCCGCGAGTTCACGATTGGCGCCAAGCACGTCGTAGCCGCAGGCGTCGCTTCGCGTGCGCGACTGCGCCAGGCTGGCGTTGCCGATCAGCACGTCGTAGACGGTGGCCGGCAACTGCCGCTTGTCCACGCCTGAGCCCATGGTGGCGTTGCCCTGTGGGTCCAGATCGATGAGCAGCACGCGCTGGCCAACCTTGGCCAGGCCGGCACACAGGTTCACCGCCGTTGTCGTTTTACCGACTCCGCCTTTCTGGTTGGCGATACAGAAGATTCGAGCCATGGCGTGGTATCAGTTGAGGGCGAGCTTGGCGCCAAAGCCCAGCAACATCACGCCCGCGAGCTTTTGCAGGACCTGGCCAATGCGCCGATCGGCGCGCAGGCGCTCGGCGAGCCCGTGCGTCAGCAGCGTGGCGACCAGGCCGTAGAGGAAGGTCAACACCGCGACCGTGGCCGCCATCACAGCAAAGCTCACGAACCCAAGGTTGTGCCGGGGATCGATGAAGAGCGGAAAGAAGGCCATGTAGAACACGATGGCCTTGGGGTTGAGCAGCGTGATCAGCACGCTCTGGCGAAAGTACTGGCCGGCGGGAATGTCGATGGTGGGCCGATCACCGTCCTTGGCGATCAGCAGGCGCACACCCAGGTAAGCCAGATAGCCCGCACCCAACCACTGAACAGCGGCGAAGGCGGCAGGATAGGTGGCGAGCAAGGCGGCGACGCCCGCCACCGCCAACCAGATCAGCACCTGGTCGCCCACCATGATGCCCAGCGTGGCCGCGTAGCTGGCGTCGGCGTAGAGAAAGGCGTTCTTGTAGATCAGCGTGGCGAAGACTTCGCTGGAGTTTGCCGGGCCCCCACCGGTCATCACCTGCACGATGGCGAAGTTCATGAAGCTGCCGATCCAGGCCAGCAGGATGGCCACGAAGGAGATCCCCTTCATGGACGGCAGCGTGATATCAACAAAGCGGCGGAAGGCGTTCGCGCCGTCAACCGCCGCTGCCTCGTACATCTCCTGGTTGATCGACTGCAGCCCGGCGAGCAGCAACACCATCATGAAGGGGATGCCGCGCCAGATATTGGCGACGATAGTGGCGGCCAGGGCCGTACTGGTCTGGCCCAGCCAGGCGATGGGCACATCCGTCTCGGCGTAGAAGCCAACCCGGTAGAGGATCTCGTTGAAGACCCCGAAGAGGCCGTCGAAGATCCAGCGCCAGGTGATGCCGGGCACCACGGCCGGGAACATCCACGGTAGCAGGAAGAGGACACGGAAGACCGGGCGCAGGGGCAGCTTGCCACTGAGCAGCA
>DAIOSZ010000173.1:0-8180 GCA_036752305.1 Burkholderiaceae bacterium
CATCCCCGCGCCGGCCCACGTCTGAGCCAGCCTCTAGGAGAAAACACACATGGCCAATCAAAGTTCGGGCGGCGGTCTCTCCCACGAAAAAATCGAGACCAACAACTTCTTGATGATCGTGCTGATTCTTCTCGTCGTCGCCGTCGGCGGCATCGTCGAGATCGTTCCGCTGTTCTTCCAGAAATCCACCACCGAGCCGGTCGAGGGGATGCGCCCCTACACCCCGCTCGAGCTCGCCGGACGCGACATCTATGTCCGCGAGGGCTGCTACGTCTGCCACAGCCAGATGATCCGGCCGCTGCGCGACGAGGTCGAGCGCTACGGGCACTACAGCCTCGCGGCGGAGTCGATGTACGACCACCCGTTCCAGTGGGGCTCCAAGCGCACCGGGCCCGATCTGCACCGCGTGGGCGGCCGCTACAGCGATGAATGGCACCGCGTGCACCTGAACAACCCGCGCGACGTGGTGCCCGAGTCCAACATGCCGGCTTACCCGTGGCTGGAGAAGAGCGCGGTCGATTCGGACAGCCTGCCCGCTCACATGCGCGCGCTGCGCACCGTGGGCGTGCCCTACACCGACGAGCAGATTGCCAAGGCGCCCGAGGAAACCAAGGGCAAGAGCGAGCTTGACGCCGTGATCGCCTACCTCCAGGTGCTCGGCACCGCCCTGAAATAACGCAGGAGCGGCACCATGGACATCAACGATCTGCGTTCGATCATGACGGTGGTGAGTCTCTTCGTCTTCGTGGGCATCTGTTTCTGGGCGCTGTCCAAGCGCAACCAGCAGGCCTTCGACGAAGCCGCGCAACTGCCTTTCAGCGCCGACGATGCGCCAGCCCCTCCGCGCGCGAACACATAAGAAACAAGGACATTCACCATGAGTGACTTCACGAGCGATTTCTGGTCGCTGTTCGTCTCCGGCATCACGATCGCGGGTATTCTGGCCTGCTTCGCGCTGCTGTGGATCTCCGGCAAGACCAAGGCCATGACGGCTGCCGACAACACCACAGGCCATATCTGGGATGGTGACCTGCGCGAAATGAACAACCCGCTGCCGCGCTGGTGGGTGTGGCTGTTCATCATCACGCTGCTGTTTTCGATGGCCTACCTGTGGATGTATCCGGGCCTGGGCAGCTCCGCCGGGTCGCTGCACTGGTCGTCGGCCGGCCAGTACGACGCCGAGGTGGCCAAGCTCAACAAGGACGTCGAGCCCCTGTACGCGAAGTTCGCCGGCATGAACACCGAGCAACTGTCCAAGGACAAGGACGCGATGGCCATCGGCGACCGCCTGTTCATGAACAACTGCTCGCAGTGCCATGGCTCGGACGCACGCGGCTCCAAGGGCTTTCCCAACCTCACCGACGGAGATTGGCTTTATGGTGGCACGCCCGCGGTGATTGAAGAGACCATCACCAAGGGTCGCACGGGCGTCATGCCGCCGATGGCCGCCGCGGTGGGCACGCCGGATGACGTGAAAAACGTGGCCAACTACGTGCTCAGCCTGTCGGGCAGCCCGCATGACTCCACGCGCGCCGCGCTGGGTAAGAGCAAGTTTGGCGCCTGCGCCGCCTGCCACGGCATGGACGGCAAGGGCAATCCGGCGATGGGAGCCCCCAATCTGACCGACAACGTCTGGCTGCATGGCTTTGGTGAAAAGGCCATCATCGACATCGTCAACAGCGGCAAGACCAACGTCATGCCACCGCAAGCGGACAAGCTCACGCCCGAACAGGTGAAGGTGCTGACCGCCTATGTCTGGGGCAAGGGTGGCGGCGTCAAGGCCGCGGCGGCGCCTGCCGCGGGGGGCGATGAGGCTTCCGTCGCTGTCGAAAACGGCGCCGTGATCTTCTACTTTGCCTCTGGCAAGGCCGATCTGGCCACCGGCGCCGACAAGGCGCTGGCCGATGTGGTGGCCGGTGTGAAGGACGGCAAGAAAGCCGTGGTCAGCGGCTATGTGGACAGCAGCGGCAACGCGGCGCAGAACGCCGAACTGGCCAAGCAGCGCGCCATCGCGGTGCGCGAGCAGCTCAAGGCGCTGGGCGTGGCCGAGGACAAGGTCGAGCTGCAAAAGCCGGCTGATGTCGAAGCCGGCAAGGGCGCTCAGGCCCGCCGCGTCGAAGTCAAGCTGGTTTGATTTCCGGGGAACGGGCGGGCGGGCCGTGGCGGCCTTCCCGCCCGTTTTGGTTTTTGACGCACATCAAGACACCTGATACCGGCGAGAGTATAGTTTCAAACGTTGATCTCCACTTCGAGCACACATCTTGAGCACTCCGGAATCCAGCGCCCCGGTTGGCGCCGCGCAGCAGACACCCGACGCCGATGACGACGGACTGGTGTCGCTGTACCAGGCGCACAAGAAGATTTACCCGCGCAGCGTCAGCGGACTGTTCTCCAAGTGGCGCTGGGGCCTGGTGTGGCTCACGCAACTGGTGTTCTACGGCCTGGCCTGGCTGCAATGGAACGACCGACAGGCGGTGCTGTTCGATCTGGAGGCGCGGCGCTTCTACATCTTCGGCTTGGTGCTGTATCCGCAGGACTTCATCTACCTGACGGGCATTCTGGTCATCTCGGCGCTGTCGCTGTTTCTCTTCACGGCCGTGGCGGGCCGCCTGTGGTGCGGGTACGCCTGTCCACAAACGGTCTACACGGAGATGTTTCTGTGGATCGAACATCGCTTCGAGGGCGATCGCTCGGCGCGCATGCGGCTGGACGAGTCTCCCTGGAGCTTCAACAAGCTCTGGCGCAAGGGCGGCAAGCAACTCGCCTGGGTTTTCCTCGCGCTGTGGACCGGCTTCACGTTCGTGGGCTACTTCACGCCGATCCGGCAACTGGCGGTCCAGGTGATGCACTGGACGCTGGGACCTTGGGAAACCTTCTGGATCTTCTTCTATGGCTTTGCCACCTACGGCAACGCGGGCTTCATGCGCGAGCAGGTGTGCAAATACATGTGTCCCTATGCGCGCTTCCAGAGCGCGATGTTCGACAAGGACACACTCATCGTCACCTATGACGCCGAGCGCGGGGAGCCGCGCGGCGCTCGCTCCAGGAAGGCCGATCGCGCCAAGCTCGCGGTGGGCGACTGCGTGGACTGCACGCTGTGCGTGCAGGTCTGCCCCACTGGCATCGACATCCGCAAGGGCCTGCAGTACGAGTGCATCGGCTGCGGCGCCTGCGCCGATGTGTGCGACACCGTGATGGACAAAATGGGCTATTCCCGTGGCTTGGTGCGCTACTCCACCGAGCAGGCTGTGGCCGAGCACTGGGGCCGCAAGCAGATCGTTGCGCACATCCTGCGTCCGCGCGTGCTGGTCTACAGCGCCATCCTGGGTGCCGTGGTGCTGGCCGTGGTGGTTGGCCTGGCGCTGCGCACGCCCTTCAAAGTGGACGTGGTTCGCGACCGCGCCTCGCTGGCACGCATCGTGGCGGGCGGCAAGATCGAGAACATCTACCGCTTGCAGGTCCTGGACGCGACCGAGCGCGAGCGCCAGTTCAAGATCGAGGCGCGCGGCATGCCGGGCCTGGTGACGATTCTCGATGGCGACCCGAAGGTGGCCGCCGCCGCCTCGCTTTGGGTGCCGGTGCGCATCCAAGTACCGGCCGACGGCGGTCTGGCGCCAGGCTCGCACCCGATCGAATTCGACATCCAGGCCGACGACGGCGAGCGGCTGCACGAAAAATCGGTTTTCCTCATCCCGCGCTAGCTGATATGACGCCTTCCCCAGAACAACCCGGGTTGCCACAGGCACCCAAGCCGTGGTGGAAGCACGGCTACGTCTGGCTCATCATCGCCGGGCCGCTGACGGTGGTCATCGCGGGCTTTTTTACGCTTTACCTGGCCATTCGCACGCCGGATCCCGTGGTGACCGAGGACTACTACCGCCAGGGGCTGGAGATCAACCGCACGCTGGAGGCGCGCGAGCGCGCGCTGTCGTCGGCCCCCGCGCAGCAGGCGCGCAACCACGCCGCCACCGGTGCGTTGCCGCCGCCGCGCGAGGGCGCGTCGGCCAAACCGTGAAAACAAGGAGTTAGACCGATGGGCGCGCAACGTTGGATGTGGATTGCCTGGCCTGCCTTCCTGATGGCGGGCGTGCTGGAAATGCTGGTTTTCGCGGTGGTCGATCCCGAGCAACTGCAATGGTTTGGCGCGCCCATCACCTGGTCGCGGCCCGCCATCTACACCGCGGCATTCTTCGTGTTCTGGCTGGTCACCGCGCTGTCGAGCAGTCTCACGGTCTTGCTGGCGATGTCACCCTTTGAAGTGAACCGCTTGCCGCACATCGAGGATGAGCGCTCTTAAAAGGCGCTGGTCCATCATGCGGCCTATTGATCGGCCGGTGGATTGACGATTGCCTTGAGCGCGGCCGTGTCCAGAATGCGCACATGCCGCTGCTTGACCTCGACGATCCCTTCATCGACGAACTTCGAGAATGTCCGGCTGACGGTTTCCAGCTTCAGGCCGAGGTAACTGCCGATTTCCTCGCGCGTCATGCGCAGCACCACCTCGGACTGCGAGAACCCGCGCGCATGCAGCCGCTGCACCAGATTCAGCAGAAAAGCCGCGAGGCGCTCCTCGGCGCGCATGCTGCCCAGCAGCAGCATCACGCCGTGCTCGCGCACGATCTCCCGGCTCATGATGCGGTGCACATGGTGCTGGAATGCGCCTACTTCGCGCGAGATTTCCTCGACCCGGTCAAACGGCATCACGCAGACCTCGGCATCTTCCAGTGCCACCGCGTCGCAGGTGTGATGGTCGCCGACGATGCCGTCCAGGCCGATGATCTCCCCGGCCATCTGAAAGCCGGTGACCTGATCGCGCCCGTCCTCGGTGGCCACGCAGGTCTTGAAAAAGCCGGTGCGAATGGCATAGAGCGCGCTGAAGCGCTCGCCGTTGTGGAACAGGGCGGCGCCGCGCTTGACCTTGCGGCGCGTGCCGACGATGTCCTCGACGCGGGCCAGGTCTTGAGGGTTCAGGCCCACGGGCATGCACAACTCGCGCAGATTGCAGTTGGAACAGGCGACCTTGATGGCGGGAAGACTCATGGCAGGGAGTATCCCATGCCGCAACGCTTGACGAACATCAAGGGCGACAATCTCCTTCGCGGGCACAGTGGAGCCCGTCTCACGAATCCTCTGCCGCACCCATGCAAGCCATGAATGCCGAGTTGCTGCGCCGCTACGACGTCGCCGGCCCTCGCTACACCTCCTATCCCACTGCCGACCGGTTCGTCGACGCCTTCGGCGAAGCCGACTATCGCCAGGCCCTGATCCAGCGCCGCGCCAGCGGCCCCGGCGCGGCGCTGCCCCTGTCGCTGTACGTGCATGTGCCGTTTTGCGAGTCGCTGTGCTACTACTGCGCCTGCAACAAAATCATCACCCGTCATCACGAACGGGCCACCGAATACCTGCGCTACCTGGCGCGCGAGGCGCAGCTGCACGTGGACGCGCTGGGCAGGGGTGCCGCCGTCTCGCAACTGCGCCTGGGCGGTGGCTCGCCCACCTTCTTGTCGGACGAGGAACTCGGCGACTTGATGAGCATGCTGCGCAGCCATTTCAGCCTGGTGCCGGGCGGCGAGTTCTCCATCGAAGTCGATCCCCGCACCGTGACCGCCGAGCGCTTGCAGGCACTGTGGGCGCTGGGATTCAATCGCCTGAGCTTTGGCGTGCAGGATTTCGATCCCGCGGTGCAGAAGGCGGTGCACCGCGTGCAGCCCGCGCGCCAGGTGTTTGAGCTGGTCGAGGCCGCGCGCGGCATCGGTTTCGAGTCGATCAACGTCGATCTCATCTACGGCCTGCCGATGCAGACGCCCGAATCCTTCACCCGCACGCTCGCGCAGGTCAACGAACTGCGGCCCGACCGCATTGCGCTCTATGGCTATGCGCATCTGCCCGAACGCTTCAAGCCGCAGCGGCGCATTCACGCAGCCGAGCTGCCGTTGGCCGGCGCCAAGCTCGCCATGCTCGCCTCGGCGCTCAACGCCTTCGAGCAGGGAGGCTATGTCTACGTGGGGATGGACCATTTCGCGCTGCCCGAGGATCCGCTGGCCGTCGCCAAGCGCCAGGGCCGCCTGCACCGCAACTTCCAGGGCTACAGCACGCAGCCCGACTGCGACCTCATTGCGCTGGGCGTCTCGGCCATCGGCAAGGTGGGCGCCAGCTACAGCCAGAACGCCAAGACGCTGGACGAATACTATGACCTGCTCAGCCATGGCCACCTGCCCGTGGTGCGCGGATTGGCCCTCACGCGCGACGACATCGTCCGCCGCGCGGTCATCATGGCCTTGATGTGCCAGGGCGAAGTGCAATTCGAGTCCATCAACCTCGCGCACCTGATCGACTTCGAAAGCTACTTCGCCACCGAACTCGACACGCTGCGCGGCATGCAGGGCGAAGGGCTGGTCCAGGTGAGCGCCGGGGCGGTACAGGTCACGCCGCTGGGTTGGTACTTCGTGCGCGGCGTGGCGATGGTGTTCGACCGCTACCTCCAGGCCGACCGCAACCGCACCCGGTTCTCGCGAATCCTGTAGGGCTTCTCGGGTGCAAGGCTCCATCGCCCTCGCGGCCCTCGTCATGGGCCTGGCGGGAGGCCCCCATTGCGTCGTCATGTGCGGCGCGGCCTGCGCGGGCCTGGCATCCACACGCCCGCGCGGCGCCGCGTCCACCTGGGTGCTGCTGCGCTTTCACGCCGGGCGCGTGGCGGGTTACGCGGCGCTGGGCGCGCTGGCGGCGGCGTCGATGCAGGGCGTCGGCTGGCTCACGGTGCAATCGGCCGCGCTGCGCCCGCTGTGGACGGCGGTGCATGTGCTGGCGCTGCTGCTGGGGCTGATGCTGCTGGTGCAGGCGCGCCAGCCCGCGTGGCTCGAAAACGCCGGCCGCGGCCTCTGGATGCGCGTGCGCGCCGCCGCCGACGGCGGCGCGTTTGGCATGGGCAGCTTCTTCCTGGGCATGGCCTGGGCCTTGCTGCCCTGCGGCCTGCTGTACTCGGCACTGATGGTCGCGGCGCTGGCGGGTGGCCCGCTGCAGGGCGCGGCCACCATGGCGATTTTCGTGCTGGGCACCAGTGTCTCGCTGATGGCCGGACCCTGGCTCTGGTTGAGGCTGCGCAACAGCGCCTATGGCAACTGGGGCATGCGCCTGGCGGGGCTGCTGCTCGCCGCCAGCGCCATGTTCGCGCTGTGGATGGGACTGATGCGCGATCAGGCGCCCTGGTGCGTGACGCCACCGGTGGCGTAACGTCCCCGGCGGCGCATCCCCCCGCGCCACGGGCAGCGGGGTATTCAGGCGTTTACGGCTTGGCAGGCGCCGCTGGGGTTTTGGCGGCCGCTGGGGCGGCCGGGGCTGCCGGAGCGGCCGTTGGCGGGACGGCTGCTGCCGGAGGTGCCGTGACGCTGGCCTTGGCGGGGGCTGCCGCCGCGGGCGCGGCAGGCGCTGGCGCGGGTTTGGCCGCCGCGGCGACCGGCTTGCCCGCTTTGCCGTAGCCGGTGCCGTTGACCGTCAGGCCTCCGGCGGAGAAACGCGCGGCGGTTTTCTCGCCCACGCCCTCCACGCGCGAGATGAAGTCGGCCCAGTCCTTGAACGGGGCCTTCTTGCGCTCGGCAACGATGCGCGACGAAATCGCCGGTCCGATGCCCTTGATGCCGTCCAGATCGGCCGCCGAGGCGGTATTGGCGTCCGCCGCGGCGAACGACAGCGCGGCGTAGAAAAAGGCCAGGGCGGCCAGCAGCTTCTTGATCATGGGGTTCATCCTTGTCGGCGAGGTGTCGTGAGAGCCGGCTGTCGCAGCCGCCGGTGGGGCTGGCCGCCCAACGCGGCTGATGAGGGCGCCGTTGAGGGCGCGCCCGGACCATCATCACACGGATGCGTGCCCTGGGACAAGCCATAGTCTTGTCCAACGAGGTATGAGCCTGGAGCCGGGCTCGTGATTCCAACGAGGAATGAGCCTGGAGAGGGCCTGGAAGCAGCGGTTGAGCGGCTGACGGGCAGCGTGCCGACGGGGCGTGTCGATCAGCTTGTCGGCAGGTCGGGTCACGTTACTGCTCTGAGGGGCTTTCACGGTAACGTTCGAGGTGAGGCGACCCCGGCAGCGCGGCCCAAGTGTCACGCTGTTGGGGGTCGCCTCGACCGAGGTGTTAGCGAAGTAATCGGCCCGCCCGCGCCGCAAATCGTTCCGAAGAAACACGTGG
>DAIOSZ010000174.1:0-8086 GCA_036752305.1 Burkholderiaceae bacterium
GGTCTGCTCGGACAGGTAGCGCTCCAGGCTGTCGTTCAGCATGCGCTGCGTGTCGGTCAGCGGCGCGGCCTCGACGAATGCGGCGCCGCCGAGCAGGCGGGCAGCGATCAGGTTGCGCTGCACTTCGTTGGTGCCGGCGTAGATGGAGGCGGCGCGGTCGTTGAGGTAGGCCGACATGGCGAACACCGCGTCCTCGGGCAGCGCCAGCGGGCCGTCGCCGCAGTGTTCGAGCGGCACGCGCGCCTGTGCATGGGGGCCGCCGATCTCCAGCCCCAGTTCGGTGAGCGCCTGGCGCAGCTCGGAGCCGAGCACCTTGCCCACCGACGGCCGGATGCCCGGCGGCTCGCCGCGCGTGTGCGCGCCCAGGGCGGTCATCTCCAGCGCCTGCACGGCGTCGATGCGGCAGGCCAGCTCGGCGAGTTTGCGCTGCAGGTCACGGCGCTCGGCCTCGTCCCCGGGCCGACCGGCAAACGCCGCCGCGTGCGCCCGCCGCAGCCGCCGCCAACGGCCGCGCAGCCGGGGCGTCCAGGCGCCGCCACGCTCGTTGGCAAGCAAGAACTTGGCAATCGTCCAGCCGGCGTTCTCGTCGCCGATCAGGCCGTCCACCGGAACCCGCACGTCGTCAAAGAAAACCTGATTGAACTCATGGTCGCCCGAGATGCTGACGATCGGGCGCACCGTCACGCCAGGGCTGTGCAGGTCCAGGCACAGGAAGCTGATGCCCTGCTGCGGCTTGCCGCCCGAGGCGGTGCGCACCAGCATGAACATGCGGTTGGCGTACTGCGCGTGAGTGGTCCAGATCTTGCTGCCGTTGACGATGTAGTGATCACCCTCGCGGCGCGCGCGGCATTGCAGCGAGGCGAGGTCGGAGCCGGCCTGCGGTTCGGAATAGCCCTGCGCCCAGTAGTCGTCCCCGCTGCGGATGCCGGGCAGCCAGCGCCGCTGCTGCTCGGGCGTGCCAAAGGCGATGATGACCGGGGCGACCATGTGCGTGCCCATGGGCGCCAGAGCCGGTGCGTCGGCGGCCGCCAGTTCGCTGGCAAACAGATAGTGCTGCATCGGCGACCAGCCGGTCCCGCCATGCTCAGGCGGCCAGTGCGGCACGCTCCAGCCGCGCTGCGCGAGGATGCGGTGCCAGCGGATGCCGTCCGGATAGTCGCTGAATATGCCCGAACAGCGCCGCCCGGCCGCCCGCAGGTCCTCGGTCAGCGCCTGATCCAGAAACTGCCGGACCTCGGCGCGAAAAGCGGCTTCCCGTGCGCTCAGAACCATGGTGTGCATCTCCTGTGTCTGCCGCGCAGTGTGCCCGTTCCCAGCCCCGGCCATCGGCGGCGATCGGGTAAACTGAGCGCCTTCTTGCCCGACGCATCCGCGAGCCTGCCGGACCCGATGCGACCATTCGGTGCAAGCGGTTGATTTTCTTGAACAAAATCGACTCGCGGGTGTAGTTCAATGGCAGAACGGCAGCTTCCCAAGCTTTAGACGAGGGTTCGATTCCCTTCACCCGCTCCATTTATGACCTTCATGTTGCGTCATAAACGGCAAAAAAACCAATCAAATCAATAAGCAACCATCCCGCGGCAAAGCCGGTGGCTCCAACATGCCTGCGCACATGCGCCGCCTGGTGCGGAACAACAAGTCTGGGGCCCGCGACCGTCTCCCATATTGCTATAATTATTGAGTCTAGCCAATTGGCAAGCGCGACAGCAGCACCTCCGGCCCAGGCCTATCGATGCCCGCACGGCACAACCGGCCCACCTCCCGCAAGGGCTGCACACCAAATGATCGCCCGCCCCTCTTGCCCTGGCTGACGAGAGTCCGGTTCGCGTCAGCCCGTTCATGGGACTTGATGGTGGCGTTTTTTGCTCCATCTGAGGACTGTGCGGGTCAGCGTTCCTGATTCCCGTTTTTGTATTCCATCACGTGTTATGCCTCGCGCCACGCCTGCCGTCGTGGTGGCGCGGGAGCGCAGCGCATTTGCCGAGGTGAAGTCCATCATGCCGACGAAGTCCAAAACCGCCGCCAAGACCAGCGATCAGACCGCAGCCGCCAAGGCCAAAAAGCCCGTGGCTGCCGCCGAGCCGGCAAAAAAGGCCAAGCCGGCGGCTGAAAAGCCCGCCAAGGCCGCCGCGGCGGTGGCGGAAGCAAGCGCCGTCAAGGCCGAGAAAGCACCCAAGGCATCCAAAGCTTCATCTGGCAAGGCAGCCGGCAAGGCGGCGTCCGCCAAGTCCGATGCCAAGGGCGGCAAGGGTCCGAAGGCGCCGCCCAACCTGCCGGTGGCGGACGAGGAACTGATCGAGGACGTGAGCGAGGAGATCGAGGCCGAGATTGAAGCCGAGCCGGAAGTGGCGGCGACGGTCGAGAAAGCCAAGCCGCTGCGCATGAAGATCAGCAAGGCCAAGGAGCGGGCCTTGATGAAGGAGTTCGGCCTCGACGAGACCGTGCTGACCGAAGAGGAAATGACCAAGCGCCGCCAGCGGCTGAAGGCGCTCATCAAGCTGGGCAAGACGCGCGGCTACCTCACGCACGCCGAGATCAACGACCACCTGCCCGACAAGCTGGTGGACGCCGAGACGCTGGAAGTCGTGATTTCCATGCTCAACGACATGGGCGTGGCGGTGTATGAGCAGACGCCCGACGCCGAAACGCTGGTGTTCAACAACACCGGCCCCACCACCGCCACCGAGGAAGAGGCCGAGGAAGAGGCCGAGGCCGCGCTGTCCACGGTGGACAGCGAATTTGGCCGCACGACCGACCCGGTGCGCATGTACATGCGCGAGATGGGCACGGTGGAGCTGCTCACGCGCGAGGGCGAGATCGAGATCGCCAAGCGCATCGAAGGCGGCCTGATGGCCATGATGGAGGCCATTTCGGCCTCGCCCGCGACCATCGCCGAAATCCTGGCCATGGGCGAGGAAATCCGCGAGGGCAAGGCCGTCATCTCCACCGTGGTGGACGGCTTTTCCGACGCCGACGAGGCCGACGACTACGTGGCCGAGGAAGACTTCGACGAATTCGACGAGGCCGACGACGACGACGGCAAGGGTGGCTCCAAGGCGCTGACCAAGAAGCTGGAGGAACTCAAGAACGAGGCATTGCGCCGTTTCGACCTGCTGCGCAACCACTTTGAGGCGCTGCACAAGTCCTACGACAAGCACGGCTATGGCGCCGATCCCTACGTCAAGGCCCAGGCCCTGCTCAGCCAGGACCTGATGACGATCCGTTTCACGGCCAAGACCATCGAAAAGCTGTGTGACATGGTGCGCAACCAGGTCGAGGACGTGCGCAAGAAGGAGCGCGAGCTGCGCCGCATCATCGTGGACAAGTGCGGCTATCCGCAAGAGCAATTCATCCTCGATTTCTCCGGCCGCGACCGCGTGGGCAACCGCGTGCGCTCGCACCTGCTCGACCTCAAGTGGATCGAGCGCCAGGCTGCCGCCGGCAAGCCCTGGAGCGCCATCATGGGCCGCAACGTGCCGCCGGTGCAGGAGCTGCAGCAGCGGCTCATCGACCTGCAGGCCCGCGTGGTGGTACCGCTGGACGAGCTCAAGGACATCAACAAGCGCATGAACGAGGGCGAGGCCGCCAGCCGCGACGCCAAGAAGGAGATGATCGAGGCCAACCTGCGCCTGGTGATCTCGATCGCCAAGAAATACACCAACCGCGGCTTGCAGTTCCTCGACCTGATTCAAGAGGGCAACATCGGCCTGATGAAGGCGGTGGACAAGTTTGAATACCGCCGCGGCTACAAATTCTCGACCTATGCCACCTGGTGGATTCGCCAGGCCATCACGCGCTCAATCGCCGATCAGGCGCGCACCATCCGCATTCCGGTGCACATGATCGAGACGATCAACAAGATGAACCGCATCTCGCGCCAGCATCTGCAGGAATTCGGCTTCGAGCCGGACGCCGGCATCCTGGCGGCCAAGATGGAGATTCCCGAGGACAAGATCCGCAAGATCATGAAGATCGCCAAGGAGCCGATCTCGATGGAAACCCCCATCGGCGACGACGACGACAGCCATCTGGGCGACTTCATCGAGGACAGCTCCAACACCGCCCCCATCGAGGCGGCCATGCAGGCCGGCCTGCGCGACGTGGTCAAGGACATTCTCGACAGCCTCACCCCGCGCGAGGCCAAGGTGCTGCGCATGCGCTTTGGCATCGAGATGGACAACGACCACACGCTCGAAGAGGTGGGCAAGCAGTTCGACGTGACGCGCGAGCGCATCCGTCAGATCGAGGCCAAGGCGCTGCGCAAGCTCAAGCACCCCAGCCGCAGCGACAAGCTACGCAGCTTTATCGATACGATCTGAACCAGCCTGCGCCGCCAGCCCGCGCAGCACGTCACCGACGACGATCACTGCCGGGCTGGACATCGCCTCGCGCGCCATCAGGGCGGCGAGCCCGGCCAACTGGCCGACGGCCTGGCGCTGCCGCGGCAGGCTGACGCTCTCCAGCACGGCCACCGGCGTGTCGGCCGGCAGCCCGCCGCCGAGCAGTTCACGCTCGATGGCCCCGGCGTGCGTCACCCCCATGTAGATGACCAGCGTCAGGCGGGCCTGCGCTGCCGTGGCCGCCAGTTGTCGCCAATCGATGGTTGCGCCGTCTGCCTGCGCATGGCCGGTCACGAAGACCACGCCGTGCGCATGATCGCGGTGCGTCAGCGGCGTCTGCAGCGCGCCGGCCGCCGCCAGGCCGGCCGTGAGCCCGTTGACGACCTCGACCGCGACGCCGGCTGCCCGCAACGCGGCCATTTCCTCGCCGCCACGGCCGAACACGAAGGGATCGCCGCCCTTCAGGCGCACCACCCGCTCGCCCGCGCGCGCTTCCTGCACCATGAGCCGCTCGATGAAGGCCTGCGGCGTGCTCTTGCACCCACCGCGCTTGCCCACGTGCACGATCCGGGTGCCGGGCATCGCCATTGCCAGCACCGCATCGCTCACCAGATCGTCCACCAGCAGCACCGACGCGGCCTGAATGGCCCGCAGCGCCTTCAGCGTGAGCAGTTCGGGATCGCCCGGACCGGCACCCACGAGCGTGACCTGGCCGGCGTGCGGATGGGGTGTGACAGCGTATGACATAGGGTTTTCCTGGGGCCGTGGATCATGCCACGGCCGGAATTTTCTGGGGTGCATGAAGGTGAATCAGGCGCCGCACCTCGGGCACGCAGGAGCCGCATTGCGTACCGCAGGCCAGCCGCTCCTGCAACTGGCGCAGTTGCGCGTCCTCGTCACCCACGCAGTGCGCCAGCGCGGCGGTGATCGCATCCTCATGGACAGCCTTGCATGAACAGATCTGGCGTGCCCGGGGCGCCGCCAGCGCGCTGGGCGCCTCGCGCGCGGGCGACAACAGCAGGCGGCCATGGGGCGTGGCATCCAGCCTGTCGAGCAGCAGCGTTTGAATCCACGCCGCCGCGCCGGTGTCGCCCGCCAGCATGAAGGCCACCAGGCGCTTGCCGCTGGCCGTCCGCGCCACGCGCAAGGCGCGCTGCTGGCCGCGCTTGGCGTCCTGGTAGCGCAGCGCATCGGCACCGTCCAGGCCCATCAGCGCACGCAGGCGCTCGAGCACCTCGCTCGCCGGCGCGTCCGCATTGACCGCGCGCAGCAGCACGCCGCGCTCGACCGGCTCGCCCGGCGACCGTGGGGCTTCCTCGCGTTCATCGCCCTCCCGGCCAAACGGCAGGCAGTAGGCCGAGTCAAAGCCGTCCATCAGCCCGCGCAGCTCCTGGCGCACCCGCGCCGCGCCGTCGGCCGGCAGCCAGGCCATCGCCAGCAGCGACCATGGCAGCGTTGCCTTGAGCACCTTCACCGCCGTGTGCTTGAGCTCCGGCTGGCGGCTGATGGGGCAGACAGCCGGGCTGGTGATCTGGTTGATCCCGCCCTGCGGCCGGCCGCTGCCGCTCTTGCCGCCAAACACTTCGCTGCCCCAGTGCATGGGTACGTAGGCCTGCCCCTCGCCCAGTGCGTCGCTGGCGCGCGCCGGCAGCAGCAGCGAGCCTCGGCGCCCCGTCAGATGCACCCAGTCGCCGTTGGCGATGCCGCGCCGCGCCATCTCGGCCGGGTGCAAGTCCACCGCCGGCTCGTTGACATGGCCATACAGGCGCCCGAGCAGCCCGGTGCGGCTCATGCCGTGCCATTGGTCGCGCAGCCGCCCGGTGTTGAGCGACAGCGGAAAGCGCATGTCCTGCGCATCGGCCAGCGGCTTGGGCTCGACGCTGGCAAAGCGCGCGCGGCCGTCCGCGGTAGGAAACACCCCGTCCGCGTACAGGCGCTCGCTGCCACTGTCCGCGCCCGACCGGAAGGGCCATTGCGCGGGGGCGGCCTCCAGGGCCGCATACGACAGCCCGGTGATGTCCAGATCGCGCCCGCGCGTGCTCTCGCGGTGCTCGTTCCAGATGGACTCGGGCGTTTCATACGGAAACAGCGGCGCATGCGCCGGCATCAGCCGCGCCAGCAGGCGCCGGCCGAAAGCGGTGGCGATGGCCCAGTCGTGGCGTGGGCCAGGGCCGGACACCGGATCGCCCTCGCCCGGCGGCGGCACGGCCGCGCGCACGCGCGTGATGCGCCGCTCGCTGTTGGTCACCGTGCCTTCTTTCTCGCCCCAGGTCGTGGCCGGCAGCAGCAGATGCGCGTAGTCGGCCGTGGCCGTGTGCGCGAAGGCTTCCTGCAGCACGACGAATTCGCAGCGCTCCAGCGCGCGGCGCACGGTGCGCTGGTCGGGCAGCGATTGGGCCGGGTTGGTGCAGGCGATCCACAGCGCCTTGATTTCCCCGTCGGCGACGGCTTCAAACATTTCCAGCGCCGTCTTGCCCGGCTTTTCCGGCACGCTGGCCACGCCCCACAGCGCGGCCACCTCGGCGCGGTGCGCGGCGTTGCCCAGCTCGCGGTGCGCGCTCAGCAGGTTGGCCATGGCGCCCACCTCGCGCCCGCCCATCGCGTTGGGCTGGCCGGTCAGCGACAGCGGCCCGGCCCCGGGCTTGCCGATCTGTCCGGTGGCCAAGTGCAGATGCACCAGCGCCGCGTTCTTGGCCGTGCCGCTGCTGGACTGGTTGAGCCCCTGGCAATACAGGCTGAGCGTGGGTCCGGCGGCAAACCAGCGCGCCGCCCGCTCGAGCTGCGCGGGGTCGATGCCGCAGGCCTGTTGCACCACCGCCGGGGTGATGGCGCGGGCGCGCGCCAGCGCGGCGTCAAAGCCGCTGGTGTGCGCGTCGATGTAGGCGCGGTCGATCCAGCCCTCCTGGTCCATCACCGCCAGCATGCCCATGAACAGCGTCACGTCGCTGCCGGGCTTGATCGGCAGGTGCAGGCTGGCGGAGTCGGCGGTGTCGGTGCGCCGCGGATCGACCACGATGACGCGCAGCCCCGGCCGGGCGCGCCGGGCGTCTTCCAGGCGACGAAACAGGATGGGGTGCGCGAACGCCGTGTTGCTGCCCGCGATGAAGACGCACGAGGCCTGGGCCAGGTCGTCGTAGCAGGCCGGTGGCGCGTCGGCACCCAGCGTGGCCTTGTAGCCCGCGACGGCGCTGCTCATGCACAGGCGGGAATTGGAGTCGATGTTGTTCGTGCCGACCAGGCCCTTGGCGATTTTGTTGAAGACGTAGTAGTCCTCGGTGAGCAACTGGCCGCTGACGTAGAAGCCCACCGCGTGGCGGCCATGCGCGCGGATGGTCTGCTCGAAGCGGGCCGCGGCATCGTCCAGCGCCTCGTCCCAGCCCAGCGGCGCCAGTTGCGACCCCTTGGCGGCGCGGCGCAGCGGCTGCCACAGCCGCGTCTGCGCGGCCAGCGCGGGGTCGGCCGTGAGATGCAGCGTCGCGCCCTTGCTGCACAGGCGCCCGTGGTTGGCCGGATGATCCGGATCGCCGCGCACGCCGGTGATGCGGCTGCCGCGGCTTTCGATGACCACGCCGCAGCCGACGCCGCAGTACGGACAGGTGGAGCGCGTTTCGCGCGGCGCCGGGTTCACTGGACTACCCTCCGCGCACGGCGCTGCGGGATTCGCGCTTGGGAGCGGCCCGGCGCGCTCATAGGACTACCCTCCGCACGTCGTGCTGCGGGATTCGCGCTTGGGAGCGGCCCGGCGC
>DAIOSZ010000175.1:0-6865 GCA_036752305.1 Burkholderiaceae bacterium
CGGGTACGTAGGCGTATACGCTGGCGCCGATCAGCGCCTCGCGCGAGCGGCCCAGCAGCGCCGCCAGCGCCTCGTTGCAGTCCTCCACCACGCCCTGGCGGTGAAACAGGATGCCCTCGTCCGAGGCCGAGACGAATCTCGCCAGCCGGTCCTCGCTCTCGCGCCGCCGCAGCTCGGCCTCGTGGCGGCGCGTGATGTCCTGGATCATCACGAAAGCGCCCACCTGCTGGCCGCTGTCCAGCACATGCGGCAACAGGCTGACCTCGACGTGGCGCACCTGGCCGGAAGGCAACGTGAGCGCGCGCTCGTAGTGGGCCGCCTGCCCGGCCACCACCGCCTCCACATGCGCTCCGATCAGCGTCCACGCGGCCTCGCCGATGATCTCGCGGCAATGCAGGCCCACCACCTGCGCGGCGCTCTTGCCGTTGGCGCGCGCATAGGCTTCGTTGGAGAACAGGCAGCGGATCGTCGCGCTGTCGTAATACGCGATCTGCGCCGGCACGTTGTCCAGCACCATCTGAATGGTCGAGGAGCTGGGGCCCGGCGCCGGAATTCCGTTCATCGGGCCAATAATATCGGCTGGCCGCCGCATTCTGTTGGAGGGAAACGCCATGATCCGCCTACTGGTCGCCGAAGATGAAGCCGGTATCCGCAACAGCCTGGAGCAACTGCTGCGCCTGGAAGGCTACGACGTGACCACCTGCGCCGACGGGCAACAGGCGCTCAAGCTGGCCGAGCTGCGCCGGCCCGACGTGGTGATCACCGACGTGCACATGCCCGTGATGGACGGCTTCGACCTGCTGTCGGCCATCCGCTTCCGGCCCGACCTGTCCACCTGCGTGGTCATCATGCTCACCGCCGCCGAGGACCGCGCCAATGTCCGCCAGGGCATGACGCTGGGCGCCGACGACTACATCACCAAGCCCTTCACCCGCGACGAACTGCTCACCGCCATCCGCACGCAGCTCGACAAACGCCAGGCGCTGCAGGGCGGCCTCAAGAAGTAGCGTCCGATCGGTCAGATCGACACTTCAAAAACCATAGCTGCCCGTGGTTGTCCTGCGGATTCAAATGGCCTAAAAGACGTTGAAAAACGGCCTCAAAACCGCTCTTTGAAGCGGGTTTTTGTTGATTTTGTTAACATTATAACAATTTTGTAGAAGCATCTACAGTTTTCTGCCATACGCCGGGCCCGCGAAATCCCTCATCCTGGCGCCGAACGGCTCTTGCTATGCTGAGGCAATCACCACCGTCCTCCGGAAAATCGCATATGTCGTTCCTCCGCTCCCTGCAGCGCTGTCTGCCCCGCAAGGCCTTGTTGGCCGCCCTGGCAGGCCTGTTGAGCACCAGCGCGGCGCTGGCCGCGCCCGACAGCGCGCTGCGCGAAGCGGCCCAGAAAGAGCAGCCGGCCGTCATCGACAGCCTGCGCGCCATGGTGGAAATCGAGAGCGGCAGCCACGACCTGCAAGGCCTGGCCTCGATGGCGCGCCTGGTTGAATCGCGGCTGCAGGCCCTGGGCTTCAAGACCGAGCGCCACAAGGGCTCCACGGCCCCGGGCGCCGACATCGTGGTCGGCACCCTCAAAGGCAGTGGCAAGCGCCACCTGATGCTGCAGGCGCACATGGATACCGTCTACGAGAAAGGCATCCTGAAAACCCAGCCCTGGAAGGTCGATGGCAATCGGCTGTATGGGCCAGGCATTGCCGACGACAAGGGTGGCATCGCCGTCATCCTGCACGGCCTGAAGCTGCTGCAAGAGCGTGGCTGGAAGGACTTCGCGACGTTGACGGTGCTGGTCAATGCCGATGAGGAGATCGGCTCAATGGGCTCGGGCGAGCTGATCAGCAAGCTGGCCGACCAACACGACGTGGTGCTCTCCTTCGAGCCGACAGGCGCCAAGGCGGTGTCCAAGCATGAGTTCGTGCTGCTGGGGGCGGCGGGCACCGCGCGCGCGACCCTCTCCGTCAAGGGGCGCGGCTCGCACGCCGGCGCCGCGCCGGAACTGGGCCGCAACGCGATCCTGGAGATATCGCACCAGATGATCCAGACCCGCGACATCGGCAAAACCGTGCCCGGCATCGTCCACAACTGGACCAATGTGGTCTCGAACAAGGCCACCAACCAGATTCCGGAGCTGGCGACTGCCATTGGCGATGTCCGCATCACCGTGCCGGGCGCTGAAAAAACCTTCGAGGCGGCCATGCGCGCCCGCCTGGCCTCCAGCAAACTGATTCCAGACACCGAGATCCTGTTCGATTTCGAAACGCGCCGCCCGGCCTACCTGGCGGGCCCGAAAGGCCAGGCGCTGGCCAAACGCGCCCAGGCCATCTACCAGGAGCTGGACCGCGAGCTGCTGACCGTGCCGATGACCGGGGGCGGAACCGATGCGGGCTACGCCGGCCGCTCCGGCAAGGCTGCGGTGCTGGAATCCCTGGGCCTGGCCGGCCATGGCTACCACGCGCGCGACGAATACATCGAAATCGATTCGATCGTGCCGCGGCTGTATCTGATGGGGCGCATGCTGATCGAACTGGGCAAGGACCAGTAGAGCCCCGCCGGATGCGCGCGCCGCGAAGAGCCTTTCCCGCCAGCGCGGCGCTTCAAGACGGCCAGTTCTCGCAGAACTCCACCAGAAACTCCAGAAACGCCCGCACCCGCGGCGAGAGCATCTTGCGGCTCGGGTAGACCACCGTCAGGCGCGAGGCCGTCAGGTCGAAACGGATGTGCCGCAGCACCTCCACCAGGGTGCCGTCGGCCAGTTGCTGGGCACAGTAGTGTCGTGGCAGCATCGACACGCCGCCGCCGCCCAGCACCACGCGGCGCACCACCAGCGGGTTGTTCACGTGGGTGATGCCGCTTTCCATGTCCAGAAAACCCGCCTCGCCGTCCACATGCACCGGCAGGCGGCGCAGCCCATAGCGGCTCTCGCAGATCTGCACCTGCGCGCGCACCTCGGTCAGGCTCTCGCCCAGCCGGTTGTCCGCCAGCCAGGCTGGGCTGGCCACCCAGACCAGGCCGGTGGACAGCAGCGTGCGCGAGACCAGCTCGCTGTCCTCCAGCGGCCCCACCACCACGGCCAGATCGGCGCTCTCACGCAGCTGCGCCGCGCCGTGGCTGGTGACCACGATCTCCAGCTGGATGTGCGGGTAGCGCTGGCGAAACCGCGTCAGCCGCGGCGCCACCAGCGCATGGCAGAACGCGGGGGGCAGCGCCACCGTCAGCTTGCCGGCCGGCGCGGCGCTCAGCCCGGCCATCAGCGCATCGGCCTCGCGGGCCTGCTCCAGAATCAGCAGCGCCTGCCGGTACAGCACCTCCCCCTCGCTGGTCACGCGCACGCTGCGCGTGGAACGCTCCAGCAGGCGCAGCTGCAGCGACTGCTCCAGCCGCGACAGCACCGTGCTGACGCTGGACTTGGACAGCCCCAGCGCGCGCGCCGCCGCCGACACGCCGCCCCGCTCCACCACGGCGACGAATACCGGCAAATCGTCCAACTGCCACTTCATGATCGGCCCAATCGTTCAAATTCATGAACATTGTGTTCTCAATCGTAATATTGTTCAAATAATTGAACTTCAATACGATCTCGACCCATTGCAAAAACCCTCTCGGAAAGAAGGCATTTCATGGCACGCATCGTCGGCGGCATCGGCGCCTCGCACTCCCCCACCATTGGCTACGCCAAGGACACCGGCAAGCAGGACAACCCGGCCTGGAAGCCGATCTTCGACGGCTTCGACGCCATCCGCGCCTGGGTGCACGACAAGAAGGTGGACGTGCTGTTCATGATCTACAACGACCATGTCACCTCCTTCTTCTTTGACCACTACTCGGCCTTCGTGCTCGGCGTGGACGACCGCTACGTGGCCGCCGATGAAGGCGGCGGCCCGCGCGAGGTAGCCCCCGCGCGCGGGCACCTGGGCCTGTCGCAGCACATCGGCCAGTCGCTGATGGCCGACGAATTCGACATGTCGTTCTACCAGGGCAAGCCGGTGGATCACGGCTTCCTCTCCCCGCTGTCCATGCTGGCCGACGCCAACGGCCCCTGGCCCGGCAGCGTGGTGCCGCTGCAGGTGGGCGTGCTGCAACTGCCCATTCCCAATGCCAAGCGCATGTGGAAGCTGGGCAAGGCGCTGCGCCGCGCGGTCGAAAGCTACCCCGAGGACCTGAACGTGGCCATCATGGCCACCGGCGGCCTGTCGCACCAGGTGCACGGCGAGCGCGCCGGCTTCCTCAACGAGGCCTGGGACGCCGAATTCCTCGACCTGCTGGAGCGCGCGCCCGAGCAACTGGTGAACCTGCGCATCGCCGACTACGCCACGCGCGGTGGCATGGAAGGCGCCGAGGTCATCATGTGGCTGATCATGCGCGGCGCGCTGTCCGACCAGGTGCGCCTGGTGCACAAGCAGACCTACGCGCCCTCGGTCACCAACATCGCCACGCTGGTGTTCGAAGACCTGGGCGGCGCGCCCGACCCGCGGGCGGTGCAGGCGCACCTGACGCACATGGGCCACGAACTCGAAGGCGCCGGCAGCCTCGAAGGCACCTACCCCTTCACGCTCGCGCGCAGCCAGGCCAACCTGCGCATCAACACCTTCCTGCACGAACTGGTCAAGCCCGCGCACCGCGCGCGCTTCGTCAACGACTTTGACGCGCTGGCCCGTGAATGGGGACTGAGCGACGAGGAAAAAGACCTGATCGCCCAGCGCAAGTGGATCGAGATGGTGCGCCGCGGCGTGAGCTTCTTCGTGCTGGAGAAGATGGCCGCCGTGCTGGGCGTCTCCAACCCCGAGGTCTACGCCGCCTTCCGCGGCCAGACGCTGGAGCAGTTCCTGGCCACCCGCAAGGTGCCCATGACCTACTCGGTGGCCGGCGGCGACAAGGTCCGGGCGATGGACGCCCGGTAGGCGGCCCCGCCCCCATCCCACTGGCTTTTTTTTCAAGGCAACCAGCCTGACCGCCGCGCTCTGCGTGGCCAGCCTCACCCTGGGCTGCGGCGGCGACGACCCCGGCCCCGGCGTGTACGACAACCAGTTGGCCTTCGACAAGACCCAATACACCACCCTCACCGTCACGCTCGACGGCGTGAGCACGCCGGTGCGTTGGTACCGCGAGGTCTGCTACGTCGGCAAGCCCATGAAGCTGGCGCCCACGCAATCGGCCGGCGCGGTGGACAACCAGGCCTGCGGCTACCAGAACATGAACATCTTCGTGCGCGAGGCGGACGCGGCGCGGCAGGACAACGCCATCTTCCTGAACGTCAACAACGGCGGCTGGCTGGCCAGCTACCAGGGCGGCAAGGGCGGCTGGAACGGCAGCGACGCCATCACCAGCGCCAACTACGCGGGCGCCGACATCGTCAACGGCGGCACCTACAGCTCCACCAGCGACACCGACAAGCGCGGCGCGGCGCTGGCGCGCGGCTTCGTCTACATCAACATGGCCTCGCGCAGTCGGGGCGCCACGGCGCCAGCGGGCGTGTACGACGACGGCATCTACCAGGGCAAGTCGCCGGCCGCCATTGTCGATGCCAAGGCCGCCGTGCGCTACCTGCGCCTGAACGACGGCCTGATGCCCGGCACCGCGACCCGCATCGTCGTCAACGGCACCAGCGGCGGCGGCGCGCAAAGCACGCAACTGGGCGCCACCGGCAACAGCGCCGACTATCTCCCCTACCTCCAGGCCGCCGGCGCCGCCGGCATCGACGCCGACGGCCGCAGCTCCATCAGCGACAGCGTTTTCGCCATCGTCGCCTACTGCCCCATTCAGGACATGGGCAGCGCCGATCTGGCCTACGAGTGGATGTTCAACACCCTGGGCACGCGCGCCGCGGTCTCGGCCGACCAGAAGGCCGGCCTGATCGTGGACGCCAGCGGCGCCGAGCTGGTGCGCGCCTCCAACCCCGACCCTGCGGGCAGTGCCACGCTGATGAACGGCTTCACCGCCTACCAGGCCAGCCTGGGCCTGAAGGCCGAGGACGGCTCGGCGCTGACCACCGGCAACATGATGGCCGCGCTGGAGTCCGAGTTCAAGAAGGCCGCCAGCGCCTACGTCAAGTCGGGCAAGAGCATCGTCGCCTACAACGCCTTCGGCAGCGCCGCCGCCAACGGCGTGGCCGGCGGCAGCGGCACGCTGTATTACAAGAACGATTTCATCGACGTGGACGCCAGCGGCACCGTCACCGCGTTCAACACCGCCAACTACCTCAAGTTCGTGGCCAAGCAGGCGCGCCTGAAGGCGGTGCCGGCCTTCGACCAGATCGGCCAGACCCCGGCGCTGGCCGCCACCCCCACGGCCGACACCACCAAGGCCGGTACCGTGATCAACGGCAACTACAGCGGCGGCGAATCCAACCTGTTTGGCACGGCCAGCCAGGTCTATTCCAACTTCACCGAATTCGGCTGGAACAACAACAACGGCGGCGACGCCGTCAACGCCGCGCAAGGCAACGTCGGCCTGAAGAACACCGGCTTCACCTGGGCCACCAACCCGCAGCGCGACTTCCTGCTTGGCCAGTACCGGATGATCAACGCCCTGCCCTACGTGGGCAAGACCGATGGCATCACCCCGCACTGGCGCATCCGCGTCGGCGCGCGCGACCGCGACACCTCCTTCACCGTGGCCTACAACCTCAGCCGCGCCCTGAAGGCCGACAGCAAGGTCAAGACCGCCGACTTCGCGCTGCACTGGGATCAGGGCCACGCCGGCAACTACGACGTGCAAAACGCCTTTGCGTGGATCGACCAGCGGCTGGCCGGCAACTGAGCCAGCGCCGCCGCGTCAGCCCTTGTCCCGGCGCTCGGGCAAGGGCACCATCACCGGCTGCCCGGGCGCGGTGCAGCCGGTGTCGCAGCAGCGGCCCGGCTGG
>DAIOSZ010000175.1:6875-8074 GCA_036752305.1 Burkholderiaceae bacterium
CGCGGCGCTCGTCGTGCAGCACGCCGCGCTCGAGCAGGCGCTCGACCAGTTCCACCTTCGAGCCCAGCGGGTAGTTGCGCCAAATCTCCTGCTTCATCGCGGCCGGCGAGCCGCCGCCATGCAGGCTGATCACCGAGTACCAGCCGCCCTGGTGCGAGGCGGTCAGGTCCTCGATGAAGCGCGCGGTCTGGATGCGCTTGTCGTAGGGGATGTCCGGGTGGGCCTGCAGCACCTCGGACAGCTTGGCCGCGGTGGCCGGGTTGTGGTCCTCGTCGGGCCCGGGCAGCGCGACGATCAGCCCGCCCGAGACCTCGTGCGCCAGCCGGTGCATGTCGTAGATCTGCGTGGCCAGCAGCAGCTTGCCGATGTTGGCGTACACCGGCTCGGGCATGAAGGAGCCGCTGTGCGGGTCCGCCGTGGCGTAGACGCTGGCGGCCACGCCGCAGGCGTAGAAGCCTTCGACGATCTTGATCAGCTCCACCATCGGCTCGCGCAGGCTGGCCGTGGCGCCCGGGTCCAGGCCGTTGGCCTCGCACATCAGCGCGCCAGCGCCGATCAGCAGGTCGCCAAAGCCCGCCCGCGCGGCGATGCAGCTGTGCCGGTGGTGCGTGGCGTAGCTGTAGGTCAGCACATGGCTGTGCTCCCAGTCGCCGGCGAAGAACACGCGCTCCCAGGGCACGAACACGCGCTCGAACAGCACCACCGCCGTGGCCTGGCCGTAGCGGCGCGAAAACGGCGCGTCGCCATGCTCCAGTTTCTCGCCGGGGCGGCCCGCCGGGCGCGAGACGATGGTGATGCCCGGCTCGTCCACCCGCACCGCGCAGCACACGGCAAAGTCCGCGTCCTCGCGGCCCATGTTCCGGCTGGGCATGACGAGCAGTTCGTGCATGTACGGCCCACCGGTGACGATGGCCTTGGTGCCGCTGATGACGATGCCGCGCGCGTTGCGCTCGACGATGCGCAGGTAGACGTCCGGGTTGGCCTGCTCGCCCGGCCGCTGCGAGCGGTCGCCCTTGGCATCGGTCATGGCGACGCCCAGCGTCAGGTCGCGGTCCTGCACCTCATGCAGGTAGTTCAGGAAGCGCGCGTGGTACGCGCTGCCGTGCTCGGCGTCGCTCCGCGTCGTCGCCTGCCACAGCGCGTTCAACGAGTCGTGCGCCAGGTAGCGCTGCGCGCAGCCCGAGGTGCGGCAGACCAGG
>DAIOSZ010000176.1:0-5471 GCA_036752305.1 Burkholderiaceae bacterium
CGACTCAGGAGGATACTGCATGGTCACCTGTTCCACAAGTTATTCCGGAGAGCCCATCTCCGTCACGTACATGGTCCCGGTCTTCGCCATCGTCTACGGCGCGCTGTTCATCGGCGAACCCGTCACGCTGCGCATGATCGCCTGCGGCGTGGTCATCGCACTCGGCACGGCGCTGACCACCGGCTTGGTGGGTGGGGCGAAAAAGGCGGGCTGAATGGGTATTGGCGGTTTTCAAAAACCATAGCTGCCCGTGGTGGTGTTTCCTGGCTATTTGGCCAATACGGTTCCAAATATTCAGCCTTGGCGGCCGTTCAAGCCACCGTTTTCATGTGATTTTGTTGATGTTGTGACGTTTTTGTAGATTACTCTACAGAATCTATCCGTTGAAGCCCGGATTTTGGTGAGTGGATTGGGTGATTTCGCAATGAAAGCGCCCACGAGCAGCTATGAATTTTGAAGCACTTGCCAACTCGCTTCCCTCACCCGCTGATCCAGCTGCACCTTGAGGCATATCATCCGTATACGGAGTGTGGAAATTCCATGCTCTGCCCAGTTAAGCGCTGACTAGACAGAGTTTTCCCGGACTCCTTCGCCATTGACAGGCAACAATTCAATCAGCATACTGAGTTATTTTACCTGATCCAGGTCATTTCATCCCTGATTTGTTGGAGCCCTTGCCATGCGTCTTTCCGCTCGCCTGATCCGTTATGCCTGTTCCTTTGCCGCCGCGGCCACGTTCTGCGCGGCGGCGGCCGCGCAGCCGCTGGAGAAGCTGCGCGTGCGCCTGGACTGGACGCCCTGGGGCGTGCACGCGGCGCTGCATCTGGCGCAGCAAAAGGGCTGGTACAAGGCGGCGGGGCTGGACGTGCAGCTGGAAGACGGCAACGGCTCGGTGACCACGGTGCAAATCGTGGGCAGCGGCGATCAGTTCGACCTGGGACATGCGGCTCTGGCAACGATGATGATCGCGCGCGACAAGGGCCTGCCGGTCAAGGCCACCGCCGTGTTCGCGCAGCTCAGCGACGTGGGGCTGCTGGTGCCGCAGGGCGCGGGCATCAAGGGCCCCAGCGACCTCAAGGGCAAGAAGGTGGCCTATACGGCCGGTTCGCTGGAGGCGCCGTTCATCGACACCTTCCTGGCCGCCGGGGGCATCAAGCGGTCTGACGTGGAACTGCTCAACGTGGACGCGGCGGGCAAGGCCGCCACCTACGCGGCGGGCCGCGCGGACGCGGCGTTTTCCACCATTCCGTTCTTTTTGCCGGTGGTCTCGGCCTCGCGCCCGTCCGAGGCCATCCGCTTTGCCGACTACAACCTGAACATGCCCAGCTTCGGCCTGTTTGCCACCGAAGCCAAGCTGGCCGCGCGCCGCGAGCCCATTGCCAAATTCTCCAGCGTGGTGGCCGCCGCCTGGCAATACGTGTACGACGGCCATGAGGAGGAAGCGGTGGACGCCATCCTGGCCCAGCGCCCGCAGGCCAAGCTGGACCGCAAGATCGTGCGCGCGCAGATCGACGCGCTCAAGGGCTTCTTCAAGCTGACGCCCGCCGCCGGCCAGGCGTTTGCGGCGCCGGTACCCGCCGAGTGGACGGCGGCGGTCAAAACGCTGTCCTCGGCCGGCCTGCTCAAGAGCGACAAGGACGGAGCAGACTTCTACGTCACGGGCCTGGTGCGCCCGGCGCCGGTCGTCAAATGACGGCGGTCGGCATCCACGCCCAGGCCGTTGGCAAGGTCTACGCGGGCGACAAGCCGCTGACCGCGCTGGAGAACATCTCGCTGGACGTGCGGCCGGGTGAGTTCATCAGCATCCTGGGCCCCAGCGGCTGCGGCAAGAGCACCTTTTTGCGCTGCATCGCCGGGCTGGAAGCCCACACCTCGGGCACGCTGGAGGTGGACGGCCGCCCGGTGGACGGCCCGCCCGAGCACATCGGCATGGTGTTCCAGCGCGACGCGCTGCTGGACTGGCGCACCATCGAGAAGAACATCCTGCTGCCGGTGGAGTTTGCCAAGAAGCCGCTGGCCGACTACCACCAGCCGCTGCGTGAGCTGCTGCGCCTGACGGGGCTGGCCGACTTTGGCCAGCACTATCCGCGCCAGTTGTCTGGCGGCATGCGCCAGCGCGCGGCCATCTGCCGGGCGCTGATCGACAAGCCCGGCCTGCTGCTGATGGACGAGCCGTTTGGCGCGCTGGACGCGCTCACGCGCGACCAGATGAACGCCGAGCTGCAGCGGCTGTGGCTGGAGACGCGCAACACGGTGGTCTTCGTCACGCACGGCATCGCCGAGGCGGCGTTTCTGGCCGACCGCGTGGTGGTGCTGTCGCCGCGGCCCGGGCGGATCGCCGAGATTCTGGAGATCGACCTGCCCCGCCCGCGCCGCCTGGCGGTGCGCGAAACGCCCGAGTTCGGCCGCTACACCACGCGCATCCGCGAGCTGTTTCGCGCCATGGGCCTGCTCAACGAGGACAGCGGCGCGGTGCGCGAGGAGCTGGCGGCATGACGCGGCGCCAGGAAAACCTCCAGCGCCTGGTGCTGGGCCTGCTCTCGCTGACCGTGTTCCTGGTGCTGTGGGAAGCGTCGGTGCGCCTGCTCAAGATCCCCAGCATCCTGCTGCCCGCGCCCAGCGCGGTGCTCAAGGAAATGGTGAGCGAATGGCGCTGGTACGCCGACCACGCGCTGTACACGCTGGCCACCACGCTGGCCGGCTTTGCGCTGGCCGCCGTGGTGGGCGTGCTCATCGCCACCGCGCTGGTGGGCTCCAAGTCCTTCGAGCACACGGCGTATCCGCTGATCATCGGCCTCAACAGCGTGCCCAAGGTGGCCATCGCGCCGCTGTTCGTCATCTGGCTGGGCACCGGCGCCGAACCCAAGATCGCCATCGCTTTTCTGATCTCCATCTTTGCCGTCATCGTCGATTCGGTGCACGGGCTGCGCTCGGTGCCGCAAGACGTGCTGGACCTGGGCCGGGTGCTGCGCGGCTCGCGCTGGGACTTTTTCTTCAAGGTGCGCCTGCCGGCCGCCCTGCCCTCCATCCTGGCGGGCCTGAAGGTCGCCATCTCGCTGGCGCTGGTGGGCGCCATCGTCGGCGAATTCGTGGCCTCGCAAAAGGGCCTGGGCTACGTCATCCTCACCGCGCAAGGCACCTTTGACACCACGCGCGTCTTCGCCGCCGTCATCCTGCTGGCCCTGCTCGGCCTGGCCCTCTACGGCGCCTTGGCCTGGGTGGAGCGCCGGCTCACTGCCTGGCGGCATTTGGGCTGACTCTGTTGATATCTCTACATTTTTGTTACGACATCAACAAACTGGTATCCAAAACGGTCTCCGGGGGCGGTTTTGGAGCCTGTTTTGAGAGACTTTTTGGCCTGAACTGACGGTAGAACATCCACGGGCAGCTACGGTTTTTGCAGTTCTCCCCAGCCGTTTGTGCGGTGCAGGTCCGCCCGAACGGCAGGTGGACGACCGGTCCACCCTGTGGGTGTCGGCGCGCCGGCCCTCAGTGCAGATGGCGCGGCCGGCGCCCGCTGCCGTGGCCGGAGGCGCCGCCGCCGCGCGGGGGTTTGCCGATTTCCAGCGAGTTGACGAGCTTGTCGAAGCGCTGGGTGAACAGCTTGTCGATCTCGCCGACAACGCCGGAGAGCTCGGAGCCGTCGAAATGCCGCTCCATCAGGTTGACCACGTCCTCGACCAGCAGGTCGCGCTGCACCTGCATGATGGCGGCGGGAGTGGGGCCGACGAAGACCATCATGAAGTCGTCGCGCGACTCGTCGCCGTCGCTGGCGTCCTCTTCGTCGAATTCGGCGTCGTAGAAAGTCACCTCGATGGCGGCGCCCTGGTCGGCCAGTTCGTTCAGGCCCATGGCCATTTCATCGACGGCCTGACGGAAGTCCTCATCGCCATCGACGGTCCAGCACATCTCCAGCTCGTGCTTCTTGGCGTCGAAGCGGATGCCCGGCTCCTCCTCGTAGCTGCTGGCGGCGCCATCGGCCAGCGAGCGCGCGCCGGCGTAGGACCACAGGGGTTTGAGGGCGTCCTGGAGCTGCTCGTAGTTCACGTCCGCGCGGAGCTGGACCTGGCCGTGGACATGGATCTCGAAAGGTGCGTTGTCGTCTTGCATGGTGTCCTCGGCTGTCGAATGGCCTGGTGCCCGGGGCCGGGATCGAACCGGCACGCTGCCTTTCAGCGAGCGGCGGATTTTAAGTCCGCTGTGTCTACCGTTTCACCACCCGGGCCGGCATCGCCATTGTGTCGCAAAAGCCGGGCTCTCAGTCCGCGCTTGACAGACGGGCCGTCATTTGAAAAAATTCAATTAGATTCAGATGTGAAACATCGTAACACATATGAAACCATTTGCCTTCGAGTACGGGAGTCACCATGTTGCTGACCGGTATTGAAGCCCTGCGCTTTGGCGTGCTGGAGCCGCAGCTCTGCGCGCGCTTTTTTACCGACTTCGGCCTGACCCCGGTGGATGCGGCGGGCACGGTGTTCGAGCCCCTCAACGGCGCGCGCGTGCTGCTCACGCCCGCCGGCACGGCCGGGCTGCCGCCTGGCCTGGAGCCCGACCCGACGGTGCGCGAAGTCACCTGGGGAGTGGCCGACGCGGCGGCGCTGGCCGCGCTGCGCTTGCGCCTGAGCGGCGTCGAAGGCCTGGCCGAGGATGGCGACGGCTTGCGCTGCACCGATCCGGCCGGGCTGGGGCTGCGCTTCGTGGTGAGCACGCGGCGCAGCGTGGAGCTGCCCTGCGCGCGCACCAACACCTGGGCCGAGCGGCGCCGCGTGGACGCGCCCAGCCCCGCGTATGAGCGCGCCACGCCGGTGGAGATTGGCCACGTGGTGCTGTTCGTCAAGGACCTGGAGGCCAGCAGCCGCTTTTATCGCGAGCGGCTGGGGTTCTGGCTGTCCGACCAATACCCCGGGCGCGGCCATTTTCTGCGGTGCTCGGGCCATGGCGGGCACCACAACCTGTTCCTGCTGCAGACGCCGGAAGGCCGCGCCGGCCTGAACCACGTGGCGTTCACGGTGCGCGACCTGCACGAGGTGATCGGCGGCGGGCTGAACATGTCGCGCCGGGGCTGGGAGACCGAACTGGGCCCCGGGCGCCATCCGATCTCGTCGGCGATGTTCTGGTATTTTCAGAGTCCGGCCGGTGCGCTGGTGGAGTACTACACCGACGAGGACGAGCTCACCCCCGCCTGGCAGCCGCGCGATTTCACGCCGGGGCCAACCGTGTTCGCCGAATGGGCGATCAAGGGCGGGATCGACGGCCAGACGCGGCGCCAGAAGCACGCCGAGGCCCCCAGCGGACGATTCATGACGGACACCCAAAAATGAGCACCACCCCTGCCCTCTACAACGAAACCCACCAGACCCGCGAAAAGCCGCCCACGGCTTACGAGAACCTGCTCGGCGACGCGATTGAGCGCGCGTTCGCGCAGGGCGTGCACGACCTGCCCGGCCTGGTGAGCTACCTCAACGAAT
>DAIOSZ010000176.1:5481-7725 GCA_036752305.1 Burkholderiaceae bacterium
CCCCGCCGGCCCCGACGGCGCGCCCTGGACGCCGGAGAGCTATCAGTTGGAAATGGCCCGCCTGGGGATGTAGGGGATGGAATGACGGATTGCGAATGACGAATGACTTCGCGTCGCTCGATGACGGCGCTGCGCGCCGGGAAGTCATTCGTCATTTGTCATTCGTCATCGCAGCCGCGCAGCGGCAAGGCCATCCGTCATCTGTCATTCGTCATCAGCAAGGCACCCCCGCATGAACAACGCCACTTACCCCCAAGACAGCGCTGACCGCGCGCTGGAAATCGGCCTGAAGGACCTGTGGTTTCCCATCTGTCCGTCAGGCTTTGTCAAGGATGACCCCATCTCCCTGCGTCGCCTGGGCATCAAGCTGGTGCTGTGGCGCGACACCACGGGCGCCGTGCACGCGCTGGAAGACCATTGCCCGCACCGCGGGGCGCCGCTGTCGCTGGGCGTGAACCTGGGCAACCGCATCGCCTGCCCGTACCACGGCGTGGAGGTGCGCTGCGACGGCACGGTCACCAAGGTCCCCGGCAGCCCGGGCTGCAAGCTCGAGGGCTCGCGGCCCACGCGCATGTTCCACACGCGCGAGGCGGCCGGCGCGATCTTCGTCTTCAACGCGCACGACCCGCATCTGGCCGAGCCGCCGCCGCTGGTGTTGCCCGAGCAGCTGACCTCGCCCGAGTGGTCGCATTTCCTGTGCTACACCGAGTGGGGCTGCGACTACCGCTACGTGATCGACAACGTGATCGACCCGATGCACGGCGCTTACCTGCACAAGCAGTCGCACTCGATGAGCGAGGGCGACATCACGGCCGACTTCCAGCTGCGCGACCTGGAGCATGGCTTCATCTTCGAGAAAATCGGCCAGCGCGACGTGAATTTCGATTGGACCGAGTGGATCGCCACCGGTATCCACCTGATGCGCCTGGAAATCCCCTACCCCAAGACGGGCGGCCCGGGCGGCAATTTCACGATCATTGGCAGCTACACACCGGTGACCAAGGAAATCGCCGGCGTGTTCCACTGGCGCTGCCGCAAGGTCAGCGGCTGGCAGCGCGACACCTGGCGCTTCCTGTACAAGAACCGGCTGGAGCAGCGCCACTGGAACGTGCTGGAGCAGGACCGCGTGGCGATGGAGCACATGGAGCCCGACGCCAACCGCCGCGAGCACCTGTATCAGCACGACATGGGCATCGTGCGTCTGCGCCGCCATCTGCGCAACCTGGCCAAGCAGCAAGAGGAACGCATCGGCACCGTATGATCGTTCGATGAGCCAAGCCAACACCCTCTCCGTCCTCGTCAAGGCCCTGCGCTGGGAAGCGCCGGGCATCATCAGCCTTGAACTCGTGCCGGTGCCCGGCGGCGGCGAGCAGGCGCTGCCCACCTTTGCCGCAGGCTCGCACATCGACCTGCACCTGGGCGGTGGCTTCGTGCGCAGCTACTCGCTGCTCGACATGGCCGACGCGCCCGCGCGCTACCGCGTGGCCGTGCTGCGCGACCGCGCCAGCCGCGGCGGCTCGCGCGCGGTGCACGAGCAGTTGCGCGTGGGGCAGACGATCACGATTTCCGCGCCGCGCAACAACTTCGCGCTGCATGAAGACGCGGCGCGCAGCGTGTTGCTGGCTGGCGGCATCGGCATCACGCCCATCCTGTGCATGGCGCGGCGCCTGAAGGCGCTGGGCCGGCCGGTGGAGCTGATCTACGCGGCGCGCTCGCAGGGCGAGGCGGCGTTTCACGATGAAATCCTGGCGCTGGGCATTCCGGTGCACTGGCACTTTGACGCGCAGGCCGGTGGCCCGCCCGACCTGCGCGCGCTGCTGGCCGCCCGCGCCGGCGGTGAGAACGCCGCCACCACCCACTTCTATGCCTGCGGCCCGACGCCGATGCTGGACGGCTTTGTCGCCACGGCCGAGGCGCTGGGCCTGAAAAACGCGCACATCGAGCGCTTTACCGCCGTCGAGCAGGCCGCCGCGAGCGACGCGCTCGGCAGCTACGAAGTGGTCCTGCAAAAAAGCGGCAAGGTGATCCAGGTCACGCCCGACAAAGGCCTGCTGGCCACGCTGCGCGATGCCGGCGCCGACGTGATCTATTCCTGCGAGGAAGGCATCTGCGGCACCTGCGAGACCAAGGTCATCGAGGGCGAGCCCGACCACCGCGATTCGGTGCTATCGGCCAGCGAGCGCGCGGCCAACAAGACGATGATGATCTGCGTCTCGGGCTGCAAGAGCGCGCGGCTGGTGCTGG
>DAIOSZ010000176.1:7800-8035 GCA_036752305.1 Burkholderiaceae bacterium
CCGCGCCCCATGGAAGCCCGAGCGGCGTTGATTCATATGGGAATTCCGGTCGTTGGTGGCGGTCAACTGCGGGTTCTCGGTTGAACGCAAATCCGGATCAACCAGGGCGCAGCCCGATGCGGCGGGCGCCGGACCAGCCCGTGCCTCCCCTCCTCCACGCGGCGCCGACGCCGTCGGCCATCCCGCTGAAGGGGCCGGCGCCTCCCCCAGCGGCGGCGTAGCCCGCTGGCCCCCC